>DATCOJ010000214.1:0-42017 GCA_036564785.1 Rhizomicrobium sp. | reverse complement strand
AGGCCGTGCTCGCCAGTGCCGTCGGCTTCGGCCTGTGGCCGGCGCTCTACGCCTGCATCGCCTGCGTGCTGGCGTTCAATTTCTTCTTTCTGCCGCCGCTCTACACCTTCACCATCGCCGACCCCGCAAACGTGGTGACCGTGTTCTTCTTCGGTCTGGTGGCCATCCTCGCCAGCAATCTCGCGGCCCGGTTGCGGGCGCAGGCCATCGCCACGCGCGAGCGCGCCGCCGTCACGGAAAATCTCTATCTCTTCAGCCGCAAGCTCGCCGGCGTATTCACCTTGGACGACCTCCTCTGGGCAACCGCCTTTCAGATGGCGCAGATGCTGAAGGTGCGGGTCGTGATTATCCTGCCCGAGGGCGAAAGCATCGCGGTGCGCGCGGGCTATCCGCCCGAGGACGTGCTCGACGACGCAGACATGGCGGCGGCGAAATGGGCGTTCCAGCACGGCACAGCAGCCGGCCGGGGTGCCGATACCCTGCCGGGCGCCAAGCGGCTCTTCCTGCCTATGCGCACAGGCCGCGGCACGATCGGCATCGTGGGGCTCGACAGCGACCGGCCAGGCCCGCTGCTGGCGCCGGATCAGCGCCGGTTGTTCGATTCGCTGGCCGATCAGGCCGCCCTTGCCATCGAGCGGGTGAACCTGGTCGCCGATATCGACCGCGCCCGCATCGCGGCCGAGACCGAACGTTTGAGAGCGGCGCTGCTGACGTCCATCTCCCACGATCTGCGTACGCCGTTGGCCAGCATTCTAGGCTCCGCCAGCAGCCTCAGGAGCCAGCGCAAGTCCCTGGACGAACCGGAGCAGGAAGAGCTGATCGCCACCATCCAGGAGGAAGCCGAGCGGCTCAACCGCTTCATCGCCAACCTGCTCGACATGACGCGGCTGGAATCCGGCGCTATCGAGCCGCGGCTCGATTATGTCGATATCGGCGACGTGGTGGGAAGCGCGCTGCATCGCGCTCACAAGGTTCTGTCCAAGCACCGCATCGAGATCGAGCTTGCCGCCGACCTCCCGCCGGTCAAGATTGACCCTGTCTTGTTCGAACAGGTGCTGTTCAATTTGCTGGACAACGGAGCGAAGTATGCACCGCCCGGCAGCCGCCTGCAGATCCGCGCGCGGGCGGACGGCAATCAGCTCCGCCTGGAAGTCGTCGACGAAGGCGACGGCATTCCCGAAGCCGACCTCGAGCGCATCTTCGACAAGTTCTATCGCGTTCAGGCCGCCGACCGCAAACGCGCCGGCACGGGGTTAGGTCTTCCCATTTGCCGCGGCTTCATGGAGGCGATGGGCGGCACCATCACGGCAAACAATCGACCCGACGGCCATGGCGCGCAGTTCATCATACTGCTGCCCCTGCCGCTGGAACAGCCGCGCGAGCGCGCAGCATGACGGCGCTGTCCTCCGGTCAACGCATTCTGGTGGTGGACGACGAACCGCCGATCCGCCGCCTTTTGCGCACCGGCCTCGGCGCGCATGGCTATCAGGTGCTCGAGGCGGAGGACGGTGCCGCTGCGCTGGCGCTGCTCCGGCGCAATGCCGTCGATGCCATCGTGCTCGATCTGGGCCTTCCAGGAATGGACGGCTTTGACGTCATCCGCCAGGTGCGGGAGACGGGCTCCGCGGTTCCCATCGTCATCCTCTCGGCGCGCGCCGACGAAGCGGGCAAGGTCAAAGCCCTCGACATGGGCGCCGACGATTTCGTCACTAAACCTTTTGGCATGGATGAATTGCTCGCACGCATTCGCGCCGCGCTACGGCACCGCCTGCAGCAGGAAGGCGAGCGGCCGCTGTTCAAGAGCGGCGATCTCACGGTCGACCTGGTGCGGCGCATCGTCATGGTTCGGGGCGAGGAAGTGAAACTCACGCCGCGCGAATACGATCTGTTGCGCCTGTTGGTGGCGCATGCGGGCAAGGTGCTCACTCACAAATTCATCTTGAAGAACGTTTGGGGTTCGGAAGCGGACGTGAAATACCTGCGAATATACATCCGCACCTTGCGGCAGAAGATCGAAGCCCAACCGGAGCGACCGAGCCTGATCCTGACCGAACAGGGCGTTGGCTACCGCCTGAAGGGGACGGACTGATCGCCAGCGGCAAACGCACTCATCGTCAGTTCCCGCGCCGACAATTTCGAGGGAATTAGGCGGTTTGCCTCAGCGTCTTCGAGGCCGCCGCGCCGCCGACCGCCGTTTCCACCGCCTTGGCTAGAGCGTCCTTGGCAATCGGCTTTTGCACGATCGGGACGTCGCTATAGGTTTCATCGATGCTTTCGGGGCCGTAACCGGTCACGAAGACGATGGGCAGCCGCATTGCCTTGAGGCGAGCGGCGAGCGGATAGACCGGCGTCCCGGCGAGATTGACGTCGAGGATCGCAGCCTCGAAGGCGGAGCATTCGATGGCGCTCTCCGCTTCCGCCAGATTTGTGAACGGTCCCAGCACGCCGTAGCCCAACTCCTCGAGATATTCCCGCGTCAGCATTCCAACCAGCGGCTCGTCCTCGATGAGAAGGAGACGCGTCTGCAATGGCGCGACCGGCTGAGCCGATAGGCCCTGCCTGAGCGAAGGCCGCTCGCCGCGCCGGCCGCGTTCGTCGCAGCGCACAGTGATCGTGCATTTGAGACCCGTCGGATCCCAGTCGAACTCCGCGTCGTCGCCGTTCTGGCGGCTGAGGCCGGCGCTGATGATCTTGGTGCCGAAGCCGATCTTGGCGGGCGCCTGCACGGGCGGCCCACCCGCCTCCTGCCAGACGATATTGAGCGCACCATCCGTCAGCGACCATTCGATGGTGACCGAGCCGCCAGGTTGCGAGAGCGCGCCATATTTCGCGGCGTTGGTGGCAAGCTCGTGCAGTGCGAGGCCGAGGGTTTGGGCCTTTTCCGGCGGAAGGATGGTCGAAGGCCCGGCAACCGAGATGCCGCCCGTTTCGCGATAGGGTGCCATTTCCTCCTCGACCAGACTGCGAACGTCGGCCCCCTGCCAGCGAGACTTCGACAGAAGATCATGCGTGTTGGCGAGCGCCCGCACGCGTCCGTCGACGGCGGCAGCGTAGGCCTCCTGGCTATCGGCGCGGGCGAGCCGGATGATGGCCTGCACCACGGCCAGCGCGTTGCGCGCCCGGTGATCGACCTCGCGGGCCAGCAGCGCCTGCATCATCTCGGCCTGCTTGCGGTCGGTGATATCGACGGTGACGCCGTCCATTCGCGTAAGCCGGCCCGAACGGTCGAAGCTCGCGGCGGCCGCTATCAGGCAGGTACGCATCTCGCCGGAGGCACGCTGGATGCGCAATTCGGTCTGAAAAGTATTCCTCTGCTCCGAGGCCTCGTCGAAGGCGCGCTCGAGGATGGCCCAATCCTCGTCACGAAAGAATTTCCGCACCTCAATCTGGCCGGAGAACCCGAAAGGCGGATCGATGCCGAAGATGCGGCTGTGCCCCTCGTCCCAGGCCCAGCGGCCGTCGCTGGCGTGATATTCCCACGATCCCATGTTGCCTGCGACCAACGCCAAGCCGCGGCCGCGCTCGCTCTGCATGAGGCGGGAATTGGAGGCCTCGAGAGCCGCGGTGCGCTCAATCACGCGGCGCTCCAGCTCCTCGTTCATCCTCTCGAGCTGCTTGGTCTTGCGGAACAGGTCGGTAAAGACGCGCACCTTGGCGCGCAGCAGTTCCGGCACCACCGGCACCGGCAGGTAGTCGACCGCGCCCGCATTGTAGCCGCGCAGATAGTCCGACTCGGCCAGGTGAATCGCGGAGATGAAGATGATCGCCGTCTTCTGAAAGCGGGGATGTTCACGAATCATCTTGGCCAGCTCGAAACCGTCGAGCTCCGGCATGCACACGTCGATGAGGATGACCGCCACCTCGTAACGAAGCAGCTTGCTCAACGCTTCGTTGGCGGAGGAGGCCTTGAGCAAGGTCTCGCCCAGCTCGCCGAGCATAACTTCATAGCTCAGCAGCTTGCCGGGCTGGTCGTCGACCAGAAGGATGTTGACCTTCTCACTCGGGTTCATCGGGCGCCTATCTGTGCAGCCACATACGCAGCGCCGACAGAAGCTGCTCGGTGTTCACTGGCTTGGCTAGGTAGTCGGAGGCGCCGGCTTCCAGGCACTTCTCGCGATCGCCCTTCATCGCCTTTGCCGTGAGTGCAATGATCGGCAGGCGGCGGAACTTGGGATTGGCGCGGATCAGCGAGGTTGTCTGATAGCCATCCATCTCGGGCATCATGATGTCCATGAGCACGATCGACAGCTCGGGGGTGAATTCGAGCAGCGCGATCGCCTCCTTGCCCGTGTTGGCGGTCAGAACCCGCATGCCGCGGCGCTCCAGGATCGAGCTGAGCGCGAAGATGTTGCGGGCATCGTCGTCCACCAGCAGCACCACGCGGCCGACCAGGTCCTCGTCCGAGGTGTTGAGCCGCTCCAGCATACGCTGCTTTTCGGTCGGCAGATCGGTGATGACTCGATGCAGGAACAGCGAGGTCTCGTCCAGCAGGCGCTCCGGTGACTCCACGCCTTTGACGACGATGCTGCGCGCCATGGTGTGAAGCTGCGCATCCTCCTCAGCCGACAATTCCCGACCGGTGAAGACGATGACGGGGATTTCCGCCAGCGCCGGATCGTCGCGCAGCCGCTCCAGCACTTCGAAGCCAGTCATATCCGGCAGCCGTAGATCGAGCACGATGCAGTCGGCCGGCTCCTCCTTGAGCGAGGCCAGTGCCTCCTCGCCCGAGCCGACGGTGCCGATTTCGATATCGTCGTCTCCCAAGAGCTCGGCGATGCTCATCTGCTCGGCCGGATTGTCCTCGATTACCAGCAGGCGTTTTTTGCGCGGACGCGCGTAGTCCTTGATGCGTGTCAGCGCGGCTTGGACGCCCTCCGCGGTCGTCGGCTTGGTGACGAAAGAGAAGGCGCCGCGTGCGAGTCCATGCTGGCGGTCTTCGTCCAAGGTGACGATCTGAACCGGGATATGGCGCGTCTTGGGATTTTGTTTGAGCTGACTCAGCACGGTCCAGCCCAGCATGTCGGGCAGGAAGATGTCGAGCGAGATGGCGGTGGGCATATACTCCATCGCCAGATCGAGCGCATCGTCGCCACGCATGGCGACCAGCACCTTGAAGCCTTCGTCGTGAGCTAGATCGAGCAGGATGCGGGCGTAGTGCGGGTCGTCTTCCACGATCAGCAGAACGGTATCGCCCGGCTCGACAATGCTTCGGTCGTCCGCGATCTGCTCGACCGGTCGGTCGGGCGACGCCACCAGGGCGTAGCTGACGCTTGGAACATTGGCAGGCACACTGCCGCCGCCGCGCGCCGCCGTTGTCGGCCCCACGTAACGCAGCGGCAGATAGAGCACGAAGCTACTGCCGACGCCGGGCGTACTGCTCAGATGAATTTCACCGCCGAGCAGGTTCGACAGCTCACGGCTGATGGCAAGACCGAGGCCGGTGCCGCCGTATTTGCGGCTGGTGCTGGCGTCCGCCTGTTGGAAGGCCTCGAAGATGATGCGCTGCTTTTCGGGCGGGATGCCGATGCCGGTATCCGAAACCTCGAACGCCACCACGCTGCCGCTCTGGCTGAGAATGGGATGATCGCCGCTCCAGCCGGTCGGCGCGGCTCGGACATTGAGACGGATGCCACCCTTCTCCGTGAACTTGAAGGCGTTGGAGAGAAGGTTCTTCAGCACCTGCTGCAGGCGCTTGGAGTCGGTGAAGATGGTGCGGCCGAGCGACGGATCCACCTGCACTTCGAAGGAGAGTTGCCGCGTGTCCGCTTCGTGACGGAACGGGCGCGCCACTGCGTCCACGACGCTGGCAAAGCCGATTTCCTCCGCCTCCACCGTGACTGTGCCGGACTCGATCTTGGAGAGATCGAGAATGTCGCTGATGAGGTTGAGCAGATCGGTGCCGGCGCCATGAATGGTGCGGGCGAATTCTACCTGCTTGGGCGTCAGGTTCTGGTCTGGGTTGTCAGCGAGCTGCTGGCCAAGGATGAGAATGCTGTTGAGCGGCGTACGCAGCTCGTGGCTCATATTGGCCAAGAACTCGGATTTGTACTTGGAAGTGAGCGACAGCTCGGTCGCCTTTTCCTCCAGAGCACGGCGGGCCTGCTCGATCTCCTGATTCTTGCGCTCCACCTCGACGTTCTGCTCGGCCAGCTGCTGCGCCTTCTGTTCGAGCTTTTCGTTGGTCTGCTGCAACTCCTTCTGCTGAGTCTGCAGCTCGATGGCGAGCTGCTGCGACTGCTTGAGCAGTGCTTCGGTTTGCATCGTCGCTTCGATGCTGTTGAGCACGATGCCGATATTGGCGGTCAGCTGGTCGAGGAAGGCGATTTCCAGCTCGCTGAAATTACCGAGCGACGACAGCTCGATCACCGCCTTGACCTGGTTCTCGAACAGAACTGGGAGCACGATGATGTTCTTGGGCACCACCTTGAGCAGCGCCGAGCTGATCGCCACCGCGCTTTCGTGCAGGTCGCCGATCAGAAGCCGCTGCTTGTCGAGCGCGCATTGGCCGACCAGCCCGTCGCCGATGTTGATCGAGCGAGGGTGACCATCGATGCCGTCGTCCGCATAGGAAGCCACGAGCCGCAGACTGCCGGCCGCTTCGCTGTCCATCTGATAGATGACGCCAAGCTGCGCGCGCACCAGTGGCGTCAACTCGGAGAGCAGCAGGCGGCCGACGGTATTAAGGTCGCGCTGGCCCTGCAGCATGTTGGTGAATTTGGCGAGGTTGGTCTTCAGCCAGTCCTGCTCGGTATTGCGATCGGTGGTGAGACGCAAATTGCCGATCATGGTGTTGATGTTGTCTTTCAGCTCGGCCACTTCGCCGCGCGCCTCAACCTGAATGGACCGCGTCAAGTCGCCCTTGGTCACAGCGGTCGCCACCTCGGCGATGGCGCGCACCTGCGTGGTGAGGTTGGCCGCCAGCAGGTTCACGTTGCCGGTCAAGTCCTTCCAGGTGCCAGAAGCGCCGGGCACGTTGGCCTGGCCGCCGAGGCGCCCTTCCACGCCCACCTCGCGCGCCACCGTCGTCACCTGATCGGCGAATGTTGCCAGAGTCGCGGTCATGTTGTTGATGGTTTCGGCCAAGGCCGCGACCTCGCCCTTCGATTTCACGGTGAGGTTCTGTTTGAGGTCACCGTTGGCGACGGCCGTCACCACCTTCACGATGCCGCGCACCTGCTCGGTGAGGTTGGCCGCCATCACGTTGACCGTGTCGGTCAAGTCCTTCCAGGTACCGGCCACGCCGGGCACGGCGGCCTGGCCGCCGAGACGGCCTTCGGTGCCGACTTCGCGCGCCACGCGCGTCACTTCGGCGGCGAAGGCATTGAGCTGGTCCACCATGGTGTTGATGGTGTTCTTGAGCTCGAGGATTTCACCCTTCACGTCCACCGTGATCTTGCGCGACAGGTCGCCGCGCGCCACCGCCGTCGTCACTTCGGCGATGTTGCGCACCTGGGTCGTCAGATTGGCGGCGAGCAGGTTCACGGAGTCGGTCAAGTCCTTCCAGGTGCCGCCGACGCCAGGCACCACGGCCTGGCCGCCGAGACGGCCGTCGGTGCCCACTTCGCGCGCCACGCGGGTCACTTCGGCGGCGAAGGAGCGGAGCTGCTCCACCATGGTGTTGAGGGTTTCCTTCAGCAGCAGGATTTCGCCGCGCACGTCCACGGTGATCTTGCGCGAAAGGTCGCCGTTGGCGATGGCGGTCGCCACTTCGGCAATGTTGCGCACCTGGGCCGTCAAGTTGCCGGCCATGGAGTTCACGTTGTCCGTCAGATCCTTCCAGGTGCCGGCGACGCCCGACACTTGCGCCTGGCCGCCGAGCTTGCCCTCGGTGCCCACTTCGCGGGCCACGCGGGTCACTTCCGAGGCGAAAGCGTTCAACTGATCGACCATGGTGTTGAGGGTGTTCTTGAGCTCGAGGATTTCGCCCTTCACGTCCACGGTGATCTTGCGGGAAAGGTCGCCCCGCGCCACCGCGGTCGCCACCTCCGCGATGTTGCGCACCTGAGCGGTCAGGTTCGACGCCATGGAATTCACGGAGTCGGTCAGGTCCTTCCACGTACCGGCCACGCCGCGCACCACCGCCTGGCCGCCGAGACGGCCTTCGGTGCCCACTTCGCGTGCCACGCGCGTCACTTCAGAAGCGAAGGCGTTCAACTGGTCCACCATCGTGTTGATGGTTTCCTTGAGCTGAAGGATTTCGCCCCGCACGTCCACGGTGATCTTCTTGGAAAGGTCGCCGCTGGCGATGGCGGTCGACACTTCCGCGATGTTGCGCACTTGGGCCGTGAGGTTGGAGGCCATGGAGTTCACGGAGTCGGTCAGGTCCTTCCACGTACCGGCGACGCCCGGCACCTGCGCCTGCCCGCCCAAACGTCCTTCGGTGCCGACTTCGCGCGCCACGCGCGTCACTTCTCCGGCGAAGGCATTGAGCTGGTCCACCATGGTGTTGATGGTTTCTTTGAGCTGAAGAATTTCACCCGACACGTTCACGGTGATTTTCTTGGAGAGGTCTCCGCCGGCGATGGCCGTGGACACTTCCGCGATGTTGCGCACCTGGGCAGTCAAGTTCGACGCCATCGAGTTGACGT
Organism: Rhizomicrobium sp.; assembly: GCA_036564785.1. Lineage (GTDB taxonomy): Bacteria > Pseudomonadota > Alphaproteobacteria > Micropepsales > Micropepsaceae > Rhizomicrobium. The sequence continues at coordinate 33,429 of DATCOJ010000214.1, read as the reverse complement.
TGTCGGTCAGGTCCTTCCAGGTACCGGCCACACCGGGCACCTGTGCCTGACCGCCGAGCTTGCCTTCGGTGCCGACTTCGCGGGCCACGCGCGTCACCTCCGAGGCGAACGCGTTCAGCTGGTCCACCATGGTGTTGATGGTGTCCTTCAGCTCGAGCATCTCGCCGCGCACGTCCACCGTGATCTTGCGCGAGAGGTCGCCGCGCGCCACGGCAGTGGTCACGTTGGCGATGTTGCGAACCTGATCGGTGAGGTTGCCGCACATGGCGTTCACCGAGTCTGTCAGGTCCTTCCAGGTGCCCGCGACGCCCGGCACCAGCGCCTGGCCGCCGAGCTTGCCTTCGGTGCCTACCTCGCGCGCCACGCGCGTCACTTCCGAAGCAAAGGAGCGCAGCTGGTCCACCATCGTGTTGATGGCCTCCTTCTGCTGCAGAATCTCGCCCCGCACGTCCACGGTGATCTTCTTGGAGAGGTCGCCGTTGGCGACGGCGATTGTCACTTCGGCGATGTTGCGCACCTGGGCGGTCAGATTCGACGCCATCAGGTTCACGCTTTCGGTCAAGTCCTTCCACACGCCGGTCACTTCGCGGACCTGCGCCTGGCCGCCGAGCTTGCCCTCGGTGCCGACCTCGCGCGCCACTCGGGTCACTTCCGAGGTAAACACGCTCAGCTGCCGGATCATGGTGTTGATGATGTTAGCCGAGCGCAGGAACTCGCCCTTGAGCGGACGGCCGTCGACGTCGAGGCGAACGGTCTGCAGAAGGTCGCCCTGGGCCACCGCGGCGATCACGCGCGTCACTTCCGTCGTCGGCCACAACAGATCGTCGATCAGCGTGTTGACGGAGTTCTCCATCTCGCCCCAGGCGCCGACCGAATGGCCAAACTTCACCCGGTGCCGCGTCTTACCCTGGCGGCCCACGACTTCTCCCACTCGCTCGAGCTGTTCGGCCATCCGCTGATTGGCAGCGGCGATTTCGTTGAAGGTGTCGGCGAGCTTGCCGGCGATACCGGTATGGCCACCGGACATCCGCACTGAGAAGTCACCCATCTTCATCGCCTGTAGGGCTTCCAGCAGCTCCGCCTGATCGATGACGGTGGCTTCGACGAAAGAGGCGCCGTTGCCGTTCTGCTTTCTGGCAGGAGCAGGCTTGCGCTTGGACGGCTGGGTGCCGACGGCTTCAGTGCGGACGGTCATGGAAGTCTCTCAGGGCGAAAGATGTCGAGGGCAGTGAATGGTCGTGATAGGGGGCCCAGTCCCGGCCGCGCAGGAGCGACGGCAATCCACCTTCGCTACAGCAACGCTCGGCCCTACTCGCCATGAGACCCTTCGCACCGGCCATACCTCACCCGGCAAGCCAAACGTACGAAACGGACAAGAGTTCCATGATGTCCAAGCGCCATCATATGATGCCGATTGGCTTGTCTGGTTCACGGCTCTGCCTTTCTTGTTCTGTTAAGTGACTGAAATTGTTGGATTTATTTGACCAACCCAAAGCGCCGCGAAATGCTCTGACGATGCTGGGAACTTCGGTAACATTTAGAATCCGAGCGTTTCGCTACATTGCCCGCTAAGCAGCGCTGCATTACAAAAATCGCGCTGGGCGGCCGCGCTTCGCAAAGACGCAAAACTGGGTGTCGGAGGTTTTTCTATGGGGCGAGCGCGCGCTGCTGCGTCGCAGTGTCTGGGGTTGTGCCTGCTCGCGGCGGCTCCGCTGCTGGCCTCGTGCAGCGACTTCTTCGATCCGCGCGAGGCCGCGACGAGCACTCCCCCGCCTGTATCGACTGCCGCTCAGCCGGCAACAACCTGGCCGACGCATGGCTGGCCGCTCTCCACGCCCGAAGCCCAAGGTATCGACTCGAACGCACTGGCGGACGGCATGGACGCAATTCGGGCGCGGCACATTCCCGTGCACAGCCTGCTCATCGAGCGTCATGGTTCCATCGTGCTGGATGCCTATTTTCACCCCTTTGCCGACAATGAGCTGCACGACGTCGCGTCCATCACCAAGAGCGTCATTTCGACTCTGGTGGGGATTTCGGTCGGCAAGCGCCAGCTTGAGGATTTGAATACGCCGGCCGTGGCCTTGCTGCCCAAGGCGATGCCGGGCGAGGATGCCAACAAGGCGCGCATCACACTGGCGCATCTCTTGAGCATGCAGTCCGGTCTCGACTGCAGCACGCGCGGCGGCCTCAACTTCCTGCAGCAGATGGAGCACAGCCCGCACTGGAGCGCCTTCGCGCTGGAGCGGCCGGAGACGGCGGAGCCCGGCACCACCTTCAACTACTGCGCCGGCGACATGCAGCTGGTCTCGGCAGTCCTGACCAATCGAACCGGCGACAGCGCCGCCTCCTTCGCACAGAAGGAATTGTTCGGGCCACTGGGCATCGAACATGTCTCTTGGCCCACAGATGCGGACGGCGTAAGCCATGGCTTCGCCGATCTGAAGCTGCAGCCCCGCGACATGGCGAAGCTCGGCTATCTCTGGCTGCATCACGGAGAATGGGACGGACGCCAGATCGTGCCGGCAGCCTATCTCGAGCAGGCCTTCAGCGCGCACGCCAATGTCGGACAGAACGTGCAGTACGGCTACGGTATGTGGATTTATCCCGAACACGGGCCGGCCGGCGGACCCGCCGATGTCGAAGCCAATGGTCATGGCGGCCAGCGGATCGCGGTCGTTCCGAGCCAGGACATGGTGGTCGTGATCACCGGTAGTGGCCTGGATTCAAACGAGGTGTCCGGGCTGGTCGCCGCAGCGGTGAAATCCAATCTGGCCTTGCCGCAAAACCCAGTGGGCGACGCTCGTCTGGAAATGCGCGTGGCGGCCGCGGCGGAGGGATCGGAGACGCGGCTTGCCGCCGCCTCGCCGACAAAATCGCTGCCAGTTCCGCTACCAAAGCCTCCACGGCCCGGCTCTTCAAGCTAACCAGCAAACAGATCGAGCGGGCGGCCGACGACGCGGGCTTCGTGTTCGAGCAGCGCGCGCTTGAGCGGCAGGCCGCCACCGTAGCCGATCAGGCTGCCGTCCGAACCAATCACCCGGTGACACGGCACGATCAGCCCGATGGGATTGGCGCCGTTGGCGACGCCCACGGCACGGGCGCCGTTCGGGTGGCCCAGCTTCTTGGCCAACGCGCCGTAGCTGGTTGTTTCGCCGTAGGGAATCTCGGTGAGCGCTCGCCACACCTGCCGATGAAAGTCCGGCCCCTCCATCGCCAGCTCGAATTCGAATTCGCGGCGCTTGCCCGAATCGTACTCCTCGATCTGCCGCTGCACGCCGGCTAGCGCCTTGTCGTCCCGCTCGGCGCGCGGATCGACCCGTGTGGCCCCTTTGGCGCTGAGGTGGAAGCGGAGCAGCCTGCCCTGGCCGTCGACCCAGGCGGCGAAGCTGCCGAACCGGGATTGGATCGGAGCCCAATATCGCTTCTCGTGGGTCATGCGGCGTCCTTGAGGCTGGCCCACAAATGGCAAGTGGCGAGGCTCCTGTGCGGGGCGAAGGTCTGCATCAACGCGTGCACCGCATCGGGCCCTGGACGATCCTCCAAGACATGCAGCCGCTGAAGCGCGGTCGCCAGCGCGCTATCTCCCGCGGGCGCACAATCCGCAAAGCCGCCGCGCAACATGGTGTAGCGCGCAGTCCAGGTTCCGATGCCCCGGATGGCGGTCAACTTTTTTTCGGCCGACACGGCGGATGAGTCCGGCAGGCCTTCGATGTCGAGCCGACCGGCGGCGACCTCGCGCGCTGCGCCCACGAGATATTCGGCTTTGGAGCGGGAATAGCGGCGCCTCGCCAACCGCGCCGCTCCGATATCCACGACCCGGTCCGCCGTCGGATGCGTCCGCATCTCGCCGATCCTCTCCCCTGCGAGATTGAGGATTTCGCGGCGCAGCGCGCCGGCGAACTTGACGTTGATCTGCTGTCCGATGATAGCCCAGCAGAGGCCGTCGAAGCCGGTGGGGATGGCTGGCACGCGAAGCCCCCGACGCCGGGCAAACAGCGGCGCCAACTTCTCGTCGCGCGCCATGCGGCCCTCGAACGTCGTCACTTCGTTGTTTAGACCCAGCATCCTGAGCGCCGCGATGTGGATGAAGCTTGCGGTCTCGCGGCTCATTCGCTCGACGCCATGCGTCCGGCACCAGGCGCCTTCGCTCTCCAGCGAGACTTCCAGCGCCAGCGGTCCTTGCGGCGTCGCCAGGGCCTTGAAGATACGGCTGTCGTCCACCCGCTCGCAGGGGCTCTCCGGATCGCGGGCGTGATAGGCGAGCATTTCCTGAGCGCGATAGGCGGGCGGAAGCTGCAACAGGAACACCGCCGCGCCGTTCATGGCACGGTAGGCGCCGGGCGTCATCCGGGTCAGAGACAGAAACTGGCGATGGAACACCGATTCGCTCTCGAAGCCGGCGGCGTAGCCGATATCGACCACCCGCTCCTCGCTCTCGAGCAACCGGCCGCAAGCGGCGCGCACCCGCTCGCGGCGGAGCCAGGCAGCCGGCGCTAGATGAGCATGTTCGCGGAACAGATCTCCCAGCTTGGTCTGGCTCACGCCGCAGGCCGAAGCCAGCGCGGCGGCGTCGGTAAAACGCGACGGCTCGGCCCGCACCCGGGCCGCCAGGCCCTCGAACAGCGAGACGTTTTCGTCCTCGCCGCGATAGTAGAGATCGGGGCGGCAGCGCTTGCAGGCGCGCAGCCCCGCGGCCTTGGCCTCGTCCTCGGTTCGGAACAGGCGGACGTTTTCCGGCTTCGGCTGCCGCGCGGTGCAGGACGGCAGACAGTAGATGCCGGTCGTGAGCACGCCGATCAGGAAGCGGCCGTTGAACTTTCCGGCACGCGCCTCATCGCGGTTCCAAGTGAAGGGCTTCGGGGCCATGGTCAAAATATAGGACACGGCGATCCTCTCCGCCTCCCATTTCTGCCGTTGCATATGCCCCAAGAAAAAGGGCCGGCGGTGAGGCTGGCCCTTTGATGCTTGTGTTGCCCGGGCGATTACTCCGCGGCGACCTGCGGCGCCTCGAGCTGCGCAGGCTGCTGCTTCGCCAGTTCGTCCTGGATGGCCTTGTCGCGTTCGGCCGCCACGTGGCGCAGCCGCGCGATGGCGCCGCCGGTGCCGGCCGGAATGAGCCGACCGACGATGACGTTCTCCTTGAGGCCTTCGAGCGTATCCACCTTGCCCTGCACCGCCGCCTCGGTGAGCACCCGCGTGGTCTCCTGGAAGGAGGCCGCGGAGAACACCGAGCGGGTCTGCAGGCTTGCCTTGGTGATGCCGAGAAGCACGGGGCGGCCCTCGGCCAGCTTGAGGCCTTCCTCGGCCGCCTTCTTGTTGGCTTCTTCCAGCTCGATGAGATCGACCTGCTCGCCCGCCAGCAAGGTGGTGTCGCCGCCGTCGATCACTTCCAGCTTCTGCATCATCTGGCGGCAGATCACCTCGATGTGCTTGTCGTTGATCTTCACGCCCTGCAGCCGGTAGACGTCCTGGATTTCCTTGACCAGATAGGTCGACAGTTCCTCGACGCCCTTGATGCGCAGGATGTCGTGCGGGCTGGGATTGCCCTCGACGATGTAATCGCCCTTCTCGACAAAGTCGCCCTCGCGCACGCTGATATGCTTGCCCTTGGGGATGAGGTACTCGACGGGCTCGAGCTTGTCGCTCTTCGGCTTCACGATGACGCGGCGCTTGTTCTTGTAGTCCTTACCGAACTCGATGAAGCCGTCGACTTCCGCCAGCACGGCGGATTCCTTCGGCTTGCGCGCCTCGAACAGCTCCGCCACCCGCGGCAGACCGCCGGTGATGTCGCGCGTCTTGGCGCCTTCGGTCGGAATACGAGCCAGCACGTCGCCCGCCTTCACCTCGGCACCGTCCTCGACCGACAGAATGGCGTCGACGGAAAGCGGATAACGCGCTTCCCCGCCGGCCGGCAGCGCGATCGGCTTGCCGCGCTTGTCGCTGATGACCATGGTGGGCCGCAGGTCTTGGGGCTTGGAGCCGGTGCCGCGCGTGTCGATGACGACACGGTTGGTGACGCCGGTCTTCTCGTCGGCGACTTCTTTCACCGACAGGCCGGAGACAAGGTCCTCGTACTTCACTACGCCGTCCACTTCGGTGAGGATCGGCAGGCTGTTCGGATTCCACTCCGCCAGGCGGTCGCCGCGTTTCACGGCGGCGCCCTCGTCGACCTTCAGCTTGGCGCCGTAGGTGATGCGCGAGCTGGCGCGCTCCAGACCCTTGGAGTCCACGATCACCAGCTGCATGTTGCGGCCCATCGCGATCAACTCGCCGTCCGAATTCTTGACGACGTTGCGGTTCACGACCTTGATCCGGCCGTCGTAGGAGGCTTCGATCTTGGACTGGCCCGCAACCTGCGCCGCCCCACCGATATGGAAGGTGCGCATGGTGAGCTGAGTGCCCGGCTCTCCGATCGATTGCGCCGCGATGACGCCGACCGCTTCGCCGATATTGACTGCCGTTCCCCGCGCCAGATCGCGCCCGTAGCACTTGCCGCAGACACCGTCGGACAGCTCGCAACCCAGCACCGATCGGACACGCACCTTCTGGATGTGCCCCGACTCGATGCGCTCGGCCACGTCTTCGCTGACCTCGCGGCCGCGCTTCAGGATCAGCTCGCCGGTCTCCGGATTCTTGACGTCCTCCGCGACCGTGCGGCCCAGGATGCGCTCCGCCAGCGAAGAGACCACCTGCCCGCCGTCGATTTCGGCCTGCACCGTGATGCCGTGCTTGGTGCCGCAATCCTCGGCGGTGATGATGCAGTCGTTGGCCACGTCCACCAGGCGGCGGGTGAGATAGCCCGAGTTCGCCGTCTTGAGCGCGGTGTCGGCCAGGCCCTTGCGAGCGCCGTGGGTCGAGTTGAAGTACTCCAGAACGGTGAGACCTTCCTTGAAGTTTGACAGGATCGGCGTCTCGATGATGGAGCCGTCGGGACGCGCCATGAGTCCGCGCATGCCGGCCAGCTGCTTCATCTGCTGCGGCGAGCCGCGGGCGCCGGAATGCGACATCATGTAGATCGAGTTCATCTCCTCGATCCGCTTGGTCTTGGGATCGATTTTCGGCTCGGAGATTTCCTTCATCATTTCAGCGGCGACCAGATCGGTGCATTTCGACCAGGTGTCGACCACGAGATTGTACTTCTCCTTGTCGGTGGTGAGGCCGTCCAGGTACTGCTGCTCGTACTCGCGCACCCGATGGCGGGTTTCGTCGATCAGCTTGTGCTTGGCGGCAGGCACGACCATGTCGTCCTTGCCGAACGAGATGCCGGCCTTGCAGGCCTCGCGGAAGCCCAGCGCCATGATGGCATCGGCGAACAGCACCGTCTCCTTCTGGCCGCAATGGCGATAGACCTCGTCGATCAGTTGGCTGATTTCCTGCTTGCGCAGCAGACGATTCACCAGCTCGAACGGAATCTTCGGATTGCGCGGCAGAATCTCGGCCAGCATCATGCGGCCCGGCGTGGACTTCACGCGCCGGGTGACGGGCTTGTTGTCGGCGTCCACCGTCTTGTAGCGCGCCTCGATCTTGGCATGCAGCGTGACCGCGCCCGCAAACAGGGCGTGCTCGATCTCGCCGATGTCGGTGAACACCATGCCTTCGCCCGGCTCGTTGTCGCGCTCCTGGCTGACGTAGTAGAGCCCGAGCACGATGTCCTGCGTCGGCACGATGATCGGCTTGCCGTTGGCGGGGCTGAGGATGTTGTTGGTCGACATCATCAGAACGCGCGCTTCCAGCTGCGCTTCGAGCGACAGCGGGACGTGGACGGCCATCTGGTCGCCATCGAAGTCGGCGTTGAAGGCGGTGCAGACCAGCGGATGCAGCTGGATCGCCTTGCCCTCGATCAGAACGGGCTCGAACGCCTGGATGCCAAGGCGGTGCAAGGTCGGCGCGCGGTTCAAGAGCACCGGATGCTCGCGGATCACCTCTTCGAGGATGTCCCAGACCTCCGGCTTCTCTTTTTCCACCAGCTTCTTGGATTGCTTGACGGTCTGGCTGAAGCCCTTCGCTTCCAGGCGCGAATAGATGAACGGCTTGAACAGCTCGAGCGCCATCTTCTTCGGCAACCCGCACTGTTGCAGCTTCAACTCCGGACCCACCACGATCACCGAGCGGCCGGAATAGTCCACCCGCTTGCCAAGCAAATTCTGGCGGAAGCGGCCCTGCTTGCCTTTCAGCATATCGGCCAGCGACTTTAGCGGACGCTTATTGGCGCCGGTGATCACGCGGCCGCGGCGGCCATTGTCGAACAGCGCATCGACGGATTCCTGCAGCATGCGCTTTTCGTTGCGCACGATGATGTCCGGCGCCTTGAGCTCGATCAGGCGCTTCAGGCGGTTGTTGCGGTTGATGACGCGACGGTAGAGATCGTTCAGGTCGCTGGTGGCGAAGCGGCCGCCATCCAGCGGCACCAGCGGACGCAGCTCCGGCGGAATCACCGGAACGACCGTCAGCACCATCCATTCGGGGCGGTTGCCGGACTCGAGAAACGCCTCGACCAGCTTGAGGCGCTTGACCATCTTCTTGGGCTTCTCGCCGCCATTGGAGGCGGCGATGTCCCGGCGCAGGTCGTCGCGCAGTTTCTCGAGGTCGATGGCCTGCAGGATGGTACGGATGGCTTCCGCGCCGATCATGGCGGTGAAGCTGTCTTCGCCGTATTCGTCCTGCGCCTTGTAGTACTCGTCCTCGGTGAGGAGCTGGCGCTCCTTGAGCGGCGTCAACCCCGGCTCGATGACGACATAATTCTCGAAATAGAGGATGCGCTCGAGATCCTTGAGCGTCATGTCGAGCATCAGGCCGATGCGACTGGGCAGCGACTTGAGGAACCAGATATGGGCCACCGGCGAAGCCAGCTCGATATGGCCCATGCGGTCGCGCCGCACCTTCTGCACGGTGACTTCGACGCCGCACTTTTCGCAGACGATGCCCTTGTACTTCATGCGCTTGTACTTGCCGCACAAGCACTCGTAGTCCTTCACCGGGCCGAAGATGCGAGCGCAAAACAGCCCGTCGCGCTCCGGCTTGAAGGTGCGGTAGTTGATCGTCTCCGGCTTTTTGATCTCGCCGTGGCTCCAACGCAGGATCTGGTCGGGGCTGGCCAGCGAAATGCGAATCCGATCGAAAGTCGGAATCTCTTTTCCGGCCTGGAAGACGTTCATCAGCTCTTGGTTCATCTTCGGTCCTCGTCATGGCCGGCGGAACCGGCCATTCATTTCGATTTCACTCGCCGCGGCGGCCCGCATTTCATAGGCCGCGACAGGCGCTATCCGTTCACCAGCTCCACGTTGAGGCCGAGCGAGCGCATTTCCTTGACCAGCACGTTGAAGCTTTCCGGGATGCCGGCTTCGAACGTGTCCTCGCCGCGCACGATGGCCTCGTAGACCTTGGTGCGGCCGGCCACGTCGTCCGACTTCACGGTCAGGATTTCCTGCAGCGTGTAGGCGGCGCCATAGGCTTCGAGTGCCCACACCTCCATCTCGCCGAAGCGCTGGCCGCCGAACTGCGCCTTGCCGCCCAGCGGCTGCTGGGTCACGAGGCTGTAAGGCCCGATGGAACGCGCGTGGATCTTGTCGTCCACCAGATGGTGCAGCTTCAGCATGTAGATGTAGCCGACCGTGACGGGGCGCTTGAACGCCTCGCCGGTGCGCCCGTCGAACAGGGTAACCTGGCCGGTCTGGCTCAGGCCCGCCTGCTCCAGCATCTGCACGATGTCCTTTTCCTTGGCGCCATCGAACACGGGCGTGGCGACGGGAACGCCCTCGCGCAAATTCTCGCCCAGCTCGATGAGGCCCTGCTCGTCCAGCTCTGCCAGCCGCTCGTCGTTGCCGTAGATGTGCTTGAGCGAGCGGCGCAGGGCTTCGTGCTTGCCGTCGCGCTTCACCTTGTCCACGACATTGCCGATCTGCTGGCCGAGGCCCGCGCAGGCCCAGCCCAGATGCGTCTCCAGGATCTGGCCCACATTCATGCGCGACGGCACGCCCAGCGGATTGAGCACCACGTCGACCGGAGTGCCGTCGTCCAGATGCGGCATGTCCTCCATCGGAAGGATACGGCTGATCACGCCCTTGTTGCCGTGACGGCCGGCCATCTTGTCGCCCGGCTGAAGCTTGCGCTTCACGGCGACGAAAACCTTGACCATCTTCATCACGCCGGGCGCCAGCTCGTCGCCGCGGCGCAGCTTCTCCACCTTGTCGGCAAAGCGCTTGTCGAGCCGCTGCTTGGACTCGTCGTATTGCTTGCGCAGCGCCTCGACCTCGGCCATCGCCTTTTCGTTCCTGAGGCCAATCTGCCACCATTGATGACGCGGCAGCGCGTCGAGCACGCCTTGCGTGATCTTGGTGTCGGCGGCCATGCCCTTGGGGCCGTGGGCGGCCGTCTTGTGCAGCAGAATCTCCGACAGGCGCGCGAAGATGTTGCGCTCGAGGATGGCGAGTTCGTCGTCGCGGTCCTCGGCCAGGCGCTCTTCCTCGGCCCGTTCGATGGCCAGCGCGCGCTGGTCCTTGTCGACGCCGTGGCGGTTGAACACGCGCACTTCCACCACGGTACCCTGCACGCCGGGCGGCACCCTCAGCGAGGTGTCGCGCACGTCAGCCGCCTTTTCGCCGAAGATGGCGCGCAGCAACTTCTCTTCCGGCGTCATCGGGGTCTCGCCCTTGGGCGTCACCTTGCCGACCAGGATGTCGCCGGCGATGACTTCGGCGCCGATATAGACGATCCCCGCCTCGTCGAGATTCTTGAGGCTCTCCTCGCCGACATTGGGAATGTCGCGGGTGATTTCCTCAGGCCCGAGCTTGGTGTCGCGCGCCATGGTCTCGAATTCCTCGATATGGATCGAGGTGAAGACGTCGTCGCGCACGATGCGCTCGGAGATAAGGATGGAGTCCTCGAAGTTGTAGCCGTTCCAGGGCATGAAGGCGACGAGCGCGTTCTTGCCGAGCGCCAGCTCGCCCAGATGCGTCGAAGGACCGTCGGCGATGATGTCGCCCTTCTTGATCTGGTCGCCCACCTTCACCAGCGGACGCTGGTTGATGCAGGTCGACTGGTTGGAGCGCTGGAACTTCTTCAGGCGGTAGATGTCGATGCCCGGCTTGGTTGGATCGGTCTCTTCCGTCGCACGCACCACGATGCGGGTGGCGTCGATCTGGTCGACCACGCCGGTGCGGCGCGCCGCGATGGCAGAGCCGGAGTCGCGCGCCACCACGTCTTCGAGGCCGGTGCCGACCAGCGGCGCCTCCGGCTGAAGCAGGGGCACCGCCTGGCGCTGCATGTTGGAGCCCATCAGCGCCCGGTTGGCGTCGTCGTTTTCCAGAAACGGCACCAGCGCTGCGGCGACCGACACGAGCTGCTTCGGCGATACGTCGATGAACTCGATCTGGTCCGGCGTCGTCATCACGAAATTGCCGCCCTTGCGGCACGAGACCAGCTCGTCGGTGATGCGGCCGCGGCCGTCGATCGTCGCGTTGGCCTGGGCGATGGTGTACTTCGCCTCCTCCATCGCCGAGAGATAGATCACCTCGTCGGTGACGTGCTTGTTGACCACCTTGCGATAGGGGCTCTCGATGAAGCCGTATTTGTTCACCCGCGCATAGGTCGCCAGCGAATTGATCAGGCCGATATTCGGGCCTTCCGGCGTCTCGATCGGGCAGATGCGGCCGTAATGAGTCGGATGCACGTCGCGCACTTCGAAGCCGGCGCGCTCGCGCGTCAGGCCGCCCGGGCCAAGCGCCGACATGCGCCGCTTGTGGGTGACTTCCGACAGCGGATTGGTCTGATCCATGAACTGGCTGAGCTGCGAAGAACCGAAGAACTCGCGCACCGCCGCCGCGACCGGCTTGGCGTTGATCAGATCGTGCGGCATGACCGTGTCGATATCGACTGCGGACATGCGCTCCTTGATGGCGCGCTCCATGCGCAGCAGGCCGACGCGGAACTGGTTCTCCATCAACTCGCCCACCGAGCGCACCCGGCGATTGCCGAGATTGTCGATGTCGTCGATCTCGCCGCGGCCGTCGCGCAGATCGGCCAGCGCCTTGACGATGGCGAGGATGTCCTCCTTGCGCAGCACCCGCATGGTGTCCGGCGCGTCGAGGTTGAGCCGCATGTTCATCTTCACCCGGCCGACGCTGGAAAGGTCGTAGCGCTCCGAATCGAAGAACAGCTGCCCGAACAGGGTTTCCGCCGTGTCGAGCGTGGGCGGCTCGCCCGGGCGCATGACCCGGTAAATGTCGATCAGCGCCTGCTCGCGCGAATGGTTCTTGTCCACCGCAAGCGTGTTGCGCAGGTAGGCGCCGGTGACGATGCCGTCGACATTGATGATGTCGATTTCATTGAAGTCGTTCTCGACCAGGGTCGCCAGATTCTCCTTGGTCAGTTCGTCGCCGGCTTCGACATAGATCTCGCCCGTCTCCGGATTGACCATGTCGAGCGACGAATAGCGGCCGAGCAGTTCCTCTTCGGACAGCGAGATGACCTTGACGCCGTCGTCATGCCACTTGCGCAGCATGCGCTGGGTGAGCTTGGTGCCGGCCTCGGCGAGGACTTCCCCGGTCTTGGCGTTCTTCCAGTCCGAACTCGCCTTGGCGTTCTTCATCCAGTTGGGATCGAGCGGCGTGGTCCAGCTGCCGTCCTTGGCGTGCTTGAAGGCGATCTTGGCGTAGAAATAGTCCAGGATCTGTTCCTGGGTCAGGCCCAGCGCATAGAGCAACGTCGTCACCGGCAGTTTGCGGCGACGGTCGATGCGGACATGGACGATGTCCTTGGCGTCGAACTCGAAATCGAGCCACGAGCCGCGATAGGGGATGACGCGTGCGGCGAAGAGCAGCTTGCCGCTGGAGTGAGTCTTGCCCTTGTCGTGGTCGAAGAACACGCCCGGCGAGCGGTGCATCTGGGAGACGATCACGCGCTCCGTGCCATTGATCACGAAGGTGCCGTTCTCGGTCATGAACGGCAGGTCGCCCATATAGACGTCCTGCTCCTTGATGTCCTTGACGGACTTGGCGCCGGTTTCCTGGTCGACATCGAACACGATGAGGCGCAGCGTCACCTTCAGCGGCGCGGCATAGGTCATGGAGCGCTGCTGGCACTCCTCCACGTCGTATTTGGGCTCCTCGAAGTGGTAGTCGACGTATTCGAGAAGCGAGTTCTCGGAGAAGTCCTTGATCGGGAACACCGACGAGAAGACGGCCTGCAGGCCCTCGTCCGCCCGGCCGTTCTCCGGTTTTGCCACCTGGAGAAACTGGTCGTAAGAGGTCTTCTGCACCTCGATGAGGTTGGGCATTTCCGCCACTTCGTGCATCTTGCCGAAGTATTTGCGGAGCCGCTTGCGTCCCGTGAAAGAAAGAGTCATTCCGCGATTTTCCCTTTTCCAAACTGGCTTCCGGCCGAAATGGACCCGACGAGTTCAAAAACCTTCAACAAATGGCGACAGCCACCGGCCCCCCGGCGCCGATTCCGCCGGGAGGGGTGGGTGAACCAAGTATGTACGCGTGAGCGGTATTTCAACCCGCCACGCCTCCTTATTTCAGCTCGACCTTCGCGCCGGCGTCCTCGAGCTGTTTCTTGATCTTCGCCGCTTCGTCCTTGCTCACGTCGGCCTTCACTTCCTTGGGAGCGCCCTCGACGAGGTCTTTGGCCTCCTTCAGGCCGAGGCCGGTGATGGCTCGGACTTCCTTGATCACGTTGATCTTCTTGTCGCCGGCTTCGGTCAGGACGACGGTGAACTCCGTCTTCTCGATCGCCGGAGCCGCCGCAGCGGCCGGTCCGGCCGCCGCCGCCATGGCCACGGGTGCCGCCGCCGAGACGCCCCACTTGTCTTCCAGAAGCTTGGCCAGATCGGCCGCTTCCAGGACCGTGAGGCCCGACAGATCATCCACAAGCTTTTCAATCTTCGACATTTCGTTTCGTTCCTTCGAGGGTTGAGGTTGTTTCGGGTGTCGCCGGGCTATGCGGCCTCTTTCCTGGAGTAGGCGGCAATGACGCGGGCAAGCTGTCCGCCGGGGGCGGCCATCAGGCCGGCCAGCTTGGTCGCGGGGGCTTTCAACAGGCCCGCGATCTTGCCCCTCAGCTGGTCGAGCGACGGAAGTTCCGCGAGCGCGCGGACCCCGTTCACGTCCAGAGCCGTGGTCCCGACCACCCCGCCCAGGATCACGAGCTTGTCGTTCTCCTTGGCGTAGGCCACCGCGATCTTCGAGGCCGAGACGGGGTCCTTGCTGGTGGCAATTCCCGTCGGGCCCTTGAACAGATGCGCGATCGCCTGGGCCGGCGTTCCATTGAGGGCACGCATGGCAAGACGGTTCTTCGCCACCTTGAACGAGGCTCCGCCCGCGCGCATGCGCGAGCGCAGATCGCTCATCTGGGCGACCGTCATGCCGGAATAGTGGGCGACAACCACGGAGCCGGCGTCCGCGAAGAGGCCGTTCAGGCTCTCCACGACTTCCGCTTTCTTGGCTTTCTCCACTTGGCTCTCCTTACTACCGGCAGCCGGGACGATCCGGATGCCGCCCTGTGACTGGGTCCCTTCCTCCTTCGGGGCTCGCGCTCGCGCGCTCGCACCTCAGGATGACGGGACCGCCTGCCCCAGGGCTCAAACCTCTCTCCCTTCAGGGAGGAAGGTCCCTCGCCCCGTCTATGCGAGCATGGATTAAGCCCAGAGGGCGCTCGCAGTCTCGGACAGGTCTTCCGGCCATCGCCTGCCGGAAATCTTCAAACTCCTAAGCCTGCGCTCCGCCGCTGGGCAGCTCGATCTTCACCCCTGGACCCATGGTCGAGGAGATCGAAATCTTCTTCAGATAGGTGCCTTTGGCGCCCGCGGGTTTGGCTTTCACCACGCTGTCGACAAAGGCCCGCACGTTCTCAGCCAAAGCCTGTTCGGCGAAGCTCGCCTTGCCGACGCCCGCCTGGACGATGCCAGCCTTCTCGACCCGGTACTCGACGGCGCCGCCCTTGGCGTCCTTGATGGCCGAAGTCACGTCCATGGTCACCGTGCCGACCTTGGGATTGGGCATCAGGCCGCGCGGACCAAGCACTTTGCCCAAGCGGCCGACGATGCCCATCATGTCCGGCGTGGCGATGCAGCGGTCGAAATTGATCTCGCCCTTCTGGATGGTCTCGGCCAGATCCTCGGCACCGACGATATCGGCGCCCGCCTTCTTGGCCTCTTCCGCTTTCGCACCCTTGGCGAACACGGCCACGCGCAAGGCGCGGCCGGTGCCGTTGGGCAGCGAGACCACGCCGCGCACCATCTGATCGGCATGGCGCGGATCGACGCCGAGGTTCATGGCGAGTTCGATGGTCTCGTCGAACTTGGCGGTGGCCCGTTCCTTCACCAGCTTGACCGCCTCCTCGATCGAGTAGGTCTTGGTGGGATCGACGCCTTCGCCGGCTTTCTTGAAGCGCTTCGAGATCTTGGCCATGGCTTAAGCCTTCACCTGAATGCCCATCGAGCGGGCGGAACCCTCGATCAAGCGCATCGCCATTTCGACGTCGTTGGCGTTCAGATCCTTCATCTTGGCTTGCGCGATCTCGCGGACCTGAGCCGACGTCACGCTGCCGACGAAATCGCGGCCAGGAGCCTTCGATCCACCCTCGAGCCGCGCCGCCTTCTTAAGGAAATACGACGCCGGCGGAGTCTTCATTTCGAAGGAAAAGGATTTGTCCGAATAGACGGTGATGGTCACCGGAATCGGCATGCTCTTTTCCATCTGCTGCGTCTTGGCGTTGAACGCCTTGCAGAACTCCATGATGTTGAGGCCGCGCTGGCCCAGGGCCGGACCGATCGGCGGCGACGGATTGGCCGCGCCGGCCGGCACCTGAAGTTTGACGTAACCCACGATCTTCTTCGCCACTTTGTCTCCGCCTCCTTAGCGGTTTGCGGTGCTAACGGAGCTGGCCGCCCCTCCCGCCCTAGATCTTCTCGACCTGCGTAAATTCCAGCTCGACCGGCGTGGCGCGGCCGAAGATCGACACCGCGACCTTGAGCCGCGAGCGATCGTCGTCCACTTCCTCAACCACGCCGTTGAAAGACGTGAACGGACCGTCCGCCACCCGCACCTGCTCGCCGATCTCGAAGGTGATCGAGGGCTTGGGCCGATCGGCACCTTCGTGCACCTGGTTGAGGATGCGATCGACCTCGCTCTGGCGCAGCGGCATCGGCTTGTTGCCCTGGCCCAGGAAGCCGGTGACCTTGGCCACGTTCTTGACCAGGTGATAGGCCTCATCCGTCAGCTTGGCGCGCAGCAGCACGTAGCCGGGCAGGAACTTGCGCTCGGCATTGATCTTCTGGCCGCGGCGCACCTCGATCACTTCTTCCGTCGGGACGAGGACGTCCTCGATCAGGTCGTCGAGGCCCTGGATATGGGCCTGGCGCTTGATCTCCTCCGCCACCTTGCGCTCGAAATTCGAGTAGGTGTGCACGATGTACCAGCGCGCGTCCGATTTGGTCTGCAAGCCTGCTTCGCTCATGAGCGTTTCCCGCCGCCCCTAACCCAATGCACCGATCAGCCAGCGCTCGCCCTGCGCCAGGACCCAATCGACCACGAAAAAGAACACCATGGTGATGCCGACCATCATGAAAACCATCGCCGTGGTCAGCCAAGTCTCCCGCCAGCTGGGCCAGGTGACCTTCGAGGCCTCGCGCCGGACTTCCATGAAGAATTGGATCGGGCCGCCGCGGCGCACCGGAACGGGCAAGTCCTTACCCGCGCTGTCGGCAGTTTTCTTCGGTGCGTCGTTCACGTATGATCCGTTTCTTCTCATTTGGCAGGAGTGGCAGGGATCGAACCCGCGACCTACGGTTTTGGAGACCGCCGCTCTACCAGCTGAGCTACACTCCTAGCGGCAAAAAAGCAGCGCGCCGGGGAGCGCACTCGCCCGCCAGCGCGTCTGATGTTCGCCAAGAGGCGAGGGTTTACCAGCCCGATTTCGCCTTAGCAAGGGTTTCGTGAGCCCCTTCGCCAGCCTGTCCACAGCCCGAAAAAGCGCTGCGGTTTCAGGGCCCTAGCCCTTGCCGCCCGACTCAATTGGGGGCGATAGTAAAAGCGGTCTTCGCCCGCTTCAGGGAATCGCCCGGATGGATGCCCTGGCCGCCGCCCTCGAACGCTCGCCGGAGCTATTTCCCCATTCTTATGACGTGGCGGCGGAGGCGATCTCCTTCATCCGCCTGTCGGAAGCCGACTACCGGCAGGCGAGCTTCCTGGACGCCCGCATCCTCGGCCGCCAGAGCGTCGGGCGGGCAGTCTCCTGGCCCCAGCTTCAGGCAGCCGTGGCGGCGAGCCGGCTCGAGGAAGGCTGCCATTTCATCTTCCATATCGGCCACACCGGCTCGACCCTGCTGTCGCGGCTCCTCGACGCCCATCCGCGCGTGCTGGGCATTCGCGAGCCGATGATCCTGCGCACGTTCGCGCAACTGGGATCGGATTCTGCGGAAGGTGCAAAAGAGCCTTGGCCGGACGATGCGTTCGATGCCCGGCTTGGCCTGTTTCTGAAGCTTTGGTCGCGCGGCTTTCGCGCCGATCAGCAGGCCGTGGTCAAGGCAACCAGCTTCGTCTCGGAACTGGCGCCCCGAATTCTGGCCCGGCCTTATCGACCGAGAGGGATCTTCCTGTTCGTCCCACCCGAAACCTATCTCGCGACAATCCTGGCCGGTCCCAACTCGCGACAGGAATCCAAGATGCTGGCGCCGAGCCGCCTGGTGCGGCTGCAGCGGCGTATCGGCGCCGAACGCTGGAAGCTGTCCCCGATGTCGGAAGGCGAGATGATTGCCATGAGCTGGATTTGCGAAATGAGCGCGCTGGCGGCCGCCGCGCGGGATTCCGGTGAACGCGTGATGTGGCTCGACTTCGACCGCTTTCTCGCGGAACTGCAAGCCAAGCTCATCGCCGTGTTTCGCCACCTTGGAGTGGATGCCGGGGAAGTCGCCGCCGCGCAAATCCTCAGCGGGCCCGACCTGCGCCGTTACGCCAAGGCGACCGAGCATCCCTACGACCCACAGCTTCGCCGCGACCTTCTCGATCAGGCGCGTGCCGAACATCGCGGAGAGATTGCCCGCGGCATGGCGTGGCTGAACAATGCGGCCCGTGAATTCGCGCAGATTCGGGAAGCAATGGCGACAGCTTAGCGAGGGCTGGCGTGCCAGGCGAAGCTGCGCGGATCACATACAGCCCGTCTTCGCGCTGGCGCGCTTCGCCGGGCAGTCTCCGCCGCTGCGCGGCGTAGGGCTGGGGCGCCGAGCCGAAGCTAGTGGTAAACGGCCCGCCTTCGCCCATTGGGCTCCGGCGCGGCAGCCTTCGTCGCTGGCGCGAGCGAAGGCTGGAGCGGGTGAAGGGAATCGAACCCTCGTCATCAGCTTGGAAGGCTGTTGCTCTACCATTGAGCTACACCCGCAGACGGCAGATCGTATCAAACTTTGGCTTGCCAAGCCGAAGCTCGCGGATACAAGCCCGACTTCGCCCGATGGGCTTCGGCGTGGCAGCCTTCGTCGCTGGCGCGAGCGAAGGCTGGTGGGGGAGGTAGGACTCGAACCTACGAAGGCTAAGCCAGCGGATTTACAGTCCGCCCCCTTTGCCGCTCGGGACACTCCCCCAAAACCTCGATTTTTCGCGGCTTTTCGGCCGCGGCGGGCGGATATCGGCCATAAGGCTTGGGGTGTCAAGTGAAGGCGCGGTAGACAAATCGCTGCCAAATCCGCCGATTTCCATTGAGAGTGCCGTATGAGCAGGAAGCACCGGAACAGCGAGGCATCGGGCGGGCTGTGGCTCTATGGCCTTCATGCCGTACGCGCGGCGTTGGCCAATCCGCGGCGGGCGGTTCGGCGCGCTGTACTCACGGAGCGCGCGGCGGAGGAAATCGGCAGGCCGCTGCTCGGACGGGTGCGGCAGGAGACTAGCACATCGGAAGCCATCGGCCGGCTGCTGCCCCCAGGCTCGGTGCATCAAGGTGCCGCCCTGCTCTGCGAGTCGTTGCCTCGGCGCGACATCGAGGAAGTTCTGGCCAATTCAGCGGGTGGCCCACGGCTGGTGCTGGTGCTCGATCAGATTTCCGACCCGCACAATGTCGGCGCGATCCTGCGGTCGGCGGCGGCCTTCCATGCCGCCGCGGTGATCGTGCAGGACCGCCACGCCCCGCCGGAATCCGGCGTGCTGGCGAAATCCGCCTCCGGGGCGCTCGACATCGTGCCCTACCTGCAGGTGGTGAATATCGCCCGCGCCCTGGAGGAACTTGGCAAGCTCGGCTTCTGGCGCATCGCGCTTGCCGGCGATGGCGACACGGCGCTGTCCGAGGCGGCGCCTGGCGGGGATGCAGCCGTCGTTCTCGGCTCCGAAGGATCGGGCATCCGCCGCCTGGTCCGCGAGCGCTGCGACACGGCGGCCTTCATCCCCATGAGCGGGGCGATGGAAAGCCTCAACGTCTCGAACGCCGCCGCGATTGCGCTCTACGAGCTGCGCCGGTCTGCGAGGGCCGGGAACCCTTAGGCCAGTGCGACATTACCAATCGCGACAAGAGGGTGAACCATGCGATCCTGCATTCTCTGGCTGATCGGCATTCCGATCCCCATCATCATCCTGCTGTGGCTGATCACCGGGCACGCGTGAGCGCCAGCGGATTTCGTTGCCTGAATTTGCGGAAAGCGTAAGCGTCAGAACAGCGCTGCGACCACGTTTTCGCCGCCGTAATTCTCGATGAACACCAGCACTTTGTAGCCGTTGGCGAGCTGGACGCGGCCGTCCACGTCGTGCAGCAGCATGCCGTTGTTCATCATCGTGGCGGTGCGCTTGTCGTAGGCGAATTTCGGCACCAGGCCCTTGTAGTTCTCGCGGATCAGCGAGAACAGCACGCGCGCATTCTCCGGCGCCAGGCGGATGCAGCCCGCACTCGCCCGCGTGCCGAGCAGGCCTACGTCCTCGCCCGCGGCGCCATGGATCGCGAGGCCGGTCTCGTTACCGTGATCCACCCAGTTGAAGAACATGGCGTAGGGCATCGGCTGATCCCACTGCACAGAACGATAGTGTGGGTAGAAGCGCTTGGGATCGAGTTGGTAGTAGCCGGCCGGGGTGAAGCTCGGCAGCTTGAGACCGGCGGCATTAAACTCCACCTTCTCGCGGCCCGTCGAAACCGGCCAAGTGTGGAGCAGCGCCAGGTCGCCGTTTGCCTGCTTCTGGAACACATACATGTGCTGGGCCCAAGGGCCGGCCGCCGCCTTGCTGACATAGAGGAACAGGCCGAAATTCTCGAGCATCTCGCGGGTCAGGCTATCGCGCAGCCGCTCTTCCACGCGGACAACTTCGCCGCTCGAGGGAGGCGCGCTCGGCGGCAGAGAAACTGTCGATGTATTCGCCGGAGCGCTTTCTCTTGGCGCCGTCGCTTCCGGCGCGAGTGTCAGCTTTGCTTGCTTGTCTTGCTGAGGCGCTTCGCCGGCAACCTGCGCCGGGGGCTCCGGCACGATGGCCGGTCGCAGCGCCGGCGTGATGCGCACGAGATGCGGCACATAGCGCTCGATCGGAGGCGATGCACTATTCGCCACTTGCTCGATGGGTTTTGGCGGCGTGGCCTGCGCAATCGCCGGCGGCGGAACGACATGGAGCACAGGCTTCGTCTTGACAGCGACACGCTGCGGCGCGGGCCTGGTCGCTGCGACTCGAACTGGGGCCGGAGCCCATTGCCTGCGCGCCGATTCGTACAGCGCCACGCTTTCGCGGCCGATGAAGGCGGCACTGGGGCGAATGACGCGATCGTTCACCGCCACCGCCGTCTCGCCGCCCTGCACGCGGACATAGGTCGCTGCGGTCTCGGCGTTGTGCCGCCAATCGGGATGATGAGAGAAGCCGATCGCGATCACGAAGCCGGAGGCCGCCATCAGGTAAAGCGTACTCAGCTGCCTTAGGGTCATGAGCCGCCGGTCTACTCGCTTGGGCGGCAGGTTAACGCGCGAACCCCGCCGCTGTCTCATTCTGGTGCATTAGGCGGTTAACAGAATTGCCCGACTCCGCGCCGGAGGCAAGGCGGGTCCGATCACAATCGTTAAGAGACAACCGCAACGAGCGGCGGCCCGCCGGGGTAGTTCTGGACGAGCAAAAGCACCCGATAGCCGGGCTCCAGCACCGGCCGGCCGTCGGCGTCCCGCACCATCCGCCCCTCGACATTGGTGCTGTTGCGGTCGCCGTCGAAGGCGAAGACGGGGACCAAGCCGTACTCCTCCCGCTGGAAGCGCTGGAAAAGGTACCGGGCCATTTCCGGGGGCAGGCGGATGCAACCGCCCGAGGCGCGGCGGCCGAGATCGGCCTCATGGCCGATGGCCGAGTGGAGAGCGATGCCGGCCAGGTGGCCATGGATGGTGTAGTTCAGGAACATCGCCCACGGCATCGGCGCGTGATGCCAGCGGCGGGAGAAATGGATGCGATCGAAGCGGTTGGGATCGAGCTCGAACAGGCCGGTGGGCGTGGTGGTGAAATATTTCTCGTAACGCTCGCGGCCGGTGGAGACGGGAATGGCCTGCTCGAATTCCAGGTCGCCATATTCGTCCCGGTGAAAGATGAACATGTGCTGGGCCCACGAGCCCTCTGCTGCCTTGCTGACATAGAGAAAGACGTTGAAGTAGCGGAACAGTTCGCGCGGCACGTAATCGCGCAGCCGCGCGGCGACCGCTTCGGCCTGCTCATCCTGATTGCCGAGACCGGCCTGCGCGACGACGAGATTGGCCTTGCGGGGCGTCTCGACAGTCCCGGGCGCCAGCCGCGACGTTTGTGCCGTCGAACGGACGATCCCAGGCGCCGAAACGCGCACGGCAGGAGGCGCGACAGCCAGCGCGGAAGGATGAGACGGGGGACGCAGGCTCTGAAGCGCGATCGCGACGCCCATCGCCAGGAACGCGACGGCCGAGACTCCGGCAAATTCCCTCACCCGCACCATGCGCGGCAGTGTAGCGGGACCGAAGCGAAGCTCAAGCCGCCGCCAGCGGGGAACCTCCGCGCTCCAGGTCGGCTTTGAGGGTGCGTGTGGCGCGCCAGTAACAGAAGGCGCCGAACAGGGCCGTGATGATGGTGCAGAGCATGGCGTAGCGGTACGAATCGGTCCCGACATAGGGCTCGAAGAGGTCGCTGATCTTGCCCACCACCGGCGGACCGAAGCCGTAGCCGATGAAATTCAGCACAAAGAGCAGAATCGCCACCGTCCGGGCCCGCATGCGGACGGGCACCAGGCTCTGCGCCACCGCGTAGGCCGGGCCGACATAGGCGGCGCCGACCAGGGCCGGCATGATTCCCGCGGCCAGCGACACGTATTTGTTGGCGGCCAGATAGAACACCGGCACGAAGGGAAGGGCGATGAAGGTGGCGATAATGGGGACATACAAATACCAGCGCACGTCGCGCACCGCATAGCGGTCGGCGAACACGCCGGCCAGATAGGTCCCCGCGGCGCCGAACACGCCGGTCAGCAGGGCGAGGACGAAGCCGATTTCGGCCTCCTTCATGCCGTGGGAATAGGCGAGGAACAGAGGCACGAAAGTGATGGCCGCATAGCCGCCGAACGAGCTGAAGGCGGCGCCCACCGCCATCCAGCGGAACGATCTCTGCTTGATCAGAAATCGCACCACCGCGAAAAGCCCCGACGGTGCGGCACTGTCCTTCGCGTGCTCGGCCAGGCCGCGCCGCGGTTCCCGCACCGTGAACTGCACCAGCAGCGCCAGCAGCAGGCCCGGGATGCCGGCCGCGAGAAACGCATTGCGCCAACCATAGTGCTGCGCGATCCAGCCGCCGCCGAAAAACGCGATCAGCAGTCCCACGTTCAGCCCGGCAGTGTAGAAGGAGAGCGCCGTGGCGCGCTTTTCCGGAGGATAGAGATCGACGAGGATGGAGTTGATCGACGGCCCCGTTCCGGCTTCGCCGATGCCGGTGCCGAGGCGCCCGAGAAACAGATGCCAGAAGTTGCCGGCATAGCTGCACACCACCGTCATCAGGCTGAACACCGCCATGGAGGCGCTGACGATGTTCCGACGGTTGGTGCGGTCGGCAAGAATGGCGATCGGCACGCCCAGCGTCGCATAGATGATGGCGAAGGCGGGACCGGAGAGCACACCCACCTCGAGGCCGGTCAGGTGGAATTCCGCCTTGATCTGCTTGATCAGGATGCCGAGGATCTGGCGGTCGAGATAGTTGACGACGTAGACCAGCGTCAGCATCACCAGGACGAAGGTGCGGTAGCCGGAGGTGAAGCCCGCCGATGCGAGCTCAAATGAGGGTTGCGGGCCTGCTTGCCTCGCGTCGGCAGCGGTGATTTCGCTGGTCACATCCGGCCCTTCGACTCCCCGACCGCGAGCCTAACAGGTCCCGTCCGCCTGTCACGCAGCTATTTCTTCAGGCCAAAGCGCTCGCCCTTGCGACCCTTGACGGCCAGATCGACGGTGGAAAGCCGGCGGCCGCCCTCCACGCGCATTTCATCGACCAGCAGGTTCATCATGGCGAAATAGTCGCCGAAGGAATCCTCCAGCGCGCGGCTGAAGCCTTGCGCGTCCTGCGCCTTGTTCATTTGAATCTTGGCGAAGCGCAGTGCGCCGGGCGAATTCTCCGCCACGCGCCGCGCGAAGGCATAGGTCTCGCGCTCGAGATCGGCCGGCGCCAGGACGCGGTTGACGAAACCGTATTGCGCGGCTTCCGCCGCCGAGATGAATCGGCTCTCGAAGCACAGCTCCTTGGCGCGGCGGATGCCGATGTCCCACGGGATGGACATGTATTCGACGAAGCCCGCGAGGAATTGCGCATCCTCCGCCGCGAAGACGATGTCGCAAGCCGCCGCCAGCATCCAGCCTGCGTAGATGCAGTAGCCCTCGACCATGGCGATGGTGGGCTTTTCGAAATTGCGCCAGCGCAGCAGGAGATCGAGATTGTATTTCCTGAACTGATCGTAGGTCTCGATGCCGGGGGCCGCCCCAAGCGCCTTGCGATATTCCAGCGCCTCCGGCGTGCCCAGATCGTGACCGCTCGAGAAATTCCCGCCCGAGCCGCGCACGATCACCACGCGCACGCTCTTGTCCGAGCCCGCCGCCGCAAATGCCGCGTCGATTTCGTCGAGCATGCGGTAGCTCTGCGCGTTCTTGTAGTCCGGCCGATTGAGCGCGATCACGCCCAGCGGACCGTCAACGGAATAGATGATGTCCTTGAAGTCCACCGGTTCCTCCCCGATCGATCGGGAAGACTACGCGAACTTGCCGCTCTTGGCCCAGCCGCGGGGCGCGAGACGGCCGGCCTGAGCGCGGCTGCCGCGCCAGTCCTTCAATTCGGAAGGCTCGAACGTGCGGTTGTTCTCGTCACGCAACCCCTCCTTCCAGCCGAACGCCGTCGCATCCAGCAGGCCGCCGTCCTTGTAGCGCTGCAGGATAACGCCGCGTCCACGCGCCAGCTCGGGAACTTCGCTCAGCGCGAAAATCAGCAGCTTGCGGTTGTCGCCGATGACAGCCACCGAGTCTCCATTCACGAAGGCGCAAACCTGGCCGCGCGCCGGCGCGGTCACGTTCATCACCCGTTTGCCGGATCGCGTCATGGCGACGGCATCGTCTTCGCCGGTGATGAAGCCATGGCCCGAGCTAGCCGCGAGCAACAGTTTGCGCCCGGGCCTGTGCGCGAACATCGCGACCAGCTCGGCTTCCGGCGGCAGATCGATGAAGGTGCGGATGGCTTCGCCGTTGCCGCGGCCGCCCGGCAGGCTCGCACAATCGAGCGTGAAGAAGCGGCCGTCGGTCGCGAACATCATCAGTTTGTCGGTAGTCTCCGCATGGATCCAGAATCGCGCCCGGTCGCCCTCGCGGTATTTGATCGAGTCGTCCGGCTGCTGATGGCCCTTGAACGAACGCAGCCAGCCCTTCTCCGAGCACACCACGGTGATCGGCTCCCGCTCGACAAAATTCTCCAGCGCGGCCACTTCATCTGCGATGGCCGGCGCTTCGGCGAACTGCGTGCGGCGCTTGCCGAGCTGCGTCTTGAGGCCGAACTTCGCATCGATTTCCTTGATCTCCTCGACCAGCCTGGCGTCCTTCAGCGCCTTGGAGCCGAGCAGCTTCTTCAGCTCCTTCTGTTCCTTGGTCAGTGCATCGTGCTCGCGCCGGATCTCCATTTCCTCGAGCTTGCGCAAGGCGCGCAGCCGCATGTTGAGAATCGCGTCGGCCTGCACCTCGCTGAGCTTGAACGCCTTGATCAGCTTGGGTTTGGGCTCGTCCTCGGCGCGGATGATCTTGATCACCTTGTCGAGGTTCAGATAGACGGCAAGATAGCCTTCGAGGATTTCCAGCCGCGCGGCGATCTTCTCCAGCCGATGCTTCGTGCGCCGCTCCAGCACCTCGCGGCGGTGATCGAGAAAGGCCTGCAGCGCGTCCTTCAGGCTCATCACCCGCGGCACCAGCCCGCCGTCGAGCACGTTCATGTTGAGCGGCACGCGGACTTCGAGATCGGTGGCCCTGAACAGCTGCTCCATCAACAGCTCCGGCGCCACGGCGCGGCTCTTCGGCGTCAGCACGATGCGGATGTCTTCCGCGGATTCGTCGCGCACGTCCTCGAGCAGCGGCAGCTTCTTCTGCTCGATCAGCTCGGCGAGGCGCTCGATCAGTTTCGCTTTCTGCACTTGATACGGCACCTGATCGATCACGATCTGATAGGTGCCGCGCGTCCCCTCCTCTTTCCGCCAGCGGGCACGGAGGCGGAAGGAACCGCGGCCGGTCCGATAGGCTTCGGCGATGGTGTCCGGCCCATCGATGATCACCCCGCCGCCGGGGAAATCCGGCCCTCGCACGAATTTCAGCAGCGTGGCGTCGCGCGTGTTGGGATTCTCGATCAGCGCCTTCAGCGCCGCGCTCAACTCGCCGAGATTGTGCGGCGGGATGGAGGTCGCCATGCCCACCGCGATGCCGCTGGAGCCGTTGGCCAGCAGATTGGGGAAGGCCGCCGGCAGCACCACCGGCTCCTGCTCCTCGCCGTCATAGGTGGCGCGGAAATCGACCGCCTGCTCGTCGAGGCCTTCCAGCAGCGCTTGCGCGATCTCGGTGAGCCGGCT
Source organism: Rhizomicrobium sp. (assembly GCA_036564785.1). Lineage (GTDB taxonomy): Bacteria > Pseudomonadota > Alphaproteobacteria > Micropepsales > Micropepsaceae > Rhizomicrobium. Next base: position 7,398 of record DATCOJ010000214.1, on the reverse strand, counting down.
TTCGGTGTAGCGCATGGCGGCGGGATTATCGCCGTCCACATTGCCGAAATTGCCCTGCCCTTCGACCAGCGGATAGCGCACCGCGAAATCCTGAGCCAGGCGCACCAGCGCGTCGTACACGGCTTGGTCGCCGTGCGGATGGAACTTGCCAATGACGTCGCCGACCACGCGGGCGCACTTCTTGAAGCCGGACTGCGGATTGAGCCCGAGCTCCCGCATGGCATGCAGCAGGCGGCGGTGCACCGGCTTGAGCCCGTCGCGGGCATCGGGCAGCGCGCGCTGGGTGATGGTGGACAGTGCATAGGCGAGATAGCGCTCGGATAGCGCGCTCGCCAGCGGCTCAGGCCGGATGTCGTCCTTGATCGGCAGTTCGCCCATGAAGCTCTTCTATTCCGATTCGCGGGAGGCCAGCTCCTGTAGCCTGAGGCGCGCTGCCGGCAAGTCCTTGCCGTGCGGCTGCAGCGCGCGTTCGAGCAGGAAGTGCGCCGTCAGCCGGAGGCCCGCACCGATTTCCGCGCCCGACGGCGACGCATTTTGCGAGCCGAGCAGGAAGGCAGGCAACGCCAGCAGCCTCTCGCGGTAGGGAGCGCCGGCCCCGCGCGAGACCGCACGGCCCGAGCGCGGCGACACATAGATGAGGTCATCCGTCGCTCCGGTCGCGGCGCAGCGCGCCAGATCGAGGCCGAAGCCAAGCTCCTCCAGCAGCCCCGCTTCCCAGCGGACATAGAGCGGTCCCCAATGAGCGAAGCCGTCCTCCGCGATGGCACCCAACAGGAGCTCGGCCGCCTCGAAGACAGCGCGATGCGGCTCGCGCTCCGGGAGCACCGCCGAGGCAATGGCGGTGAACGCATTGAGGCCCGCCAGGGAGGCGCGTTGTTCCAGTATGGTGCCGGCGCGCAGGCGAAGCGGTTCGGTGTCGTAGGTGCCCAGATGCTCCGACAGGCGCCCCCTCCACGATAGATGCAGCGCGTTTCCCGGCTGCAGCGCCGCTTTCACCTTGCGGGAAGCGCCGCCATGCACGAGTCCCAGGTGCCGTCCGTGTTCGCGCGTCAGCGCCTCGAGAATGGCGCCCGTTTCGCCATGGCTGCGCACCGAAAGCACGATCCCCTCGTCGGACCATTGCACGCGCTAGTCCTCCGGGAATTCGAGGCCGATGGTGCCGTAGTGCTCGCGATCCTCGGCCCAATTCTCACGCACCTTGACGAACAGGAAGAGGTGTACGCGGCGGCCGAACAGCGCCTCCATCTCGCGACGGGCGTGCTCGCCGATGGCCTTGATGGTCTGACCGCCCTTGCCGAGCACGATCGCCTTCTGGCCTTCCCGCTGCACATAGACGATCTGATCGATCTTGGCGGCGCCGTCCTTGCGCTCCTCCCATTTCTCCGTCTGGACCGCGATGGCATAGGGCAGCTCGTCGTGCAGACGCAGATAGATCTGCTCCCGCGTGATCTCCGCCGCCATCAGGCGGGAGGGGATGTCGGCAGCCTGGTCCTCAGGATAAAGCCATGGGCCTTCCGGCATGCGCGCGGCGGTCCATGCCGCGACGTCTTCGATGCCGTCGCCCTTCAGCGCCGAGACCATGAACAGCTGCTCGAATATTCCTTCGCTGTTCAGTTTCTCCGCCAGCGGCAAAAGATCGGCCCGCGGCATGGCGTCGATCTTGTTGAGAACCAGCGCGGCCTTTCGGCCGGCTGTCTTCAAGCCCTCGATAATCGTGCGGGTGTCCCGAGCCCCCAGGGCATCCGGATGCGCCGCCAGATCGGGGGCATCCGCCATGACCAGGATGGCATCGGCATCGCCCGCGCCGGCCCAGGCCGCCTTCACCATGGCGCGGTCGAGCCGCCGCCGCGGCTTGAAGATTCCCGGCGTGTCGACAAAGACGACCTGCGTCTTGCCGCGGATGGCGACGCCGCGCACCGGCATGCGCGTGGTCTGCACCTTGTGCGTGACGATGGAGACCTTCGATCCCACCATCGCGTTGACCAGCGTCGACTTGCCCGCATTCGGCGCGCCGAGCACGGCGGCAAAGCCGCAACGGGTGGTTTCGGCCTCGCTCACGCTTGCCACAATCGGAAGCGCCTCAGCATCGCGGCGGCGGCGGCTTGCTCCGCTTCGCGCTTGGAGCCACCCTCGCCCGCTTCGGGCGCCTCGCCTTCGATGCTCACTTCGACGATGAAGCGCGGCGCATGATCGGGCCCTTCGCGCTTGGCCAGGCGATAGGAGGGTGCGGCCCGGCCCGCGCGCGCCTGCGCCCATTCCTGCAAGGCTGTCTTGGCGTCTCGCATGTCGCTGTGCAATCCGGCGATGGAGTCCGCCCAATAGCGCTCGATGAACTGGCGCGCCGCTTCCATGTCGCCGTCGAGATAAAGCGCCGCAATCACCGCTTCGCAGGCCCCGGCCAGGATCACCGCCTTCTTCCGTCCGCCGCTGCCGCTTTCGGAATTGGCGAGGATCAAGTGATCAGGCAGTCCCGCCGCTTCCGCCGCCAGGGCGCAGGCCTCCTTGCGCACCAGCGCGTTCAGCTTCAGCGCCAGCATGCCCTCGGGATCCTCGGGAAACAGGCGGTGCAGCTTGTCGGCGATAACCAGTCCCAACACCCGGTCGCCGAGAAACTCCAGCCGCTCGTTGGAGGCAGCCGAGCTGGCGCTCGCATGCGTCAGCGCCTGCTCGAGCAGTCCCGGATCCTTGAAAGCGTGGCCCAGGCGCTCTTCGAGCGTGGCCCCCTCAGTCGATGACCGTGAAGAGCCTGTTGTAGCGGACCGTCCACGGCCAGCGCCAGAATTCCCAGAAATGCGCGTTGCCATCGGTTGAGAAGAATATCAGTTCGGCTTTGCCGACCAGGTTTGCCGCCGGAACGTAGCCCACCCCTTCGCGGCTGTCGTTGGAATTATCGCGGTTGTCGCCCATCATGAAATAGTGGCCGGGCGGGACCACGAAGACCTCGGTATTGTCGGCTTGGCCGTTCGGGATGCTGTCGAGCACGAAGTATTTCTTGCCGTTCGGGAGCGTCTCCTGGTAGCGCGGCACGCGGTACGGAATGCCGTCGACCATCTGGACATAGTCGGCGACCCGCACCTTCGGCACAGCCTTGTCGTTGATGTAGAGCCGGCCGTTCAGCATCTGGATGCGATCGCCAGGCAGGCCGATCACGCGCTTGATGTAGTCGGTGGAATTGTCGGGCGGGAACTTGAACACCACCACGTCCCCGCGCGCCGGATCGGAGCCGAAGATGCGTCCGGAGATCGGCGCCAACCCGAAGGGGAAGGAATAGCGGCTGTAGCCATACGCGAACTTCTCGACGAACAAATAGTCGCCGACCAGAAGCGTGCTCTCCATCGAACTCGACGGGATGTTGAAGGGCTGGAACAGCAGTGTGCGGATCACCAGCGCGATGAGCAAGGCATAGACGACGGTCTTGACGGTCTCGATCCAGGAATCGCCGCTCGCCGGCTTGGATTTCGCCGATTTCGCGGCTCGGTCGGGTTCCACCCTATTGGTCGTATCAGCGCGGGAGGCGATCTCCGCCTCGACCGCCGGCGTCGGCGCGAGGGGATCGATATTCGCCTCCGGTGCCAAAGGCGGAGGATCGGAGGATGGAGGTTCGGGCGCATCCGGGGACACGTGTTCGCCCGACCCCGCAACGATGTGCACGGGATCGCGCGAAGCCGCTTCCGTCGCTTCGCCGTCACCGGCCCGCGCCGCGGTTACTGCTGGCTTTTCAGGCTCTTCTTCCATGCGTGACAAGGACCCGATGGGGTTGCGGAGGTCAAGGCGCAAGCGGATTTAATCATTTATTCTGCTGGTGTCTGCGGCGGGCGCGCCACAGCCGAAATGATGACGATCGCCTGCGCCAGGGGAAAGTCGTCCGTTATGGACAGATCGATGACGGCCTCGTGACCGGGCGGGGTGATTTCATGAAGCCGTCGTAATGCCCCGCCGGAGAGCGCCAGGGTCGGCTTGCCGCCGGGCAGATTGACCACGCCCATGTCGCGCCAGAACACGCCGCGCCTGAGGCCCGTGCCGAGCGCCTTGGCGCAGGCCTCCTTGGCGGCGAAGCGCTTGGCGTAGCTGGCAGCGCGCTGCGCCCGCTTATCCGACTTGGTGCGCTCCACCGACGTGAAGATGCGGTCGAGGAAGCGCTCGCCGTGCCGTTCGATGGTCTGCTCGATGCGGCGGATGTCGATGAGGTCGGAACCGAGGCCGATGATCATGCGGTGTCGCGCCCGTCTGACTTGGCGCGCGCTTCGTCCATCAGCGCACGCATGCGGCGGATCGAGGCGTCGAGGCCGCAGAAGATCGCTTCGCCGACCAGGAAGTGGCCGATATTGAGCTCGCGGATCTCCGGAATGGCGGCGATGGGTCCCACAGTCTCGTAGCCCAGGCCATGACCGGCATGGATCTCGAGGCCGAGCGAGGCGCCATAGGCAGCGGCTTCACGGATGGCTTTGAGATACCTCTCGCGGTCCACACCCGTCGCGTCGCAATAGGCGCCGGTGTGCAACTCGACCACCGGCGCCCCCAAAGTCTTCGCGGCATCGAGTTGGCGGGGATCGGCTTCGATGAACAGCGAGACGCGGATACGCGCCTCACTCAGGACGCGCACGATGGGCGCCAGGCGATTGTGCTGGCCGGCGGCATCGATGCCGCCCTCGGTGGTGCGCTCCTCGCGTTTCTCGGGAACGATACAGGCCGCATGCGGGCGATGCTTGAGCGCGATTTCGAGCATCTCGTCCGTTGCGGCCATCTCGAGATTGAGCGGCAGGTCGATCTCGCCGATCAGCCGCTCGATGTCATCGTCCGAGATGTGGCGGCGATCCTCGCGAAGATGCGCGGTGATGCCATCTGCGCCGGCGGTCGCCGCCAGCTTGGCCGCGCGAACGGGATCGGGATGGCGGCCGCCACGAGCGTTGCGGATCGTCGCCACGTGATCGATGTTCACGCCGAGGCGCAGACGGTTCATGACTCTATCCGTGATCGCGCCCGCATTTGCTGCACATCGGCTCGGCGATGGGAACCCATTTGCCATGCACCCGCCCGATGGGTTCGTTGCAATGGCTGCAACGGACGCTGACCATCATGACGAAGGACGCCACATACCCGATGCCGCACACCATCAGCGACTGCCAGCGGATTCGGTCGACGAAGAAGAACTGGCTGGCGCTGGCGCCGAAGGCGAGCGCCAGCACCTCGAAGACGTAAAACTCGGTCTTGCGCCGCAGCTGCGGCAGCCGGAGGACGCCGAAGCGCCCCGGCCCTTTTGGCAGTTCATTCACGACAAGCCCCTGCTGCCCAGGATGACACCCGCGCTGTTATACGAATTTCTCTTGCCCAGTCTGGCCTTTCTGTCTGAACGATCGATTAAGTGGTGCCGCGGCGGCCATTCTGCGGCCCTGTACGGTCGCTGTACAATCGGCACGGTCACGTCGGCGCGCCCGCGAGTTCGGCGTGTTCCTGCGGGCCACGGACACGGTCCACGGACTCGACGGCCTCGTTCACGCGCAAGGCACCGATAATGTTCTGCAGATGCGCCACGTCGCGCACTTCGATATCCACCAGGAATTCGAACAACAGCGCATTGCGGCTGGCGACTTTCACGTTCGAGATGTTGCCGCCGTTGTTGCCGATCACCGTGGTGACGGCGGCGAGCGAGCCTGGCTCGTTCTTCACCCGCACCAGCACGCGCGCCACATTGGGATCGCCTTCGGCCGACTGCTGGCCCCAGCTCACGTCCAACCAGTCATCCATCTGCGCCGACGCTTTTTCCAGTTCCGCGCAATCGATGGTGTGAATCACCGCGCCCTCGCCCGGCACCATCAGGCCGACGATGCGATCGCCCGGCAGCGGGTGGCAGCATTGACCAAGCTTGTAGGAAATCCCTTCGGTGAGCCCGCGGATGGAGATGGCCTTGGAATCCTTGCGCGGCGAAGTGCGGCGCAGTGCCTTGCGGTTCGGATCCTTCTTGAGTTCCGGGAATACCGCTTCCAGCACTTCGTTGGCGCGCAACTGGCCGCGCCCCACTTCGACCAGCACCTCGTCGGGCTTGGGCAGACGCAGCTTCTTCGCCACCTCGCCGATCGCCTTGTCGGTCAGCTCGCGATGCTCGTCGGCGAATGCCTTGGCGAGAATTTTGCGGCCGAACTTGATGTGCTCGTCGCGCTGGGCATGGCGCAGAAAACGGCGGATCTCGGAGCGTGCTCTTCCCGTGACAACGAACTGCTCCCACAACGGCGAGGGCGCCTGATCCTTGGTGCTGATGATCTCCACCTGGTCGCCGTTGCGAAGGGGCGTATGCAGGGGCACGTGCGCGCCGTTGACCTTGGCGCCGACGGTCCTGTTGCCGAGATCGGTGTGAACGGCATAGGCGAAGTCGATGGGCGTGGCGCCGCGCGGCAGGCTGATCAGGTCGCCCTTGGGGGTGAAGCAGAACACCTGGTCCTGATACATGTGCAGGCGCGAGTGTTCGAGGAACTCTTCGGCCGAGCTGCCATGCTCCAGCAGGTCCACCATCTCGCGCAGCCACTCATAAGCATTCTCTGCGGTGCGGTCCTTCTCTTCGATATGCTCCCGATAGCGCCAATGCGCAGCCACACCGCGCTCGGCGACATCGTGCATTTCCTGGGTGCGGATCTGCACCTCGACCCGCTGCTGCTCGGGACCGATGACGGTGGTGTGGATCGAGCGATAGCCGTTGGTCTTGGGATTGGAGACGAAATCCTTGAAGCGCTCCGGCACCATGCGCCAGGTGGTGTGGAGCACGCCCAGCGCGCGATAGCAGTCCGCGGTCGTCCTCACGATGACCCGGAAGCCGAAAATGTCGGACAGCTGCTCGAAATTGAGCTGCTTGTCCTTGAGCTTGCGCCAGATGGAATAGGGCCGCTTGGCGCGCCCATAGACCCAGGCGTCGATGCCGTTCTCGGCAAGCTTTCGCTTCAACTGATCGGCGATGCGGCCGATGCGGTCGCCGGATTGCGCATCGAGGCGGGCGAGCCGCGTGACGATGGAATTGCGCGCTTCCGGATCGAGTTCGGCAAAGGCCAGATCCTCCAGCTCCTCGCGCATGTTCTGCATGCCGATTCGGCCGGCAAGCGGCGCGTAGATGTCCACCGTTTCCTGCGCGATGCGGTGCCGCTTGTCGGGGCTTTCGATGTGCGACAGCGTGCGCATGTTGTGCAGACGGTCGGCGAGCTTCACCAGGAGCACGCGGATGTCGTTGGACATCGCCAGCATCAGCTTGCGGAAATTTTCCGCCTGCTTGGTGCGTTCGCTGAAGAGTTCGAGTTGCGACAGCTTGGTCACGCCATCGACGAGATTGGCCACTTCCTCGCCGAAGTTCTCTTTCACATCCTCGATGGTGACGTAGGTGTCTTCCACCGTGTCGTGCAGCAGCGCGGTGATGAT
>DATCOJ010000213.1:0-1938 GCA_036564785.1 Rhizomicrobium sp. | reverse complement strand
GGTCGCAACCGTCCACGGCGCGCCGCAAAATCCAATCAGCGCCGTTTTGGGCGCAAGTTCGCTTTTCACACGCCGCACGGTCTCATAAATCGGCGCCAGCAGCTTTTGATCGGCCTCTTGCCACACCGACAACAATGCTTTCGCATCGGCTATCGGCTCGAGTCGTGGGCCTTCGCCCTCGACGAACCAGACCTTGCGGCCAAGCGCGAGCGGTATCACCAGAATGTCGGAAAACAGGATCGCGGCGTCGAAACCGAAGCGCCGCACCGGCTGCAGCGTGACTTCGGCCGCCAGTTCCGGATTGAAACAAAGATCGAGAAAGCCGCCCGCTTTCTCCCGCACCGCACGATATTCCGGCAAATACCGTCCCGCCTGCCGCATCATCCATATCGGTGGAATGGTCTCGCGCTGTCTGCCGAGCACCTTCAGCAGTGGCTTTATCCCCATGCCATCCGTATTGCAGGTGTCTTCCATAAAGACTCTTATAAATTTCTTTGTAGTGTTTGTTAGAGCGTGAATTGGACTCATGCCTTCCGATTAACAGTCTGTCCACCGCATAGCAGAACCCAATTCAGAATTGGATGAAATCCAGCGCGATTTCGTCCACAGCGATAAGGTCCGTTTTGTTGGCCTATGAGGTCCTATCCCTGCTTGTCCCCAGGACGCTATCCACATTCGCTTGTCGAAACCATGTCGCCCTACGGAGATCGTCCCGCGGGCAGTCGTGTGGATGGAAATTGAACACATTGCCAGGGCGAGCTTGCGCGGCGGGTAAAGCCGTGGCCTTCTCCCGCCCTGTCCACACGCGATTCAGCGCCCATACAGATGCCCGACACCGGCTACTTTCATCTCCATCTGGTTTCCGACGCCACCGGTGAAACCTTGATCACGGTGGCGCGCGCCGCCGCGGCGCAATACGCCAACGTGTCGCCGGTGGAACATCTTTACCCGATGGTGCGCTCCAAAAAGCAGCTCGACAATGCGCTCGCCGAAATAACGGAATCGCCGGGTCTAGTGCTGTACACGCTGCTCGAGGAAGACCTCATCGAATTGCTGGAAAAAACCTGCCGCGATCTCGCGCTGCCGTGCATGTCGGTGCTGGGACCGGTGTTGCGGCTTTTCCAGTCTTATCTCGGCGCCGAGACCATCCACCGCGTCGGCGCCCAGCACGTGCTCAACGCCGAGTATTTCCAGCGTATCGACGCTCTCAACTACACGATGTTCCATGATGACGGCCAGCACGTCGAAGGGCTGCAGGACGCCGACGTGGTGCTGGTCGGCGTCTCGCGCACCTCGAAAACGCCGACCTCGATCTATCTCGCCAATCGCGGCATCAAGACCGGCAACGTGCCGCTGGTGCCCGGCGTGCCGGTGGCGCCCGAGGTCGAAAAGCTGACGCGGCCGCTGGTGGTTGGGCTCTATGCCAGTCCCGAGCGCATCGTGCAGATCCGCGAGAACCGGCTGTTGGGCCTGAAGGCGCACCGCGACGACGACCGCTATATCGACAAGACCGCGGTGGCCGAGGAGGTGGCTTTTTCGCGCCGGCTCTGCGCCAAGTACAGTTGGCCCAGCATCGACGTGACACGCCGCTCGATCGAGGAAACCGCCGCCGCGGTGATGAAGCTGCTGGCGGAGCGCCGGCGGCGGCCGGTCACCTGAAATCCTCCTCCAACGGGGAGGGACAAGGAAACAATTATGCCGCTCTGGCTTGCCCCTCAGCCGCTGGTGCTCGCATCGAAAAGCGACGTGCGCGGCAAGATGCTGGCAGCCGTCGGCTTGCGCTTGGAAATCCGCCCGGCGCAGATCGACGAACGCGCGGTCGAAGCCGAGGCCGGCGCGCCGGACGCGGCCTCCGCCGCCCGCCTTCTCGCCCGCGCCAAGGCCGCCGCCGTGGCGCGCTCGGTTCCCGGCCGGCTGGTGCTGGGCGCTGACCAGACG
>DATCOJ010000212.1:0-2751 GCA_036564785.1 Rhizomicrobium sp. | reverse complement strand
CCCGCAAGGGGAGGGGGGAGATGAAACCTTCGGTATCCGCCACTCAACCCGCCGATCACCGCTTCACCTCCCAGCTGGTGGTGCCGTCGGGATTGTCCTTCAGCGCGATGCCTTGGGCGGCCAGCTCGTCGCGGATGCGGTCGGACTCCTTGAAATTGCGCGCCTTCCTCGCGGCGTTGCGGGCCTCGATGGCGCGGGCGATCTCCACCGTGTCGACGGCCTTCTTCGAGGCCAGCCGGTCGGACATCGGATTGAAGCCGAGCAGCGACAAACCGCCGGCCAGTTCCTCCGGCGAGGCACGATGCAGTTCGGCAATCGCCGCCGGCGTGTTGAGATCGTCTTCCAGCGCGGCGAGGAAAGACTCGCCAAGCCTCGTTGCCGCCACCGGCTCGGCGACCTCATACCAGCGCTCCAGCGTGTCCCAGCTTTCCTTCATGCCGGCCACGGTCCAGTCCATCGGCTGGCGGTAATGCGAGCGCAGCATGTTGAAGCGCAGCACGTCGCCCGGCCAGTCGGCCAGCAGCTGGTGGATGGTGACGAAGTTGCCGAGCGACTTCGACATCTTCTCGCCTTCCACGTTGAGGAAGCCGTTGTGCATCCACACGCGCGCCAGCGCACGGCCGCGATGGGCGCTTTCGCTTTGCGCGATCTCGTTCTCGTGATGAGGAAACAGCAGATCGATGCCGCCGCCATGGATATCGAAGGTCTCGCCCAGGTATTCGCCCGCCATGGCCGAGCATTCGATGTGCCAGCCGGGGCGGCCGCGGCTCCAGGGCGACTCCCAGCCCGGCGTCTCCGCGTCCGATGGCTTCCACAGCACGAAATCCATCGGGTTCTTCTTGTAGGGCGCCACGTCCACGCGGGCGCCGGCGAGCATTTCGTCCAAGGGGCGGCGCGAAAGCTTGCCGTAGTCCTGCTTCGACGACACGTCGAACAAGACATGCCCTTGCGCTTCGTAGGCATGGCCCGCCGCGATCAGCGCTGCGATCATGGCGATCATCTGCGCCACGTGATCGGTGGCCCGTGGGCAGACGCTGGGCGGCAGGTTGCCGAGCGCGGTGACGTCTTCCAGATAGCGCGCCTGCGTCCCCTCGGTCAGCTCGCGCAGCGCCTCGAGCACCGGAATGTTGCGATCGCCGCGCCGGGCCAGCGCGCGCGCGTTGATCTTGTCGTCGATGTCCGTGATGTTGCGAACATAGGTGACGTGGGTGTCGCCGTAAATGTGGCGCAACAGTCGGAACAGCACGTCGAAGACGATGACGGGCCGCGCGTTGCCGATATGGGCGAAGTCGTAGACCGTGGGGCCGCAGACATAGAGGCGCACGTTCCGGGCATCCAGCGGGACGAAGTCTTCCTTGGTCCGGCTGAGCGTGTTGTAGAGGCGAAGCGTGGTCACGCGAGATTCCCGTTGAGACGAGAGAGCGCTTTCGCACGTCCAATCAAGGGCAGCAACTTCTTCATTTCGGGACCGCTCTCGCGGCCCGTGAGCGCCAGCCGCAGCGGATGAAAGAGGCCGCGGCCCTTAGCGCCGCTGGCGGCGGCTACCGCTGCGGTCCATTCGGTCCAGGTGGCTTCGCTCCACGGCTCAGGCGGCAGCAGTTCCGCAGCTTTGGCGGCGAAGGCGGCGTCCTCGATCACCGGCGTGACCGGCCCCGCAACCAGCGTCCACAAATCGGCGGCGTCGGAGAGCTTTGCGAGGTTGGGCTTCACCGCTTCCCAGAAGGCTTCGCCGGCGGGAATGCCCAGCGCCACCAGCCGCCCGCGAACCTCCGTATACGGAAGGCCATGCAGCAGCCGCGCGTTGAGGCCTTCCAATTCCTTCGGATCGAAATGCGCCGGGGCGCGGCCGATCTTGTCGAAGGAGAATTCGGCGGCCAGTGCCTCCAGCGACGGCTTGAGCTCGATGGCATCCGAAGTGCCGGTCTTGGCCAGATAGCAGGCAAGCGCCAGCGGCTCGATGCCGCCCTCACGGATCTCGCGCAACGACAGCGAGCCGATGCGCTTGGACAGCGCCTCGCCGCCCGCGCCGATCAGCAGCGGGAAATGCGCGAAGGCGGGCACCGCCGCGCCCAGCGCCTCGAAAATCTCGATCTGCGCCGCGGTGTTGGTGACATGATCCTCGCCGCGCACGATGTGTGTGACGGCGAAGTCGATGTCGTCGGCGACCGAAGGCAGCGTGTAGAGGAAGCTTGCGTCCTCTCGGATCAGCACCGGATCGGAGAGATGGGCGGTGTCGATCTCCACTTCGCCGCGCACCAGGTCGCGCCAGCGGACCTTGCTCTGCGACAGCTTGAAGCGCCAATGCGGATGGCGGCCCTGGGTCTCCAGCGTGGCGCGGTCCGCAGGCGTGAGCGCCAGCGCGGCGCGGTCGTAGACCGGCGGCTTGTGCAGCGCGATCTGGCGCTTGCGGCGGCGCTCAAGCTCTTCCGCGGTTTCATAGGCGGGATAGAGGCGGCCGCCGGCTTTCAGTTTCTCCGCGGCCGCGCGATGGGCCTCGGCGCGCTCGACCTGGCGGGCGAAGAGGTCGTGCGTCAGCCCGAGCCATGCCAAGTCTTCGAGGATGGCGGCCTCGTATTCCGGCTTGGTGCGCGCGGTGTCGGTGTCGTCGAGGCGCAGCAGGAATTTGCCGCGCTGCTTGTGCGCGAACAGCCAGTTCAGCATCGCCGTGCGCGCATTGCCGACATGCAGCAGGCCGGTGGGAGAGGGCGCGAAGCGGACGGTGGTGGTCATGAGGCAGATAGAGTCCCCTCT
>DATCOJ010000211.1:0-16651 GCA_036564785.1 Rhizomicrobium sp. | reverse complement strand
GGCAGCGACACGCCGTTCGATGGGCGCATCCACCAAGCCCGCGGTCAGCAGGGACAGATCGACGCCGCGGCGGCCTTGCGCGCGTTGATGGCGGGCAGCGACATCCGCAAATCGCATTTGGCCTGCGAGCGGGTACAGGATCCCTATTCCATCCGCTGCCAGCCGCAGGTGCTGGGCGCTTGCCTCGACATGCTGCGCCATGCTGCGCGGGTATTCGAGATCGAGGCCAATGCCGCGACGGACAACCCGCTGGTGTTCGAGGACGGCGCCATTTTGTCGGGCGGAAATTTCCACGCCGAGCCGGTGGCCATTGCAGCCGACGGGCTCGCCATCGCCATCGCCGAAATCGGCGGGTTGGCGGAGCGGCAGATTGCGCTGTTGATCGATTCTACGCTGAGCGGCTTGCCGCCGTTCCTGACCGAGGATGGCGGGGTCAATTCCGGATTCATGATCGCGCATGTGACGGCAGCTTCGCTTGCTTCCGAGAACAAGTCGCTGGCCCATCCGGCCTCGGTGGATTCTCTCCCCACCTCCGCCAATCAGGAGGACTTCGTCTCCATGGCGACCTTTGCCGCCCGCCGACTCGGACCGATGAACGGCAATACGGCGAACATCCTGGCGATAGAATTGCTGGCGGCGGCGGAAGGGATCGAATTCCATCGGCCGCTCAAGAGCTCGGCGGCGTTGGAACAGGCGCACGCGACGATCCGAAGCCGCGTCCCCCGCCTGGCGCGCGATCGCTTCTTCGCACCGGCCATCGCCGCTGCGCGAGAGCTGGTCGAGGCGCGGGCCTTCGAGCCCTTGATCTCCAGTCTTTCCCTGCCTTCGGCCCGCTAGGCAGGCCGTCTGGCGACTGGCTTTAACCCGAAATTATCCAGTTTCATTGCCTCATTGCTGCGGCCGTCGACCGTCTGGCGGCTTCGGGGAATCGCGCAACTTCGCCAGAGGATAGCCGGCTTCATGGTCTCCTATGCGATCCGGCGCGGCCTTGGTGCGATCCCCACGCTCCTCATCATCGTCACGCTCGCCTTCTTCATGATGCGCATCGCGCCGGGCGGGCCTTTCGACAGCCAGCGCCGGTTGCCCCCCGAGATCGAGCACAACATCAAGGCGGCCTACAATCTCGACAAGCCGGTCTATGAGCAATACCTGATGTACATGGGCCGGCTCGTGCGCGGCGACCTTGGGCCCTCCTTCAAGAACAAGGACTTCACGGTCACCGAACTGATCGCCGACGGCCTGCCGGTCAGTGCGCGGCTGGGCCTGAGCGCGATGATCATCGCCATCTTCCTGGGCATCACGCTGGGTACGGTGGCGGCGCTGAATCAGAACGGCGGCATCGATTTCGGAGTGATGTCGCTCGCCATGGTGGGCATCACCATCCCAACCTTCGTGACCGCGCCGATTCTGACTCTCATTTTGGGCGTCTACGGCCTCAAACTCTTCGGCATGGACATCACACTGCCCGTCGGCGGCTGGAACGGAGGCGCGCTGGCCAACATGGTCCTGCCGGTGACGGTGCTGGCGCTGCCGCAGATCGCCATCGTCTCGCGGCTGGTGCGCGGCAGCATGGTCGAAGTGTTGCGCTCGAACTACGTGCGCACGGCGCGGGCCAAGGGTTTGCCGAACCGGCTGGTGGTGCTGCGCCATGCGCTGCGCGCCGCGCTGCTGCCGCTGGTCAGCTACCTCGGTCCGGCGATCGCGGGCCTCTTGACCGGATCGCTGGTGGTCGAGACCATTTTCGGCATCCCCGGCATCGGCCGCTACTTCGTGCTTGGCGCGCTGAACCGCGATTACACGCTGGTGATGGGCGTGGTCATCTGCTACGCGATCTTCATCATCCTGCTCAATCTGCTGGCCGACCTGCTTTACGCCGCGCTCGATCCCCGGGTGAGGTACGAGCGATGACGGCCTATGCGGACGAGCGCACCGAGCTCGCCAGGCGCGCGCCTTACATCAAGGGTCGCAGCCTGTGGATCGACGCGCGCCGCCGTCTGTTCCGCAACAAGGCGGCGGTGGCCGGCATGACGATCTTGGGGACTATCGCGGCTATCGCGGTCGCGGTGCCGTTCTTCTGGCCTTACACCTACGACGCCATCAACTACGGCCTGGTCAATTGCGCACCCGACTGGTGGCCGGACACCAGCGTGATGTGCAATGCCGGCGGCTGGCACATTTTCGGAATGGATTCGGTCGGCCGCGACCTGTTCGTGCGCGTGCTGTACGGCGCCCGCGTGTCGCTCGCCATCGGCCTGGTGGCGACCCTGGTGAGCCTTCTGATCGGAGTGAGCTACGGCGCCATCGCCGGCTTCGTCGGCGGACGCCTCGACGAAGTCATGATGCGCTTCGTCGACGTTCTATACTCCCTCCCCTATCTCTTTCTCGTCATCATCCTGATGGTGGTGTTCAACCGCAATTTCTTTCTGCTGTTCGTGGCGATCGGCGCGGTGGAATGGCTCACCATGTCGCGCATCGTGCGCGGCCAGACGCTCTCCATCAAGCAGAAGGAATTCATCGAGGCGGCGCGCGCTGCCGGCGTCGGCACGGGCACCACCATCCGGCGGCACATCGTGCCCAATGTTCTGGGACCGGTGGTGGTCTACGTTACCCTGACCATTCCCACCGTGATCCTGGCGGAGAGCTTCCTGTCCTTCCTGGGTCTCGGAATACAGGAGCCGCTTACCTCCTGGGGCGTGCTGATTTCCGAGGGCGCGGCGCAGATGGAAAGCGCGCCTTGGATGCTGATCTTCCCCGCCGGCTTCATGGCGGTGACGCTGTTCTGCTTCAACTTCATCGGCGACGGCCTGCGCGACGCCCTGGACCCCAAGGACCGCTGACATGGGCCAGCCCATCCTGCAGGTTCGCAATCTGAACGTCCGCTTCAAGACGCCGGACGGCGAGGTCCACGCCGTCAAGAACCTCGATCTCGATATCGGTGAAGGCGAATGCCTTGGCGTGGTCGGCGAATCCGGTTCCGGCAAGAGCCAGCTATTCCTCGCCATCGCGGGCCTGCTGGCCTCCAATGGTCGCGCGACCGGCAGCGTCAAGTTTCGCGGCCGGGAGATCCTCAATCTGCGCCAGTCGCAGCTGAACCAGCTGCGCGGCTCCAAGATCACCATGATCTTTCAGGACCCGCTGACCTCGCTGACGCCGCACATGACCATCGGCTCGCAGATCGTCGAGTCGTTAAGGGTGCACCAGCGCGTTCCCTACGTGGAGGCGCGGCGGCGCACCATCGAGATTCTCGAGCTGGTGCGAATTCCGGAAGCGGCCAAGCGGATGAATCAATATCCCCACCAGCTTTCCGGCGGCATGCGCCAGCGGGTGATGATCGCCATGGCCACGGCCTGCGGGCCGGATCTGCTGATCGCGGACGAACCCACCACCGCGCTCGACGTCACCGTGCAGGCGCAGATACTCGACATCATGCGCGACCTCAAGAAAGAGATCAAAACCGCGATCGTGATGGTGTCGCACGACATGGGCGTGATCGCCGGCATGGCGGACAACGTCCAGGTGATGCGCGAGGGCCGCATCGTGGAGGCGGGCACCGTCGACCAGATTTTCTACGCACCCAGGCACGGCTACACCAAGGCCCTGCTCGACGCGATGCCGCGCATCGACCGGCCGATCCGCGCCGGCCACGTGGCCCTGGCGCCGCCTTCCACCATCGGCGCCGAGCAGCGGCTGCTGGACGTCGAGGATTTGCGCGTCCACTTCCCGATCAAGATCGAAAGCTTTCCCTTCCGTCGCACCAAGCTGGTGCGCGCCGTCGACGGCGTTTCCTTCTCTCTGCGCGAGGGCGAGACGCTGGGCATCGTGGGGGAGACCGGCTGCGGAAAGTCGACGCTCGCTCGCGCCGTGTTGAATCTGCTGCCGCGAACGTGCGGCGTCGTGGTGTGGTGCGGCCGCAATCTCACCGGAATCGCCGATCCAGCCATGCGCAAGCTGCGCAAGGAATTCCAGATCGTCTTCCAGGATCCGCTGGCGAGCCTCGACCCGCGCATGACGGTGGGCGAATCCATCTCGGAGCCCTTGCGCTCACTGCGGCCCGAGCTGAACGCCGAAGAGGTACGCGGCGAAGTTCGCGCCATTATGGAGAAAGTGGGACTCGATCCCGCCTGGATCAACCGCTATCCCCACGAATTCTCCGGCGGCCAGAACCAGCGCGTCGGCATCGCGCGTGCCATGATCGTGCGGCCCAAGCTGATCGTCTGCGACGAGGCGGTGAGCGCGCTGGACGTCTCGATTCAATCGCAGATCGTCGACCTGATCCTGGCGCTGCAGAGCGAATTCCGCATGTCGCTGCTGTTCATCAGCCATGACTTGTCGGTGGTCCGCCAGGTGGCCCATCGCGTGATGGTGCTCTACATGGGTCGCGTGGTGGAGCTGGCCGACCGCCACACGATCTACGAGGATCCGCGGCACCCCTACACCCGCGAGCTGATCGCGGCCGTGCCGCTTCCCGATCCGAGAGCGGAGCGGGCCAAGCCGCGGGTGGCGCTCTCCGGCGACCTCCCCTCGCCGCTCGACAGCCGCGCGCAGCTTTCCTTTCTTAAATCCAAGATGATCGACGATCCGGATGCGGAGCAATACCGGCCGCAACTGATCGAGGTGGCGCCGGGTCACTTCGTGGCCGAGCACGATCCCGTGCGCACGGTGATCGGCGAACAGGAGCCGCGCCGCCGCGCGGCTACTTCACGCGGCTGACTTTGTAGATGTGCTCCGAATCGTTGATCTGCAGATTGTAGCTGCCGAGTACGCCGCGGGAGATCGTCACCTCATTGTCCGAGGGCGTGCTCCTGAAATGGGCCTTGTCGGAATCCGCTGGCAGCTGACGCCACACCTGCCCATTGTCGAGGAAAGCGATGAACTTGCCGAAGGGGGTGAAAGCGACGTCCGTCAGCTTGGCGGTGATGCTGGTGATCTCCTCCCTCGCCTTGACTTCTTCCCTCTTCTCCTGGACCGCAGCCGTGCGCTCACTGCCGAATTCGGCGGGCGTGGCCGGCTTGGCGCTCCCCCCGCCGAACAGGCCGCCGATGTCGAAGCCGAACCAGGACTCCTGCTCGTCCTTGGTAGGCTCGCGATCGAGAGAACTTGGCGGCGTCGCTAACGCATCCTTAACGCGGCCGGACAGCGCATCGTAGCAGGCAAGCCGGGCCTTATCCTCCGCTATACCTGCGCATTTCCCGATCGCCTGAAGGGCCTCGTCCCGCGAATCGGCCAGCGCGGGGCCGACAAAGGAGAGAAGGAGCGCGGCAAGAGCCGCCGTCGACCTTGGCAAGTTCATGGCTCATTCACCCGAATCTGGCTAAATAAGGTAAACCGCGGGCGACGCGGCGGACCATCCTATTCCATGCTGCAACGGGAGGCGAGGCCCGCGGCGGGGCGCGGCAGAGAACCGAATGAGCGACACGATCCAGCGCAAAATCCTGACGCGACGCGCTCTGGTGGGAGCGGGCGCCGCAGCGGCAGTGGCGGGCGGAACGGCCTTCGCCTTGCGCGGCTCCGGCTCGCATGCGAGGCGCGAGGGCAGCGACCCCAAGACGCTGAACCGCGGCAACGGCGCCGAGCCGGATTCGCTCGATCCGCACAAGGCGCTCGGCGGCAATTGGGAAAACAACATCATCGGCGACATGTTCCTGGGGCTGATGACGGAAGATGCCGCCGGCAATCCGATATTCGGCGCGGCCGAGAGCTATCGCGCCAGTGCGGACGGCCTCACTTATACCTTCCGCATCCGCGACCATAAATGGTCCGACGGCGTGCCGGTCACGGCCGACGATTTCGTTTTCTCGTTCCGCCGCGTGCTCGATCCGAAGACCGCCTCGACCTATGCCGCGATCCTCTATCCCATTCGCAACGCCCATGCCGTCAATTCCGGCAAGATGGCGCTGGATCAACTCGGCGTCCGCGCCATCGATCACCGCACGCTGGAGATCGCTTTCGATTTTCAGGTCCCCTATATCGCGCAGCTGCTGACCAACCTCGCCGCTTTCGCGGTGCCGCAGCATGCCGTTGAGCGCTACGGCAGCAAATGGCTGCGGCCGGGGACGGCCGTCACCAACGGCCCCTACGTGCTGAAGGAATGGGTGCCCAACGACCGCATCCGGCTCTCGCGCAATCCCCACTTCTACGATGCGGCGCGGGTGCGCATCGAGAACGTGAATTACTATCCGACGCAAGACTATGCCGCAGCCCTAAAGCGCTTCCGTGCGGGGGAATTCGATCTCACCAACGCGGTGCCGGCCCAGGAGATCGATTGGCTGAGGGCCAATCTCCCGACCGTGCTGCATCTGACGCCGTACATTCTCACGCAGTACATTCAGTTCAATTTCAAGCGGAAGCCGTTCGACGACGTGCGCATCCGCGCGGCGCTTTCGCTCGCCATCGACCGCGAGATCATCACCGGACGGGTGATGCGCGCCGGAGAGAAGCCGGCCTATGCCTACGTTCCGCCGGACATGCCGCAATATCCTGCCAAGGCGCACCTGCCGTTCAAGCCGATGCCGATGGCGCAACGCATCCTCCGGGCAAAGGAGCTCTTGAAGGACGCAGGCTTCGGGCCGGACAATCCGCTGTCCTTCGACTACAATTTTCAGAACCAGACGGATGCGAGGCTCACCGCGGTGGCGCTGCAGTCGATGTGGAAGGAGATCGGCGTGCAGGTGCGGCTGGCACCCGCCGAGAGCCAGGTGCATTACAATCTGCTGAGCAAGCAGGCCTTCACGGTCGCCTGGGCCGGCTGGGTGGCCGACTATCGCGACGCCAAGGACTATCTCTTCATCTGGCAGTCCACCAGCCGCGACATGAACTACGGACAGTATTCCAACCCGAAATTCGATGCGCTGGTCGCCAAGTCCGACGACGAGCGCAATGCCGCCGCGCGGGCGCGCCTGCTCGTCCAGGCCGAGCAGTTGCTGCTCGATGACGTGGCGATGGCGCCGGTCTATTTCGGCGTCTCGCGCAACCTCGTCTCCACCCAGGTCAAGGGCTGGATCGACAACGACATCAACGTCAACCGCTCGCGCTATCTCTCGCTCGACCGCAGTCGGCTGAGCGCCTAGGGCTGAGGTCGCTGGCCGATTGGGAAGCCCGTACACCGGCTTCCGACATCCAACGACCTGCGCCGACCGACGGGCGTCTTGCCAAGCCGCGGACTTGGAGGCAGTTTCCGGCTCAAGACCCCGTAGCTCAGCAGGATAGAGCGGCAGATTCCTAATCTGTAGGTCGGAGGTTCGAATCCTCTCGGGGTCGCCAGCTCATTTCGGACCTAATCGCTTATATACTATCAAACCGCTGGGTCGGTCGAAACCTTCCGATCGGAGGCGTCCTGAAATTCGATCGGCAGCGAAGGACTCCGGTTCACCGCAAGATGGAAGATGTCCGGCCGGGCATAGTGGCCGGTGGTGTCAAGCGTGCGCTTGGCAGCAGGGATACTCTCCAGATCGATCTCCGCGTAGAGGAGGCCATATTCCTTGTGGAGAGGCCCCACCACGAGCTTGCCGCCCGGCGCCACGACGACCGAATCGCCCGGATTGATCCACTCGTCCGCGTCCGGATAGAGCTGCGCCTTGCCCGGGAATGAGGCGGGAATGTCCTTCGCCTGCAACGCAAAGCCGCTGCCGACAACCCAGCAGCCCCCTTCGCGCGCAATATGGCGCATGGTCGAAATCCAAGTCTCGCCGGCGTCGTAAGTCGGCGCCACATAGATCTCGACGCCTTGAGCATAGACGGCGTAGCGCGCCAGCGGCATGTAGTTTTCCCAGCAAATGAGCGCCGAGAGACGACCGTGCGGCGTCGCCACAGTCTTGAGACCCGAGGCATCACCCATGCCCCACACCATGCGTTCGGGATTGGTGGGCATCAATTTCCGGTGGCGGTTCAGGACGGTGCCGTCCGGCCCGATCACCACGACGGTGTTGTAAAGCGTGCCACGCCCGAATTCCCCTTCGCGCTCGTTCAGCCCGCAGACGATGCAGACCTTGTGCTCACGCGCGGCTGCGCGCAGCGGTGCCAGATCGTCAGTGCCGAGATCGACGGCATTGGTGAACAGCGCCGAATGAATCTGTTCCGTCAGGCGCGCGTCCGTGCCCGGCCGGAGACGCCAGATCCAGGCGGGGTAACCCGGGATAAAGGCTTCCGGAAAAACGACGATATTGGCCCCTTTGGCGGCGGCTTCGCGAACAGCTGCCACGGCGCTGCCCAGCGAGGCCGCTTTGTCGAGCAGGACCGGGGCTTGTTGCACGATGGCGACCGACGGCATCTCGAACTCCCAATTCGACAGCTCGACAGCCTGGCGGAAATCGGGAGCGTAGGCAATTTCGGGAAACCTCCTGCTGACGCGAACTGCGCGGCAGCGGGATCTTGACGCAGCGTAGGACGCCCGCCTGCGCTCAGGGCTTGGTAGGGAATCTCCGTATGCAACAGGACCGGCACGCGCGAGTTGGCGCCAATCAAAGAGCGACGGGCTTGGCGAGTCACATTGCGAGAGGGCGATATCGGCTGTCCGGCCAACGAGCAGCCCGACAAACAGCATCCGAGCGTCCGCATCCGCCCTATATGCGATCTATATGGTCGTGCCTGTCATGAGGGCTCGAAACTATATGCCTGGCCTCTCAGATTTCTCGTGAATCCTCATTCGGCGCCAAGGCGCCAAGGAACACGAGATGTATGGCTACAACTGGGATTGGGACAGCTTCCCAAACACTGCGAGGACAGACGAGGACGCTGCGAGAGACCTCGCCAAGGCGCGTGAGAACTCGCCGCAGTGGGTGCTCGGCGAGATGGGACTCGTCTTGGGGTTCGCGCTCGGTGCAGCGCTGGCGATCAGTGTGATCCTGTCGGCCCTGCACGTCTCTTGACGGCTCCGCTCGAAGAGACGCGCAGAGCTGCAACCAAGATCGGGATTCCATGTCAATGGCTGGCGGCACAAAGGGTCTACCGCGCTTTCAAGGTTCTAAACGGGCAGCCGCCCGCCTTGAAGGCTTGTGCCGCCTGCCATTCCCGAATCGAGGACGAAACGCCGGACCGCCAATGGCTATACGGGATTCATACGAACGCGCCGCACGAGGCTGCTCGAATTTATATGCGGCATTGCACAATTTCAGGATCGAGGACTCGCTCGAAGCGAGCCACGCGTTCTGAGCAAGGAGAGAGAGATGTATTCGAGCCCGTACGACAGCCATTGGTCAGAAATGCACCCGGAATTGTCGCGCCGGGCCGTGCTGGAAGACGCATTCCATGCCGACACCAAGCATCCTGCGCGCCGCCTGCTCGTCGATATCGGCATGGCAGTGGCGCCGATTGCGGTGCTGGCGGTAGTGGTGATCGCGCTTTCCTTCGCAGGATGATGGCGCTTGTTGATCCTGATCAAAGAACTCGCCGAAGCGGCCGATAGGCTGTAAGAGACAAAGGCAAAAGAACATGAAAAGCATTTCGTTGGCCATCGCGCTCGGAGCCGCGGCTTTCGCAACCAGCGGCGCATTCGCAGATCCGGTTCCCATGCCGGCGATGAGCGGGCCGCTGGCGGCCAACCCCAATCCCATGTCTCTCGACGGCGGGCCGCTGGGAAAGATTTTCGTCACCGGCGCGGTCACGGGCCTGTGGTTCTGGCAGAGCAATCCGGTCCTCGGCGACAAGGATTCCTGGCTCGATCTCAGCAACGGCCAGGTGTTCGTGCAGAAGACGGACGGCTGGCTGCAGTTCTTCGTGCAGGCCGGCGCCTACTCGCTTCCCTCGCTCGGTACGGAGTATTTCAAGGCCAGCCAGCTGCCAGGCGATACCTATGGCGTCGTGCCGCAAGGCTTCGTGAAGCTGGTGCCCAGCGACAATTTCTCCATCGAAGTGGGCAAGCTGCCGACGCTGATCGGCGACGAATACACTTTCACCTTCGAGAACATGAATATCGAGCGCGGATTGTTGTGGAACCAGGAGCCGGCGGTGAGCCGCGGCATCCAGGCGAACTACACCGCCGGGCCCGTCACTCTGGCGCTGTCGTGGAACGACGGCTACTATTCGAACAAGTACAACTGGGTTTCCGGCTCGCTGGCCTATGCCATCAACAGTTCCAACAGCGTGAGTCTGATCGCCGGCGGCAATCTCGGCCGCACCACGCACTCAAGCTTCGCCACGCCGCTCGCGCAGAACAACGGCGAGATTTACAATCTGATTTACACGCATACCGACGGTCCCTGGACCATCAGCCCGTATGTGCAATATTCGCACGTGCCTTCGGATGCCACGCTCGGCTTCGCGCGCGAGGCTTCCACATTCGGCGCGGCGCTGCTGACCAGCTACGCCTTCGACGACAATTGGAAGCTGGCGGGGCGCGTTGAGTATATCAAGGCGAACGGCAATGTCGCGGCGGGGGCACCAAACCTGCTCTACGGCTCGGGCAGCCATGCCTGGTCGTTCACGCTGACGCCAACCTATCAACAGGGCATCTTCTTCGCTCGCGCCGAAGGCTCCTATACCGGACTCGGCCACTCGGCGCCGGGATTCGAATTCGGCAAGAGCTTCGACAAGTTTTCGCAAACGCGGCTGATGCTGGAAGCCGGCGTGCTGTTCTGAAACCGGAACCAAGGGACGGAGATTTCGATGCTCGATCTCATCTTCATCGTCGCCGGCGCCGCCTTCTTTGCCGGCGCCATCCTTTACACCTTCGCCTGCGAGAGGCTGTGAGATGACATCGCTATGGTTCGACTATGGACTGGCCGCGCTCGTCACCCTCGGCCTGCTCGGCTATCTCGTTTATGCCCTGCTCCGCCCCGAGCGGTTCTGAGGATATTGTCATGACAGCCAATGGTTGGATTCAGATTGCGATTTTCGCGATCCTGGTCACCGCGTCGGTGAAGCCGCTCGGCCTCTTCATGGCCAAGGTGTTCGAAGGCGAGCGCACCTTCCTGTCGCCCGTGCTGCGCCCGGTCGAGCGCGCCATCTACGCCATTTGCGGCGTGAAGGAGGACGATGAGCAGCATTGGACGACCTACACCGTCGCGGTGCTGATCTTCAGCCTGTTCAGCTTCCTTTTCGTCTACGCATTGCAGCGTCTGCAGACCGTGCTTCCGTTCAATCCGCAGGGGATGGGCGCGGTCTCCGCCGACTCCTCGTTCAACACCGCGGTCAGCTTCGCCACCAATACCAATTGGCAGGGCTATGGCGGCGAAACCACCATGAGCTATCTGACGCAAATGGTGGGGCTGACGGTGCAGAACTTCGTCTCGGCCGCGGCGGGCATTGCGCTGGCCATTGCCTTCATTCGCGCTTTCGCGCGCCGTTCGGCCAACACCGTCGGCAATTTCTGGGTCGATCTTACGCGATGCACGCTTTACGTCCTGCTACCGCTGTCGATCGTCGTCGCTCTGATCATGATCTGGCAGGGCCTGCCGCAGAACCTGGGCTCCTACACGATTGCCCATACCTTGGAAGGCGCCAAGCAGGTGATCGCGCAGGGGCCGGTCGCTTCGCAGCTTGCCATCAAGCAGCTCGGGACCAATGGCGGCGGGTTCTTCAATGCGAACTCGGCGCATCCCTTCGAGAATCCGGACGCGCTCACCAATCTACTCGAGCTGTGGGCCATTCTCGCGATCAGCGCGGCCCTCACCTACACCTTCGGCAAGATGGTGGGGAACACGCGCCAGGGCTGGGCCATCTTCGCCGTCATGGGTGTGCTGTGGTTCGGAACGCAGGCCGTGTGCTACTGGGCCGAGAGCCAACCGAGCGCCAAGCTCGCGGCGATGCACATCGACCAGGCGCCGAGCGCGCTACAGGCCGGCGGCAACATGGAAGGCAAGGAGGTCCGCTTCGGCATCGCCAATTCCACCATCTGGGCCAATGCCACCACCGAAGCCTCCAACGGCTCGGTCAATTCCATGCATGACAGCTACACGCCGCTGGGTGGCCTCGTTCCCATCGTCAATATCCAGTTGGGTGAGATCATCTTCGGCGGCGTGGGCTCGGGCCTCTACGGCATGCTGTTGTTCGTCATCGTCGGCATGTTCGTGGCGGGGCTGATGGTGGGCCGCACACCGGAATATCTCGGCAAGAAGCTGGAAGCGAAGGAGGTGAAGATGTCCATCCTCGCCATCCTCATTTCGCCATTGTCGATCCTGGGATTCACCGCGCTGGCCTGCGTGCTGCCGATGGGGCTTTCGAGTCTCAACAACAGCGGCCCGCATGGCTTCAGCGAAATCCTCTACGCCTTCACCTCCGGCACCGGCAACAACGGCAGCGCCTTCGCCGGCTTGAACGCCAATACGCCCTTCTACAACACCACCATCGGCTTGGCGATGTTGCTCGGCCGCTTCTTCTGGATCGTGCCGATGATGGCGGTCGCGGGCTCGCTGGTGCAGAAGAAAATCGTGCCCGCCTCCGCCGGCACCTTCCCGACCACGGGGCCGCTGTTCGTCGGCCTGGTCATCGGCGTAATCCTGATCGTGGGCGGCCTCACCTACTTCCCCGCCCTGTCCCTCGGCCCCATCGTGGAGCACTTCGCGATGCAGGCCGGCAGTCTCTATTGAGGTTTTCGCCATGGACGTCGCAACGCCACAGCCGCTCGGCCTGGAAAAAGTCCGCAAACGCATGCCGGTCTCCACCATGACCGATCCGGCCATCCTGATTCCGGCCATCGGCGGCGCCTTCAAGAAACTCCATCCGCGGCACATGGCCGGCAATCCGGTGATGTTCTGCGTGGAGATCGTGGCCGCCTTGACCACGGTGCTGTTCATCCGCGACCTGTTCACCGGCGGCGCGCATCTCGCCTTCGCCTTCCAGATCAATCTGTGGCTCTGGTTCACGGTGGTGTTCGCGAATTTCGCCGAAGCCGTGGCGGAAGGCCGCGGCAAGGCGCAGGCCGCAAGCTTGCGCAGGACCAAGACGGAAGCCGCCGCCAAGCTGCTCGAGGCGGGGGCGAAGAATTGGCATCTCGTTCCCGCGACCGCCTTGAAACAGGGGGATGTCGTGCTGGTCGAGGCGAACGATCTCATCCCCAGCGACGGCGACGTGATCGAAGGCGTGGCTTCGGTGAACGAGGCCGCCATCACCGGCGAATCCGCGCCGGTCATCCGCGAGTCGGGCGGCGACCGCTCGGCCGTCACCGGCGGCACCCAGGTCATCTCCGACTGGATCAAGGTCAAGATCACGGCCGCGCAGGGCCACACCTTTCTCGATCGCATGATCGCGCTGGTGGAGGGCGCCGAGCGCCAGAAGACCCCGAACGAGATCGCGCTCAACATCCTGCTCGCCGGCATGACGATCATCTTCGTCTTCGCGGTCGCCACCATTCCCAGCTACGCGATCTATGCCGGCGGCACGATCAGCATCCTCATTCTGGTCGCCTTGTTCGTAACCTTGATCCCGACCACTATCGGCGCACTGCTCTCGGCTATCGGCATTGCCGGCATGGACCGGCTGGTGCGCTTCAACGTGCTCGCCATGTCCGGCCGCGCGGTGGAAGCCGCCGGCGACGTCGATACGCTGCTGCTCGACAAGACCGGCACCATCACGCTCGGCAACCGGCAGGCGACGGAATTCCTGGCGGTCTCCGGCGTCGGCGAAATGGACCTCGCGGACGCGGCGCAGCTTGCTTCACTCGCGGATGAGACGCCGGAGGGCCGCTCCATCGTCGTGCTGGCCAAGGAAAAGTACGGCATCCGCGGCCGCGACATGAATGCGCTGCACGCACAGTTCATCGCCTTCTCGGCCCAGACTCGCATTAGCGGCATCGACGGCGACGGCATGAGTATCCGCAAGGGCGCGGTGGATGCCGTGCTCGCCTGGGCAGGGCCTGCGGCGGGCCGCGCGGCGGCGGAGATCAACGTGCTGGCCGAACGGATCGCGCGTAGCGGCGGAACGCCTCTGGCCGTCGCCAAGGACCGCCAACTGCTGGGCGTGATCCATCTGAAGGATATCGTGAAGGGCGGCATTCGCGAGCGCTTCTCGGCGCTGCGCAAGATGGGCATCCGCACGGTGATGATCACCGGTGACAATCCGCTCACCGCGGCCGCGATCGCGGCGGAGTCCGGCGTCGACGATTTTCTCGCCCAGGCGACGCCGGAGACCAAGCTCAAGCTGATCCGCGACGAGCAGGCCCAAGGCAAGCTGGTAGCGATGTGCGGCGACGGCACCAACGACGCGCCGGCGCTGGCCCAGGCCGATGTCGGCGTCGCCATGAACACCGGCACGATGGCGGCGCGCGAGGCCGGCAACATGGTCGATCTCGACAGCGATCCCACCAAGCTGATCGAGATCGTGGAGATCGGCAAACAGCTGCTGATGACGCGCGGAGCACTGACCACCTTCTCCATCGCCAACGACGTGGCGAAGTATTTCGCCATCATCCCGGCGATGTTCGTGGTCTTCTATCCCCAACTCCAGGCGCTGAACATCATGGGGCTGCATTCGCGCGAGAGCGCCATCCTCTCGGCCATCATCTTCAATGCGCTGATCATCGTGGCGCTGATTCCGCTGGCGCTGCGCGGCGTGCGCTATCGCGCGGTCGGCGCCGGCAGCCTGCTTCGCCGTAATCTCCTGATCTACGGGCTCGGCGGAATCGTCGTGCCGTTTATCGGCATCAAGCTGATCGACATGCTGGTCAGCGCCATCGGCCTTGCGTGAGGACACCATGCTGAAACAAATCTGGCCTGCTTTCGCGATGCTCCTGGTGATGACGCTCATCACCGGGGTGATCTATCCGCTCGGCATGACCGGCCTCGCGCAGGTGCTGTTTCCACACCAGGCCAATGGCAGCCTGATCCTGCGCGACGGCAATGCCATCGGCTCCGAGCTGATCGGGCAGAATTTCGCCAGCCCGAAATATTTCCACGGCCGTCCCTCGGCCGCGGGCAATGGCTACGACGCGGGTGCCTCCAGCGGATCCAATCTCGGGCCCACCTCGAAGAAGCTGATCGACCGCGTCAAGGCCGATACCGCCAAGCTGCAGACGGAGAATCCCGCCGCCGCTGTTCCCGTCGATCTGGTCACCACCTCGGCGAGCGGGCTCGATCCGGACATCACGCCGGCTGCCGCCTTTTTCCAGGTGCCGCGCGTGGCCAAGGCCCGCGCCCTACCCGAAGCCCAGATTCGCCAACTGGTTCAGGAGCATGTGGAAAGCCGCATCCTGGGCACGATCGGCGAGCCCCATGTCAACGTGCTGAAGCTCAACCTCGCCCTGGATGAATTGAAGCCGGGAAGGTCGTAGCATCGACGGCATGACCGATGACCGCCAGGACCGCGAGTCGAGGCCCTCGCCCGAGGCGTTGCTGCGCGAGGCTTCAAGGGAAGGCCGCGGGCGGCTGAAAGTGTTTCTCGGCGCAGCGCCTGGCGTCGGCAAGACTTACGAGATGCTTACTCAGGCGCGCCAGAGGAAACTCGAGGGCGTGGACGTGGTCATCGGCGTGGTCGAAACTCATGGCCGGGTGGAGACCGACCTTCTCACCAAAAGCCTCGAGAAGATCCCAAAGAAGCGCATTCCTTACAAGGGCCGCGTGCTGGCGGAAATGGATCTCGACGCCATCCTGCAGCGCAAGCCCAAGCTCGTGCTGGTGGACGAGCTGGCACATACCAATGTCGAGGGCAGCCGCCATCCCAAGCGCTACCTGGATGTGGAGGAGCTGCTGGGGGCGGGCATCGACGTTTACACCACGCTCAACGTCCAGCATCTCGAAAGTCTGAATGACGTGGTGGCGAAGATCACGCATGTTCGCGTGAGCGAGACGGTGCCCGACTCCATTTTCGACCGCGCCGACGACGTGGAGTTGGTCGACCTCACGCCGGAAGATCTGCTGCAACGGCTGAAGGAGGGCAAGGTCTATCTGCCGGAAACTGCCGAGCGGGCGCGCCAGCACTATTTCATGCCCGGCAACCTCACGGCGCTCCGAGAGCTCGCCTTGCGCCGCACCGCGCAGCGCGTCGACGACCAGATGGTCAACTACATGCGGGCGCATGCCATCCAGGGACCGTGGGAAGCGGGCGAGCGCGTGCTGGTCTGCATCAGCGAGCGGCCGGGTTCGGCGGCACTGGTTCGCTATGCACGCCGGCTTGCCGACCGCATTCGGGCGTCGTGGGCCGCGATCTATGTCGAGACGTCTCAATCTAGCCGATTGAGGGAGGTGGAACGCGACCGAGTGGCCGAAGCGTTGCGGCTGGCGGAGCGGCTCGGCGGCCAGGCCATCACCGTGCCGGCTCCCTCGATCGCCGATGGCGTGCTGCAATATGCGCACGCGAACAACTTCACCCACATCGTCACTTCGACCGCGCAGCGCTCCTGGTGGTCGGAGCTGTTCCGCAATTCGGCGGCGCACGAAATCATCCGCCGGGCCGACGACATCAGCGTGCACGTGGTGCCCGACCAGCTGACGCGGGCAATGAAAGGTTCTGCGGCAAGGGCGCGTCCAACGGACGCGGAGGTCGCGACTGCGCCCGATCTTCGCGCCTATGCCGGAAGCCTCGCCACGGTCGCCGTTGCGCTGGCGATCGGACTGCTCTTGCAGCGCGCCAGGATCGGATCGTCGAATGTCGGTCTCGTGTTCCTGACCGCCGTCCTGATCGGCGCCGTGCGATACGGATTGTGGCCGGCGATGTTCGCGGTCGTGGTGAGCGCGCTTGCCTATAATTTCTTCTTCTTCCCGCCGCTCTACACCTTCACCATCGC
>DATCOJ010000210.1:0-6876 GCA_036564785.1 Rhizomicrobium sp. | reverse complement strand
CCGCCTCAAGCTCGGCCGCTTCCGCATTCCCCTGCCCCGCTCCCGCGCCGTCCGGGTGGCAACGGGCGCCGGCCTCGTCGCCGGAGGCCTGCTCGGCTTCCTGCCGGTGCTGGCCCTCTGGATGCTGCCTGCTGGAATCCTGGTCCTGTCGAACGATTCGACGGCCATCCGCCGGCTGAAGCGGCGGGGCACGGTCTGGTGGGGCCGGCGCCGCGAGGAAAGCCAACAAATGAATGCCAAGAAAAAAGGGCCGGGTGATTAGCCCGGCCCCAAGGCGTTGGGTAATGGTGGGGTGTCTTCAAGGGAAGACGGTGCCACCATGGCACGCTAAGGTTAACAAATCCTTAACAGGCGGAACCAGATTTAGGGTCCTTCCGGCGGATTGCCCCATCCCAGGTCCGTCAGGTCTCAGTTGCTCTTGATGTAGATCTGCTGGGTGATGTTGGTGCCGGTGGGGTTGGCCACGATGGTGCTGGACGACCACGTGCTGCCGTTGAAAGACACCTGATAGGCACCGTTGGGGGTCACGGTCACAGATGTCGTTCCGGTCCCCGCGGGGTGATGGTACTGGCAGGAAACCGAATTCTTCTGATCGGTTCCGAACTGCCAGACATAGCTGCCTTCCGGACCCGCCTGCAGATTGCCGCTCTGGTCGGTGTAGACATTGCAGTTGCCTTCGGCAGGCAGAGTGGAGGGGGTGAACGACGGATTGGTGCCGTTCTTCACCACGATTTGAGTGGGCGAGAAGTCGTTGTCGGCCAGGTTTTTCCAACTCATCTGAAGATAGTGCATGACATTCCTCCATTGTCCGACGCGAGCGCGCACGGGTTTTATTGCCAGCTTGGAACTCCGGAAATCACAGGGTGTGGGCTGGCCGCCCCTCGACCAGATTTGGCCCGCCCACGCAGTCAAGGTTGAAGATATTATTGGTCCTAGTCCAGACAATCAATGCCTGTTATTTGTTGGTATTGCTTCGCGGGTAAGCGAGTTGACGACGGGACTGTCGCAATTTGTCGAATTCCCTGATTGAACTCGGGCGAGCCGCGGGCGCTTGGCCGCGATTGACAATCATTCGCAACTGGCCCACATATCCATCTGCGCCCCCGGACTTGGCTTGGATGATCGTCTGCGTCTGCAATAGGCTCAATGAACTCCGCGTCCGCGCGGCCATTGCCCGCGGCGCCGAAACTCCCGACGAGGTCTATGCCGGATGCGGGGTCGAAAGGAATTGCGGCCGATGCCAAGACACGATCGCAGAAATGCTGGACGAACACGCGCCGCAGAGACTGGACAAGGCGGCCTAGGGCCCGCGCCCAACGCCTCGCTTCCGGGGGACCGGGAGGTTCTTCGCTTCCTCAATCTCGTCCTCAAGAACGAGCTCACGGCCATCAATCAGTATTTCCTGCATTCGCGAATGCTGGCGGACTGGGGACTGTCGGAGCTTTCCAAGCACGAATACGACGAATCCGTCGACGAGATGCGCCACGCCGATGCGCTGATCAAGCGCATCCTGGTCCTCGGCGGCCTGCCCAATCTGCAGGATCTCGGCAAGCTGATGATCGGCGAGAGCGCGCAGGAGATTCTCGGCTGCGACCTGCGCCTGGAGCAGCGCTCGCATCCCGACTTGAAGCAGGCGGTCACGCATTGCGAGCGCGTGCAGGACTACGTCTCGCGCGAGTTGTTCGTGCGCATCCTGGAAAGCGAGGAGAGCCATATCGACTGGCTGCAGACCCAATTGCGGCTGATCGAGCAGATGGGGCTTGCGAACTACCTTCAGCTCCAATCGAAGGCGAAGGGCCCGGACGAGAACGCGTGAATCTGCCGGCGCCGACGGCCAATGAGAGCGCCGGCTCTGCTGCGGCGCCGAATTCTCCAAACCTAGAAGCTGGCGACCACAAGCTGGTAGAGATCGGCGGTCTTGAGGCCCAGCGCGGTGACGCCGCCGATGATGGCGACCGCGATGGCGCCGGCAATGATGGCGTATTCGATGGCGGTAGTGCCGCGCTTGTCGCGCGCCAGATTCAGAGCAGATCGCGCAGCATTGGGATGAGCGGAAGATCCGCCGGCGGCATCGGATAGGACGCCAGCTCCTTCGGTTTCACCCATTTGATCGCGGAATGCTCGCGCGCTGAGGCAATACCCTCCCAGCGTCTGCAGAGATAGAGCGGCATCAGGAGATGGAACTCCGTATAGACGTGCGAGGCGAAGGTAAAAGGCGCGAGGCAATCCTCCTCGACCTCGATGCCAAGCTCCTCGTTGAGCTCCCGGATCAGGGTCTGCTCCGGACGCTCGTCCGCCTCGATCTTTCCACCAGGAAATTCCCATAGCCCCGCCATCGCCTTCCCCGGCGGCCGCTGCGCGATGAGCACGCGGCCGTCCGCATCGATGAGCGCACAAGCCGCGACCAGAAGCGTTCTGCCCATGCGATGGCTCCGAGCATGACGGTTGGGCCTTAATACTCCTTTAAGAGATGGCGCGCGCGGACTTGGTAAAGGGATGCGCGAGTCGCGGAAAATGGCGCAGGCCGGGACACTTGGGCGGGTTTGACGGCCATTGGCTCAGCCGGCGTTAACCGCGGCGCAAAAATGCGCGTCAAGGGGGCCGAGCCCGCATCCTGGCGGAAGCCCCCG
This sequence comes from Rhizomicrobium sp., assembly GCA_036564785.1. GTDB lineage: Bacteria > Pseudomonadota > Alphaproteobacteria > Micropepsales > Micropepsaceae > Rhizomicrobium. The sequence continues at coordinate 4,246 of DATCOJ010000210.1, read as the reverse complement.
GCAGTGCGATGGCGATAGGAGGTTGTCAATGTGGCAGTCCTAAGCTCAGCGCTCCATGAGGCTGGGCGACCTAAAGCCCACTTTGCTTAGTGCGAAGGAGAGCCGTCCTTGCCTGGACGGCGGCCCTTCATCCTTGCAGTCCGGCGGGCTGCCGTCCCGAATACGCGAGGCGCCGATCAGTGGGCTTCTTGCTCAAGGTCGTAGATGCCAAACTGGCCATCCAGCACGCCGTAAACCCCACTGCTGTTCGTTCTGACGAGGAACAGGAGGTATCGTGCTCCAATCCTGCAGCAGGGGAAGCGGGCTTCGGCGATGCTTGAGTTGGCAATCACTCTCAGCGTTGGCGGCGGTGATCCTTTCAACGCGATTTGCACCTTGATGGTGGCATACTCGATGGTTCGCCCCTCACCTCTCCCGAGCCTCGAGATGTTTGACACGGTGCCGACCACGACGACAGTGGACAAGCGCGCCTTGCTTTCAAGTGGCAGGTCCCTCACCGCGTAGGCCAGTCCCCGACTGGGAGTGGCCTGTGCAGCGAGGAGAATGATGATGACAAGCCGCACTGTCACACACACCGCGACCGCCGGTTTCATTGCTCCGGATCCCCGGTTTCAAGTCGCTGTTGAAGACCCGGAATCTGCGATCGCGCCTTGTTCTCGTCCTTGATTGCATCGCCGGAATCCGGTCTGCCGAGCCTAGCCGCCGTGTGACTGACAAATTCATGCATCAGAATTTCCGCGGGCGATACCGTTACCGTGGTACCCGTCTTGGTGGTGATAGAATTGGAGTGGCCAGAAATCATCGTCGTGGCGTTGCCGTTCGGCTCGGGCATCGTCACTCCCCCGCCGAATTCCGCGTCGATGTTGTGCGACTGTCCATTGTCGTCAACCGCCGTTGGACCGATACCGACGCCGTCGAGCTTCTCGCTCTGAATGCTTTCGTCGATCCTCGTCGAATAATAGGTGGATCCCCCTTATTCGCGCCTTTCACCTTGGCGAGCTTGCGGTGCCTATTGAATTTGTATTGGCTATGGGACATCGAGTTGATCATCTTCTCCAAGGGTTTGCGCTGCTCTTCCTGCATCAACTGAATGGTCTTTCCGCTAGGATCGCTCTTATCCCCTGGATCATCATTGACGTATTCGTAGAGGTTCGGGCTATCTTTATAGCCTGCGGGATCGGCTTGCAGAAACCTTGCTTCGGCAGACGTCGTCGAGAGCGCGAGTAAGATTGCAACGCCAGCCAATTCTGCGATTCCACTGCGAGTCATGCCGTCCCCCTCGTTCAACCGCTGCAAGAATGTCGCGGGACGAGCCACCGGTCGGCGATCATTCCCCCGGAGCCGCGGTTATTCACAGAATTGCGCAACCTTGACACGGCCCTGGTTTGCCCAGCCGGTACTTGACCATCGCGAATAATTCATTAAATATCGAAATATGGAAACGACAGAAGGCGTCAAACGATTGTCCGCGCTGGCGCAGGAGGCGCGGCTGGAGCTGTTTCGTCTCCTGGTGAAGGCGGGCCCGGAGGGCCTGGCGGCCGGCGAAATCGCCCGCCGGCTGGAAGCCGCCGCGAACACGACCTCGGCGCAGCTTCTGCTGCTGTCGAATGCCGGTCTGATCCGAGCCCGGCGCGACGGCCGTTCCATCATCTATTCCGTCGACTATCCGGCGATGCGCGATCTTCTCGTGTTTCTCACCGAGGATTGCTGCGGCGGGCGCGCGGAAATCTGCGCCCCGCTCGCGACGATCGCCGAACGCTGTTGCCAACCAGCCAGGGGAGCGCGCCATGAAGCGCCTGCACGTTCACATCGCCGTCGATGATCTGTCCCGCTCGATCGGATTCTATTCGACCTTGTTCGGCGCGAAACCGAGCGTGGTCAAAGCGGACTACGCCAAATGGATGCTGGAGGATCCCAGGGTCAATCTGGCGATCTCCCTGCGGGGCGCACGCCTGACCGGCGTCGATCATCTCGGCATCCAGGTGGAGAGCGACGGCGAGCTGCGTGATCTGGCGTCCCGGTTGAAATTTGCCGGCGAGCAGACCCGCGACCAGGAAGCCGCCACCTGCTGCTACGCGCAGTCCAACAAATCCTGGGTAAACGATCCCTCCGGCGTGCGTTGGGAAACCTTCTTCACTTTCGGCGAAGCCACCACCTATGGCGAGGACGAGCCAGCCACCATGACAGCGCCAGAGCCGCGATCGGCCTGTGGGACCAAGGCGGCTTGCTGCTGATGCAAGGCGACAAACCCTCGCGGTCCTACAACGTACTCTTCCTTTGCACCGGGAATTCGGCGCGTTCGCTTCTGGCAGAGGCGCTGCTGAACAAGACCGGCGCCGGCAAGTTCGTGGCCTATTCGGCCGGATCGCATCCCACCGGGCGCGTCAATCCGAATGCCCTGGCGCTGCTCAAGCGGCTCGATTTCCCAACCGAAGATTTGCGCTCAAAGAGTTGGGACGAGTTCGCGGCCGCGGGCGCGCCGCCGCTCGATTTCGTCTTCACCGTTTGCGACAACGCCGCAAATGAGGTGTGTCCCGTGTGGCCGGGACAGCCCATGACGGCCCATTGGGGCGTGCCCGACCCAGCCGCGGTTCGAGGCGACGAGGAGAAAATCGCGCACGCTTTCCGCGGCGCCTTCCTGCTGCTGCAGCGGCGGATCGAGTTGTTCGCCAATCTGCCGGTGGACAAGCTCGATCGCCTGTCGCTCAAACGGCGCCTGGACGACATAGGCCGTTCGTGAGCGTTTCGCTGTCGCGCCGCCTGGTCGCCGAAGCGCTGGGCAGCGCCTTCCTGCTCGCCGCCGTGATCGGTTCCGGCGTGATGGCGGCGAAGCTCGCGGGTGGCAATGGGGCGCTGGCGCTGCTCTGCAACACCATTCCCACCGGCGCGATTCTGGTGGTGCTGATCCTGATCTTCGGGCCGCTATCGGGCGCGCATTTCAATCCGGCGGTGTCGCTGGCTTTCGCCATGCGCGGCGAGCTCGCCTGGCGGAGCGCTGCGCTCTACATCGCGGCGCAGCTCATCGGTGCGATTGCCGGCGTGTGGGCCACACATCTGATGTTCGGCTTGCCGATGTGGCAAGTCTCCGAGACCGTGCGTAGCGGACCCGGCCAATGGTTCGCGGAAGGCGCGGCCACCTTCGGCCTGTTGATGACCATCCTCGGCTGCGCGGCGCGCACGCCCTCGGCCGTTCCCTATGCCGTCGGCCTCTACATCACCGCGGCCTATTGGTTCACGGCTTCGACTTCCTTCGCCAATCCGGCCGTGACCGTCGCGCGCGCGCTCTCCAACACTTACGCCGGCATCGCGCCTAGCGGCGCGCCCGCCTTCATCCTGGCGCAATTGGGGGGCGCACTTGTTGCCGTTGGCGTCGCTGGCTGGTTGTGGAAAGAAGTGGCCGAGAACCTTGCGGTTACCAGCCCAGGAGAGTCAGCTCCGATATGAGCCGTTGATGCGGATGTAGCCTTCGGTGAGGTCGCAGGTGTAGACGCGGGCCTGGCCGCGGCCCAATGCGAGATCGACGGCGATGGAGACGTCACGGCCGGCCACGGCGCGCGTCGCCGCGTTCTCGTTGTAGGCGGCGGCCCGGGCGCCGTTCTCCGCCACCACCACGCCGCCGAAGGAGATTTTCAGCCGGTCGCGGTCGGCCGGCTCGCCCGCCTTGCCCACCGCCATCACCACACGGCCCCAATTGGCGTCGCCGCCGGCGATGGCGGTCTTCACCAGCGGCGAATTGGCGATCGACAGTGCGATGGTGCGGGCCGAGCCGTCGGTCTCCGCGCCGGTCACGTCGATGTGGATCAGCTTCTGGGCGCCTTCTCCGTCGCGCACCACCTGCAGCGCCAGATCGAGCAGCAGTGCGTCAAGCTTCCGGCGGAAGTCGGTCAGGCGCTTGTCGCCGGCTTTGGAGATGACGGGATGATGCGCGCCTTTGCCGGTGGCGAAGAGGAGCAGCGTGTCGCTGGTGGAGGTGTCGCTGTCCACGGTAATCGCGTTGAACGAGTTCCTGACGCCGCTCGACAGCATTTCCTGCAGCACCGGCGCTGGGAGATTGGCGTCGGTGAAGACGAAGGCGAGCATGGTCGCCATGTCGGGCGCGATCATGCCCGAGCCCTTGGCGACGCCGTTGATGGTCACCTTGCGGCCGTCGATCTCGGCCGATGCGGTTGCAAGCTTTGCGAACGTATCGGTGGTGAGGATGGCGTCGGCCGCGGCGCGCCAGCCATCGGCCGAGCCGCTTTCGGCC
>DATCOJ010000209.1:0-2652 GCA_036564785.1 Rhizomicrobium sp. | reverse complement strand
TGCCAGCCAGCTTCCCCCACAAGGGGGGAAGCGGAAGTTTTGCACAGGAGTAGACAGGCCATGGCCGACGCCACCGTCACCATCAATGCCGACATCGCGCCGTTCGAAGCGGCACTCGACGCCATCGCCAAGTCGCTGGACAATCTCGCCAAGGGCCCGGTGACCGACAGCGCCAAGCTGATCGAGAACGCCATCAGCGGCAGCTTCCATTCCGTCGCCGATACCATCGCCCGCGCCGTGCTGGCGGGGAAGGTGTCGATGGATCAGCTGGTCAATGCGATCCTCGCCGATTTCGACCGCATCTCGACGCGGCAGTTCATCGAGAAGCCGATCGAGAGCGTCATCGGCTCGCTGTTCTCCTCGCTGCTCTCCATCGGCGGTGCCAAGGCGGCGGGCGGGCCGGTGGATGCCGGCGTCGCTTATCTGGTGGGCGAGCAGGGGCCGGAGCTGTTCGTGCCGCAAGCTTCCGGCGCCATCGTGCCCAACGGCGGCGCCGCGCCGCAGCGGCCGCAGATCGTGCTCAACGTGGCGGCGCGCGACGCGCAGAGTTTCCTCAAATCGGAGACCCAGATCGCCGCCATGCTCTCGCGCGCGCTGGCGCGGGGACAAAGGAATTTGTGAAAAAAGAGTGTCATCCCCGGCGAGTGTTCGCGCAATTCGCGCGAATGCGAGGGAAGGGGACCCAGGTGCTTTCGCGAACTCGATATTGGGGATCGGCACGGACCAGTGCTGACCGTTGAAATCTGACTTGCGTCACGACCTGGGTCCCCTTCCCCTCGCTCCGCTTCGCTGCGCTCGGCCGGGGATGACATCTGTTGGTTTGGAGGAAAAAGTGTTCCACGAAATCCGCTTTCCCACCGCCATCGCCTTTCACTCGAGCGGGGGGCCGGAGCGCAAGACGGAAATCGTCGCGCTCGGCTCCGGCTTCGAGGAGAGGAACGCCGTGTGGGCCAATTCGCGCCGCCGCTACGACGTGGGCTACGGCGTCAAGACGCTGGACGATCTGCACGCCGTGATCGCCTTCTTCGAGGCGCGGCTGGGGCGGCTCTACGGTTTCCGCCTGAAGGACTTCGCCGATTTCAAATCGGTGGCGCCTGGCGAGACGCCGACGCCGCTCGATCAGGCGATCGGCAGGGGCGACGGCGTCGCCACGCAATTCCAGCTGGCAAAGACTTATCTGTCCGGACCTTCGAACTGGCTGCGCACCATCAAGAAGCCGGTCGACGGAACGGTTCGCGTCGCGCTCGACGGCGTCGAGCAGACGAGCGGCTTCACCGTCGACGTCACCACCGGCCTCGTCACCTTCGATACCGCACCGGCGGACGGCGCGGCGATCACCGCGGGCTTCGCGTTCGACACGCCGGTGCGTTTCGACACCGACCTGCTGTCGATCAACCTCGCCAACTTCTCCGCCGGCGAGATCCCCTCGATCCCGCTGGTGGAGATTTTGGTGTGACAAAAGCTGTCATCCCCGGCGAGCGGTCGCGCGGTCCCGCGCGACTGCGAGGGAAGGGGACCCAGGTGGTTGAACGAACTCGATGTCAGCGGATTGGCACCGACAATGCTGACCGTTGAAATCGGACTTGCGTCACGACCTGGGTCCCCTTCCCCTCGCTCCGCTTCGCTGCGCTCGGCCGGGGATGACAGCCAATTGCAGGAACAGGAAAAATGAAAAACATCTCCCTCGCTCTCCAGGCGCATCTGGAGTCCGGCGCCACGACGCTGTGCTGGTGCTGGAAGATCGTGCGTGGCGACGGCGCCATTCAAGGCTTCACCGACCACGATGGGGCGGTGACCTTCGACGGCCTCGATTATGAAGCCGTCAGCGGCTTCACCGCCAGCGAGGTGCAATCGACGCTCGGCCTCGCCATCGACAATCTGGCGGTGCTGGGCGCGCTCTCCTCGGACACGCTCAACGAAGCCGATCTCGCCGCCGGCCTCTACGACAACGCCGCCATCGAAATCTGGCGCGTCAACTGGAGCGCGCCGGATGAGCGCGTGCTGATGCGCAAGGGCAGTCTCGGCGAGGTTAAACGCGGGAAAGCCGCCTTCCAGGCGGAGGTGCGCGGGCTCGCCCATTTCCTCAACCAGCCGGTGGGCCGCGCCTACGGCTATTCCTGCGACGCCGATCTGGGCGACGCGCGCTGCACCATCGATCTCACCCTACCGCTCTATCGCGGCGTGGGCACGGTGACGGCATTGCTCGACCAGCGGCGCTTCACGGTGTCGGGGCTCGACGATTTCGCCGATCAGTGGTTCTCCGGCGGCAAGCTCGCCTGGTCGAGCGGCGCCAATGCGAACCGCGCCATGGAAGTGAAGCGCCACGGCGCAGCGGCGGGTCTCGTCACTATCGAGCTCTGGCAGGCGATGAGCGAGGCGGTCGCGATCGGCGATGGATTCCTCGTCACCGCCGGGTGCGACAAGCAGTTCGCCACCTGCAAGGCGAAGTTCGCCAACGCCGTCAACTTCCGCGGCTTTCCCTACATGCCGGGCAACGACGCCGTCACCGCCTATCCGACCAAGGACCAAACGCTCGACGGAGGAAGTCGCTATGGAAATTGATCTCAATCTCCCCCCTCCCCTTGCGGGAGGGGGCGCGACGCGAAGCGACGCGGGGAAGGGGGCGTCTGCGCGCTCACCCCTCCCCCACGC
>DATCOJ010000208.1:0-10230 GCA_036564785.1 Rhizomicrobium sp. | reverse complement strand
CTGGACAACTATGCCTTCGTCCGCACCAGCGGCTACCTGCCCGGTGCCGACGACGTCTACGTCTCGCTGTCGATGGTGCGCAAGTACGGCCTTCGCCGCGGCGACGCGATCGTCGGCCAGGTGCGCCAGCCCCGTGAGGGCGAGCGCAAGGAGAAGTTCAACCCGATGGTCAGCATCGATGCTGTCAACGGCGCCGACCCCGAGGCCTCCAAGAACCGCGTCGACTTCGCCAAGCTGACCCCGCTCTACCCGAGCGAGCGGCTGCGACTCGAGACGGAGCCGACCAACCTGATCGGCCGGGTGATCGACATCGCGGCCCCGATCGGCAAGGGCCAGCGCGGCCTGATCGTCTCGCCGCCGAAGGCAGGCAAGACGATGATCTTGCAGTCCATCGCCAACGCGATCACCAAGAACAACCCCGAGTGCCATCTCATGGTCGTCCTGGTGGACGAGCGGCCCGAGGAAGTCACCGACATGCAGCGCACGGTCAAGGGCGAGGTCATCCACTCGACCTTCGACCGGCCCGCCGAGGACCACACCACCGTCGCCGAGTTGGCTATCGAGCGGGCCAAGCGGCTGGCCGAGATGGTGATCGAGAAGGCCAAGCGTCTGGTCGAGCACAAGCGCGACGTGGTGATCCTGCTCGATTCCATCACGCGGCTGGGCCGCGCCTACAACACCGTGGTGCCGTCATCCGGCAAGGTGCTGACCGGCGGCGTGGACGCCAATGCGCTGCAGCGGCCCAAGCGCTTCTTCGGCGCCGCCCGCAACATCGAGGAGGGCGGCTCGCTCACCATCATCGCCACGGCGCTGATCGATACCGGCAGCCGCATGGACGAAGTGATCTTCGAGGAGTTCAAGGGCACCGGCAATTCGGAAATCATCCTGGATCGAAAGGTCGCCGACAAGCGCATCTTCCCGGCCATCGACATCCTCAAATCGGGCACCCGCAAGGACGAACTGCTGCTCGACAAGACCACGCTGGCCAAGACCTACGTTCTCAGGCGCATCCTGGCGCCCATGGGCACGGTCGACGCCATCGAGTTCCTGCTCGACAAGCTGCGCACGTCGAAGACCAACGCCGACTTCTTCGAGAGCATGAATACGTAGAGCCGTCGCTCGTGACACCACTCCGTTGTCATGGCCCGCGACAGCGGGCCACCCAGTTCACCTATGCACGACCTCCACTGCGTCACCTGGGCGGCCCGCTTTGGCGGGCCGTGACAAATGTGGGCTGTGGCGAGGCGAATCATCTCTGGCATCGCACGCGCCCGGACGCCATGATCGCAGCGTCGGGGCGGGACCATGGCGCACGAAGATCGCGCTGCGTCGCCGCTTCCAGCTCAAGGACCAAATGGTTGGCGAGCCAGATCTAGCAATTCTACCGGCGGACGCGCGGGATGGCGCTTCTCCAAGATCAAATATCTCAGAGCGACACGGACAGTTTCGGAGATACCTTCGCCTGTCAGTTCCTGCGCGGCGGCGAGATCGTCCCGCGGCACCATGACCGTGATTTTCCGCATCTTGCGCATGCGCATTTCATAGCACGGTCAGCGCTACAAGCGAAGGGATCAGTGTCTCTCCCCCAGCGCCTTGGCGCGTTCGTTGATGTAGTCCATCACCGCGAGGCCGACGCCGGAGGCGACCACCGTGAGCTGGATGGCCAGCAGCCAGCCCAAGGTCGCCACCTCGAGCTTGGCCGGCGTCATGAAGATCTCGAGCAGATGGATCGCCGAGATGGCCGCGATGGAGGCGATCAGCTTGAGCTTCATGCCGGAGAAGTCCACGGCGCCGATCCAGCCCGGCCAATCGGGATGCTCCGCCACGTTCATCTTGGAGACGAAGTTCTCGTAGCCGGCCAGCATCACCGTCAGCAGCAGATTGCCCACCAGCGACATGTCGATCAGCGACAGCAGCCAGAGAATAACGTCGGACTGGTGCAGGCCGGGCAGCGCCGGCAGGAGTTCCACCAGCTGGCGCAGGAAGACGAAGAGCAGCGCCATGAGGCCCACCACCAGCCCCAGGTAGAACGGCGCCATCAGCCAGCGGCTGGCGAACAGCACGGCCTCGAGCGCCCGCTCGACCGGATTGCCCTTGCTCATGGCCGCCTGCTCCCGCTCGCGAATCGGCCGCGGAATCCTAGCCGATTGACCCCTGCCCCGCGCGGGCGGAAACTGCGCCCCGGCAGCACCGAAGGACGATCCCGATGACCGAGCATCCGAGCGACCGGGCGCAGTTCCGCGCCATGACCGAAGGAACGCAGGAGGACTGGGCGAAAATCGCCACCGCCTCCGTCGCCTTCAACCGCGAGCTGCCCAGTCGCGTCATCGCCCATCTTCAGATGCTCAAGGGCGATTGCGGCGGCTTCGCGGTGGATCGCCTGGAGCATTCGCTGCAATCGGCTACGCTCGCCCATCGTGACGGCATGGACGAGGAATACGTCGTTTGCGCGCTGCTGCACGACATGGGTGACATTCTTGCCTCCTCCAATCATGCCGAGCTCGGCGCCACGGTGCTCAGGCCCTTCGTCTCGGAGGACAATTGGTGGATGCTGCATCACCACGGCATCTTCCAGGGCTACTACTTCTTCCACTATCTGGGACTCGACCGGAACCTGCGCGAGCAGTTCCGCGGCCATCCCGCATTCGAGAAGACGGCGCTGTTCTGCGCCCGCCACGACCAGAACGCCTTCGATCCCGATTACGACACCATGCCGCTGGAGGCCTTCGTGCCGATGGTCGGCCGCGTGATGGCGCGGCCCAAGCGCTCGATTTACATGCGCGAAGAGCAGAAGGCCGCCGCCGAATAAAAATGGACGAAGCCAGCTCAAACAAGGATACGCTTCGCCGCGTGATGCGCGCCTACACGCAGGGCGACCTCGAGCCTCTGATGAAGGCCGTCGCCGAGGACGTGGTGTGGGACTCCAATTCGCCGGCGCCGCATTTCCGCTTCGGCGGACGCTACAGCGGTCATGTCGGGCTGACCGAAGCACTTTCCCTCATCGCCAGCGAGTTTCACATCCTGCGCTACGACATCGAGGAAATGACGGGCGAAGGCGACATCATATGGGCCATGAGCGAGGTCGAAGTCCTGGAGCGGCGCAGCGGCAAGCATGCACAGCTCAGGCTTGCCAACCGCTGGCAATTCCGCGCAGGCAAGATCGTCTCCTGCACTGAGTTCTTCGATTCCGCCGGCACATTGCTTCAATTGGACAAGATTGCAACGCAGGCGGCGTGAGCCTTAAGGAATCAGCACCGTCGCGCCCGTGGTCTTGCGCGAATGCAGCGCTTCATGTGCAGCCCGGGCCTCCGACAGCTTGAAGCGCTGATGCACCGCGATCTTCACCGCGCCGGAGGCGATTGCGGCGAAGAGATCGTCGGCGGTTTCCTGCAGCTCCTCGCGCGTACGCGTGTAGTGCATCAGGGTGGGCCGCGTCAGATAGAGCGAACCTTTGGCCGACAGGATGCCCGGCTCGAACGGCGGCACCGCGCCGCTGGCATTGCCGAAGCTCACCAGGAAGCCCCGCACCGAAAGACAATCGAGCGAGCCGCTCCAAGTGTCCTTGCCGATGGAATCGTAGACCACGGGAACGCCCTTGCCCGCCGTCAGCTCGCGCAACCGCTTGACCCAATCCTCCTCGCGCGTGTTGAGCACATGAGCGCAGCCATTGGCTTTGGCGAGCGCGATCTTGTCGTCCGAGCCCACGGTGCCGATGACGGTGACGCCCAGATGCTTGGCCCATTGGCAGGCAATGAGGCCGACGCCGCCGGCCGCGGCATGAAACAGGATGGTGTCGCCGCGCTTCACCGGAAAGGTGCGCTTCAACAGATACTGCGCCGTCATGCCCTTGAGCAGCGCGGCCGCCGCGGTCTCGTCGCTGACGCCGTCCGGCAGCTTGACCACGCGGTCGGCGGGCACGTTGTTGGCCTCCGCATAGGCGCCGATGGGGCCGCTGCAGTAGCCCACACGATCGCCGACCTTCAGCGACGTCACGTCCGCACCCAGCGCTTCCACGGTGCCCGCGGCTTCCAACCCCAGCCCGGACGGCAGCGGAATCGGGTAGAGGCCCGAGCGGTGATAGGTATCGATGAAATTGATCCCGATCACGCTGTGTCGGATACGCACCTGGCCTGCGGCCGGCGGCGGCAGATCGAGATCCTGAAGCTCCAGAACTTCCGGCCCGCCGGTGTTATCGAATCGGATCGCTTTCATTGAATATCCCTATCTCTCGTATCCCTGCATCGCCGTACTACAACATACCGTGGGGTTGTTTTCACGGCGGGGCGCTACCCCCCGGGGGTTCCAAATCTCCCGTGGGCCCGGCCAAGCCATGCACGCGTTTCCGGCCGCGTCGCCCCCAGGCTCGCCAAGATGAACCGCCGCGCGCTCGGTTCAAGTGATTTTTCCACCGGCATCTTACCCAGTCCTGACGATTGCAATCGGCAATCTTGAGACTGTTTTTCCCGCGCGACCGTGACCGCCGTCACGGCGCGAGCATCGCGGAATCGCCTTTTCCTTGTGGATGGGCTGCCAATTCCATTCGGAACCGTGTGGCAATTCCTGCCCGGGATTCGTAGCTTTGCACCAATCGACCATTCGAGCTCAGGGAGCATGCCGGTGACGAATTCCGCGGCACAGTCGCAGACGCCTTCAGGGCCCGACGACGTTCTTGACCGCAACGACCCGCGCTGGGCGCGGCTGAGAGACATCATCCTGGAGAAATCGCTGAAGTTCGGAGACTTCATCCTGTCCTCGAAGCGGCCCAGCAAATACCTGTTCCAGCTGCGGCAAACGACGATGTTGCCGGAGGGCGCCAGCCTGTTGGGCGACATCATCGTCGAATACATGCAGCGCAACGGCATCGGCAGCGTCGGCGGACTGGAGATGGGCGCGGTTCCGATCGTCGCCGCGACGGCGGTCGCCAGTCACCGCAAGGGCTACGCGGCCGAGACGTTCTTCGTGCGCAAGGCCGCCAAGGAGCATGGCGCCAAGGAACGCATCGACGGCCACCTGACCGACGGCCGTGAAGTGCTGCTGCTGGACGACGTGGCGACTTCGGGTCAATCGATGTTCGGCGCCATCGAGGGCATCCATCGCGAATATCCCAATTGCTATATGAAGAGGGCGCTGGTCGTGATCGACCGGCAGGAGGGCGCCACCGAGGCGCTTGCCGATCGCGGCATCCAGCTCGTGTCGATCTTCAGGAAGAGCGACTTCCCCATCCCCGCCTAACCGTCGACAGCCATAAATTGCCGTAAAATCAAAGGCTTAGCGCTAATTCGCGTTGCTGTGGAACGAGAGTGCTTGTATTTTGTTCTTTCTGTGGTAAGGATTGAAGCTATATATTTCTCAGGAAACGTGACACAGAGGTTTCCATGGAACTGCAGAACGCAGCGGCGACGGAGGGGCTTTCGGCCAGCACGATTCTCACCAAGGCGGTCGTGCGGGCCGGGCTGCACCTGAATCTGTCAAATGCCGCGATGGCGCGCATGCTCGGGGTCTCGAGCCCGACGATAACGCGTATGCGGCGCGGGCAATTCGAGATCGAGCAAGACAGCAAGACGTTTGAGCTGGCCGCGTTGTTCGTGCGCCTCTATCGCTCCCTGGATGCCATTGTCGGCGGGGACGATGCCGTCGCGGCGAAGTGGCTTGAGGCGGAGAACACGGCCTTGAGAGACAAGCCAATCAACCTGATTCAGAAGGTGGCGGGGCTGATCGGTGTCCTCCAATACTTGGACTCGCGGCGAGCTATTAGCTAGCTACGTTTCGATTGAAACAACGGCATGGCGCGTGGTGGAGGCGCAGCATCGCGTCACCACCATGAAGCTCGTCGACACGCTTGCAGAGCAGAAAGTTCTCGAACAGGTCCTGGAGGACACCAAGCCGCTCATCCCGGACGGTTGCGACGGACTCCACTACCTTCTGTTTTCGCCGTTCCGCTATTCGCAGAACAATCCCTACGCCTCGCGTTTCCGCCGGCCCAATTCGCCGGATGGGGTGTTTTACGCCTCTGCATCGCCCGAGACCGCCATAGCGGAAATCGCGTTCTACCGGCTGCTGTTCTATGCCGAATCTCCTGGAACTCCGCTGCCGGGCAATCCCGCAGAATTCACCGGATTCGCCGTGCGAATCTGCGCCAATCCCGGAATTGATCTGACGAGGCCGCCGCTGAGTGCGCATCGTGCACGGTGGACCGATCCTCAGGATTACTCCGATTGCCACGCTCTGGCAGATGCGGCGCGTGCGGAAGGCGTACAGGCCATCGCTTATCCTTCGATCCGCGATCTTCAGCATCGTTTGAACTACGCAATCCTGACTCCTGCCGCGTTCGCGCAGCCCAATCCGGTTGCGGCGCAGACCTGGCGCATTCACGTTCGCGAGAATGGCGTGCTCGCAAAGTGCGAATCGCCAGCCATGGGATTGTCGTTTGCGAAAACGGACTTCGACATCGACTCCCGGCTAAGAACTACATAGGCCGGCCTCGCGCAAACTCAGCTCAGCGTCTTCGCCACTGGCGCGGGAGGCTGCGGCACGGATTCCACCCGAAAGCGCACGCGGCCGATGATGTGGCCGTCGGCGGTGTCGATGTCGACGCGCCAGTCGCCCGGCGCCACGTGGTGGGTGATGGAATAGGCGCGGTAGCCGCCGTCGCGTCCGCCGGTGATGCCGAAGGACAGGCGCGACACGGTCAGCCATTTCCCTTGCCGCGCGTCGTAGCGCATCCAGCGGTGCACGATGCGGGTGGAAAGTTTGATCGGCGCGAACACGGCGCTGTAGAGAGTGAGCGGCTGGCCAGGCGCCACGTGCATGACCGGCGCGGCGCCGAAACGCGTCGTCCACGACTGCGCCTCGCCCACCGCCTGGTAGACGTCGCCCGTCTTGGCCACGGCGTGATAGACGCCGCTGTCGGCCAGCGCGATGGGCAGCGGCGGCAGGATGCCGGTGAAATAGAAAAAGTTGAGCGCGGCATAGACGCCCAGCGTTCCCAGCGCGATCCACCAGCGGGTGCTGCGCCATTGTTGCGGACCGAGCCAGGCAATCAGCCGCAGGAACAGCGCGAAGACGAGCAGCGCCGCCAGCCCGCTCGCCACGAAGGTGATCGGTCCGATGGTGCGGGTGAGGATCGGCACGGTGACGATGGCATAGGAGCAGAGCGCGAAGAACAGCAGCACGGCGGTGAAGACGAGTCGCGAATGGTATTTCTTGAAAATCTCGTTGGCGATGAAGATGGCGGCGAGCACCGCGAGGAACGGCCAGGAGGCGGTCAGCACCGCGCTGCGCGTGTAGAACACCAGGAAGGCGCTCCACAGCCCGCCCAGCGCGAATTGCGTCACCACCGGCAGGATGCCGCGCCAGCGCGGCGAATCGATTCCGCGGGCGGCGCGCGCCATCACCAGATGCAGGATCAGCATGGAGAGCGCGGCCAGCGACAGATAGGCGATGAAGATGGCTTGCGTGTTGGGCAGATCGATCCGGCGGAAGGCGTAATTGTCGAAGCCGAAGCCGCCGATCATGCCGGCGGCGGAGAGCGAGCGCTCGTGATGGGAGATCCAACCCCACGCCGTCTTGCGCAGCGCGACCGCGGAATGGTGGAAGGCGAGGGTCGGGGTCTGCGAGGCGGCGACCGCGCCCGCCGCCAGCGCCGCCAATCGCTTTGGCATCGCTTTTGCGGCTGGCGCCTTCAGCGATGCGTTGCTCGCGCTGTGAGCGTTACCTGCATCGTCGTCGCCGATCGCCGGAGCCGCGCCGTTCCCCGGCATGGACCTCAGCGCCGGATCGACGAATTTCGGTTCGAGCTTTTCGCTGTCTTTCTTCAAGGCTGTCGCATCCTGAGTGCGCCAGTATTCCGGCGCGAGCGTTTCCAAGCCATGAAGCGCCGCGGCCGGTCAAGCGTCGCGCGCTTGCACGGCCGGAATGTGGCAGCCTAGGCTGCCCTCGGGGCATGCATTGAAGCGCAAAGCAGCGAGGGGCCAATGACCGCCATTGCCGGCGAAATCGACGCTTTGCCGCAGCCGCGCACAGTGCTCGGCCATCCGCGCGGAATCCTCACCATCGCCAGCACCGAGCTGTGGGACCGCATTTCCTTCCACGGCATGCAGGCGCTGCTGGTGCTCTACATGGTCGATCAGCTGCTGCTGCCCGGCCATGTCGAGCGCATCGTCGGGTTCGGCGCCGTGCGCGCGGCGATCGAATCCGTCACCGGTCCGCTGTCGGTCCAGGCGCTGGCTACGCAGATTTTCGGCCTCTATGTCGGCTTCGTCTACGTCACGCCGGTGTTCGGAGGCCTGCTGGGCGACCGCGTGTTGGGGCGAAGGCGCGCGGTGGCGCTGGGCGCGCTGCTGATGACGGCGGGGCATTTCTGCATGGCCTTCGACGCTTCGTTTCTGCTGGCGCTGCTGCTTCTCATCCTCGGCGCCGGCACCTTGCGCGGCAATCTGGCGCCGCAGCTTGGCGAGCTCTATGACAGCGCGGATCGGCGCCGCAGCACCGCGTTTCAGATCTACGGCAGCGCGGTCAATCTCGGCGCCTTCATCGCGCCGCTGATCACCGGCCAGCTGGCGCAATCCTATGGCTGGCACGTCGGCTTCGCTTTCGCCGGCTTCGGCATGCTGATCGGGTTGATTGTCTATTTGTCCGGCCGGCGCGACCTGCCGGCGGACGCGCCCCGTGGAGCGCTGCGCATCGCCGCGCCGCTGTCGGGGCCGGAACGGCGCACGGTGCTGCTTCTCGTCCTCTTCGTGCCGCTCGGTTCTCTCTATTGGATCGCGCAGAGCCAAGTCTGGAACACCTACAATCTTTGGGTGCGCGATCACGTCGCGCTGAAATTTGGCCACTGGACCATGCCGGTCCCGTGGCTGCAATCGCTCGACGGGCTGGCGCCGTTCCTGTGCCTGGCGCCGGTGCTGATGCTGTGGCGCTGGCAGGCCTCGCGCGGCCGCGAGCCCGACGAATTCTCCAAGATGGCGATCGGCTGTCTGTTGTTCGGCGCCTCGACCTTGCTTCTCGCAGCGGCAAGCGTGGCGGCCGGCGCGCACGGCCGCGCCTCGCTGTTGTGGTCGGTGGCGTTTCATTTCGGCTCCAATCTCGGCTGGCTCTACTTCGCGCCGACGGCGATCGCTTTCTTCACCCGCGCGGCGCCGCGCAGCGTCAACTCCACCATGCTCGGCGTCTACTTCCTGGCGATCTTCCTCGGCAGCACGATCAGCGGACGGCTGGGCGGTCTCTACGAAGTGCTCTCGCCGGCGCAATTCTGGACCTTGCACGCGGCGCTGGTGGCACTCGGCGGCGTGCTGATCTTTGTCTACGGCGCAATGATGCGGCGCACGCTTTCACCGGCCACGGAGCCAGTTCCACTCGCCGCCTAGACCCCCCGCTTCGCAGAAAAGATATCTTTTCACGCGGAGCCGCGGAGCCGCAGAGTGCCAGTCTCCTCCGCGTCTCCGCGCGCGCCGCTAGGCGCGCCGCGTGATCATCTTCCTTAACTTAGATGCTGCTTGAAGAAGGTCGAGGTGCGGCCGTTGGCGAGATCGGCGCAGGCCTTGTCGTAATGGGCCCCGCCCTCGCGCGCGAAGGCGTGATCCATCCCGGGATAGAGATGGATGGTGACGCGGGGATTGGTCTTGAGCGCGTCGACGATCTTCTTCTGCGCCTCCGGTTTCACGTACTGATCCTTCTCGGCAATGTGCAGCATCAGCGGCTTTGCGATGGTGTTCGCCTCGTCGAGCTTGGAATCGATGTTGACGCCGTAATAGCCGACGGATGCATCGGCATCGGTGCGCGCGGCGGTGAGATAAGCGAGCAGGCCGCCCAGGCAATAGCCGACCGCGCCGACTTTCCCCGTGGCGCCGGCGAGCCCGCGCAGATGGCGGATGGTGGCCTGGATGTCGGCGATGCCTTTGTCGGGATCGAACTTCTGCATCAGCCCGAAGGCGCGCTGCCACTCGGCATCGGACTTGTCGGTGAGCTGCACGCCGGGTTCGAGCCGCCAGAAGAGATCGGGACAGAGCGCGAAATAGCCGCGCGCGGCGAATGAGTCGGCGACGTCGCGCATCACCTTGTTGACGCCGAAAATCTCCTGGATGACGACGATGCCGGGGCCGCTGCCGGCCGACGGGCTGGCAAGATAGCCGCCGAACTGCCCGTCCGGCCCACTTATTGTGATGTCAGATCCTGTCATGTCGTCCTCCTTGCTCCCCCCTCCCCTTGCGGGAGGGGGCGCGGACCCCGCAC
>DATCOJ010000207.1:0-95031 GCA_036564785.1 Rhizomicrobium sp. | reverse complement strand
CGAGGGGAGGGGGGAGACTCATTCGCTTCTGATTGCTTTTGTTCAAACTCCCGCGCGGTCGCGGACAGCGTCTCCAGCGCCTCGCGCACGTGCGTCTCCTCGATAATCAGCGGCGGCAGCAGCCGCACCACGTTATCTCCGGCGCCGATGGCCAGCATGCCGTTGCCGCGCAAGCGATCGATGAACTCGCCATTGGGCACGGCCATCTTCAATCCCAGCATCAATCCCTGCCCCCGCACATCCTCGAACACGGACGGATGCGCGGCAATCAGCGACGCCAATTGCTGCCGCGCGTAATTGCCCACCCGCTCGACATGCTCGAGGAACCCCGGCGCCAGCACGATGTCCAGCACGGCATTGCCCACCGCCATGGCGAGCGGATTGCCGCCGAAGGTGGTGCCGTGGGTGCCGGTGGTCATGCCCTTGGCGGCTTCGGCGGTGGCCAGACACGCGCCGACCGGAAAGCCGCCGCCGATGCCCTTGGCGATGGCCATGATGTCGGGTTCCACGCCGGCCCATTCATGCGCGAACAATTTGCCGGTGCGGCCGATGCCCGTCTGGATCTCGTCGAAGATGAGCAGCATGCCGCTCTCGTCGCACATCCGGCGAAGCGCGCGCAGGAATTCCGGCGGCACCGGACGCAAGCCGCCCTCGCCCTGGATCGGCTCGATCAGCAGCGCCGCAGTGGCGGGCGACACCGCCGCTTCCAGCGCCTTCAGATCGCCGAATGGCACCTGGTCGAAGCCTTCCACCTTGGGTCCGAAGCCTTCGAGATATTTCGCCTGCCCGCCCGCCGCGATGGCCGCCAAGGTGCGTCCGTGAAAGGCGCCCTCGAAGCTGACGATGCGGAAGCGCTCCGCCGCGCCGTTGGCGAAGTGATAGCGCCGCGCCGTCTTGATCGAGCACTCGATCGCCTCGACGCCGGAATTGGTGAAGAACACGGTGTCAGCGAAGGTGGCTTCGATCAGCCGTCGCGCCAGCCTCTCCTGCCCCGGCACGCGATAGAGATTGGAGGTGTGCCACAGGCGCTGCGCCTGCTCGGTCAGCGCCGCCACCAGATGCGGATGCGCGTGCCCCAGCGCGTTCACCGCCACGCCGGCGCCGAAATCGAGATAGCGGTTGCCGTTCTCGTCGAAGATGTAGGCGCCCTCGCCGCGCACGAACGCCACCTCGGCGCGGGCATAAGTCGGCAACAGGGACGGAAACGACGCCATCGCTTTGAGGACCGGGTGGGCCGGGGGCTGGGAGCCCGGGGGGCCACAGATTTCGCGGGGGCCTTATCCGGCGCAAGGGCCGCGGGGTCAAGCGATGCGGCGGCAACGCACGTGGTTCCTCCCCCGTTTACGGGGGAGGGGGACCACGCGAAGCGTGGTGGAGGGGCAGGGGCCTGTCCCGCCGAAGCTCGCGAGAGCGAAGGCGGATGGGGGCAAAAGAAGACTCAGCCGGCCGCGTCCAGCCGCGCCGCCTCCGCCTCGATCTCGGCGCGCCAGCGCGCGGCCTCTTCAACATCAGGCAGCTCGGCGTAAAGCTGCCGCGGCACGATGTTGCGATAAAGCTCCAGCACGGCGCCTTCCCAGGGCCAGCGCTCGGCCGCGCGCATCTGCCCGAGCAAATCGGCCAAGCTGTTGCGCACGTGCCGAGGGTCGGGCACGTAGCGCTTCCGCGCCAATTCCTCTTCTTCAAACAGGCTTTGCTGCGCCGATCCCACGAAACGTCCTCGCGAATCACCTACCAATGATGATGCAGACTCTCGAAAAGCGCGAGGGTCGCTGCCGAGTTATCCACCTCCAAACGCTTTTCGGTAAGCGCTATCGATCTTCACCATCTGCTCGATCGTGAGATGAAGGGGCGTGACCGTTGCAACGTGCTTGATCGTGTCCGGGGAAAGCGACGTAAGGCATCGACCCGAGCGACGCGTGGGCAATTCTTCTATGACTTCACCGGAATAAGTTTTCCATCTTGAACCTCATAAAAGTCAGGGTTGCGTTCCGCAACTAGGGCAATCAATTCGTCAATGATTGCGCTCAGGGGCTTTGTCTTCTCCGGGACGCCAACGGAATATGCCTTTAGGTCGTACGAGGCAGTTCCTGCATCAAGCAGAAAAATGTAGAGCCGTTCAAACTGCTCGTCCCGACCAGCAGGATCTGCTCGGCCGGTAAACAGCTTCATCCGAGCATGTGCATTGTAGAAAGTCGAACGCCGCTTAGACGTGGAGTCCGCCGCAGCTCCTTTATCCAGAAAGAAAAACCCTGCCAAAACCGCGTAGGGAAATCGTCTATGAAGCGTAACTGCCTCGACAAGCATGTCGCTTCGGCGGTTCGTAAGATTCTTCTGAAAATTCTTGGTCTTCGTATCTCTGAAGTTGATCGTCTTGATTGAGATTCCAAGAAGCAAACCGGATTCCGGAGTCGTCCAAGTCACATCGACCTTCTTTGCACCAATCCCCCCAGACATCCGTCTCTCGGCCCCCGAATCGGCGAATTCGCCCGGCGCGGTCGGTCTTGCTTCCCTCATTCCACGGCCGCGTAGTTCGGCAGCGAGGGCTAGTGCAACAGCTTGCGAGACAAGTTCGCTATAGCGCTTCTTCTCCGCCTGCGTAGCGGTATCGAGCGGCTTAGATAACAACCGCTTGAGCGCTGCGGCGACGCCGTCGTCAATTTGTGACACGATTCACCTTTGCGCGAGCTTGTCGTCGATCAAAAAGACTTGCGCGCGCGGTCCTCAAGTATCGAATATCTTCCTTCGAGACACCGAGCCCACGCACAAGGAGAACCTCATCGACCATATCCGTTGCTGCAAGCAGATTTCCCTGTCGCAGAGCGGGAGAAAGCTGCGGAGCAACCGCCCGTAGTTCGTCTTTACACTTATCGACTAGGGCTTTGGCAGGAAGTGGCAACTTATCTGCTTCTCTCGGCTCAAGCTTCAGCAGGCCACCGCCATACGATCGACCGACGAGTTCAGAGCCTAGCAGAGTTACCGTGTTAAGCGCGGCAATCGGCAGAAGTTCTCGGCCAAGCGCCTTTCGTCCATATCGCAAACGAATCCCGTATAGGGAGTTGAGTATGTGAACGCCCGCCTCATTTGCCAGAAACCGTGGACAATCATGATTCATATAGGTGAGTAGGATATCGGGAATTTCGACGAGCGGGACCCGCCACCATGGCGTTCGCACTGCGCATTTGTAGGCACCGTCAATCTTGCCAGCCCGACCCTTAGCGATGTAGCGCAAAGCTTCTTTGGTCGGTTGCTCCTTTGGGTGGAAGAGAAAACACCGTCGATTTTCCCGTGCTGCGGCTTCCCACGCCGATTTGCCAAATTTGAGTCCCTTCAGATGTCGTGAGCCCGGCGGAGAAATTTGAATGCATTCACCAGCACTTAAGCCAAGCTTCCTTGCCTGATCCCAGGTCAACGCGAAAAAATCATTATCGCCTGTTACTGCGCCGAGATAGGTGGTCCCCCAGTCGGAGAGTACTTCAAAGCCTCCGGCATTCTTCAAGCTCTCGTATGGCGCCAAATCTGTTGCGGTGAGCGCAGTCGTCCACTTCCTACCTTGCCCAATCGAGTGCTCTCGCCAAGCAGTTGATTCCGCTCTTGGCAAGTCGGCCAAGTCCTTTGCATGAAATACCTCAAAGCATTTCGCGCCACCGCTTCCCTCGGCCAGTAGCAAAACAACTTCTTCTGATACTCCCGGAAAAACAAGATTCTCGAACAGAACTAATCGGATGCTAGAAAACCGCTCCAACAAGAATCTGCGGACGGGCGCGGCATAATTCACTGCTAGCAGTTCCGCCGGCAACACAAAACCCAAGCGGCCCTCCGGCCCTAGGAACCTCGCTGCGTGAATTGTGAAGGCGGCCCACGAACTGGCGAGACCGTTCAGGCGGACGCCGCCAGCAAGGGCCGCTTCCAGGCTCTTCATACGTGGCCGACCAGCATGCTCTTGGTATCTAACGTATGGAGGATTCCCTACAACCGCATCGTAGACGGGCGATGGGGCGACGTCGAAAAAATCTTGCATTCTCAGACTAACGCCAAGGCCCTTCGACTCTAATACGCGTACCGCGGAGTGTGCAGACTCAGTGTGTATCTCAATTCCATGCAATTGATTTGTTGTTGATCGGAGCAATGGATTTAGTGCCTTGAGGCGATTCCCAGCTTCGAGAAGAAAACTCGCCTCACCGCAGGAGGGCTCTAGGATTCGATCCGCGCTGCTACGGATAGCCCACTCAGCAATGTATCGGCTGATCGTCTCGGGCGTAAAGAATGCGCCACGAGCCTTTCTGAGGAGTTCCCCTTTGGCCGACATGCTTTGCTCGCGAATCAATATGCGTTCCAACAATCTACAGAGGTTAACGCGTGTTCCTATTATGTTCAACACCGCGGACCTTGACATGTTCGTTGTTTGTCTGCAACATAGGAGACTCCGCTGGCTATCGCCTTTTGGGGGACTTCGGCCCCTGCGGCTGGTTTGGACGGGCCCGGCCCTCGGAAGAGGGGACTCCCCCCTCCCCCCGGGGGTCCGCTCCGAACAAACCAAACAATTATCTTGCGGGGGAGAGGTAGCCGAGGGGATACCCCCCTCGAATTTCTGAGGTTCGAATGCGCGAGTCGGTTCTTGTGGACAAGACCTGGTAGAGGCCAGCCAAGTCTTGTGCGCCCTAAGGCGGCTGCTACGATATCTAGTGGCAGGAGCCAGGGAGACGCCAAGATGAGCTGGACGGACGAGAGGGTGGACCAGTTGAAGTCGCTGTGGACGGAGGGGCTGTCGGCGAGTCAGATCGCCCGCGTGCTCGGCGGGGTCACCCGCAACGCCGTGATCGGCAAGGTGCACCGGCTGGGCCTGGCGGGCCGCGCCGTGCCGGCCAGGGTCGACCGCCCCCGCCTGCCGCAGGCGCCGCGGCTTTCGGTCCGCTCCCACGTGGTCGAGCCGCCCATGGTGGCGGAGGATCCGCTGGTGCTGGAGGACGGCAGCCACGCCACCGTGCTCACCATCAACGACCGCATGTGCCGCTGGCCCATCGGCGACCCCAGCGCGGACGAGTTTCATTTCTGCGGCCGCCGGCCCAAGACCGGCTCGCCCTATTGCGAGGCCCATGCCCGCAAGGCCTACCAGCCGCAGGCGCTGCGCCGCGACCACAAGGGGCGGATGGCGTCGTAGGGAAGCGTTGACGGTCTACACCAGCCGGTGTATACGTCTACACTGAGAGGTGTAGACCGTGGCGTTCCATGTGAAAGACCCGGCGACCGACCGGGTGGTCCGCAAGTTGGCGGAGCTGAAAGGCAAGGGCATCACGGAGACCATCCGCGACGCCGTCGAGCGCGAATACGACCGCGCCCGGCGCGAGGGAAGGCTCGAGGCAATAAAGGAGATTCAGGCCAAGGCGGCTGCGATGGCGCGTCCCGGCGGCCTGCCGGCGGACAAGGCCTTTTATGATTGGCTGTCGGGAGAGGAATGATCTTCGTCGACGCCTCGGCGGCGGTTGCCATCATCGCGCAGGAGCCCGATGCCGCCGAGCTTGCCGCAAAGCTGCAAGGGGCGCCGGAGGCCTGGACGTCGGCCTTGGCGCACTATGAGAGCGTGACCGGCCTGGCGCGCGCGCTCAAGCTGACTGTGGGGGAAGCCTCGCTATTGGTCGGCGAGCTCGGCGAACGTTTCGCCTTCGATTGGCTGGCGATCGATTCGGGCATTGCGCAGGCGGCGGTCGAGGCCTTCGCGCGCTACGGCAAGGGGCGCCACCGCGCCAACCTCAACATGGGCGACTGTTTCGCCTATGCCTGCGCCAGGACGCTCGACGCCGCGCTGCTGTGCAAGGGCGATGACTTTCTGCACACGGATATTCGCCTGGCGTGAGAAATGAGGCGTGAGGCGCTCAGGCGGCGAAAGCGTCGTCCAGCGCATAGCCGGCGGAGCGCACGGTACGGATGGGATCGCGTACGCCTTCGGGGTTGAGCGCCTTGCGCAGGCGCCCGACATGAACGTCCACGGTGCGGGCCTCGACATAGACGTCGGAGCCCCACACGGCGTCGAGCAGCTGCTCGCGGCTGAACACGCGGCCGGGATGCTGGATCAGGTGGTCCAGCAGCTTGAACTCGGTGGGACCGAGATGAATGTCGCGGCCGGCCCGGCGCACCCGGTGGGCGGCGCGGTCCATTTCGATGTCGCCCACCACCACGACGTCGTCGGCGAGGCCGGGGCGGATGCGCCGCATCACTGCGCGCAGCCGCGCCAGCAGCTCGGTCATGGAGAAAGGCTTGGTGATGTAATCGTCGGCGCCGGTGTCGAGCCCGCGGATGCGGTCGCTCTCCTCGCCGCGCGCCGTCAGCATGATGATGGGAACGTTGCGGGTTTCCTGCCGGCTGCGCAGGCGGCGGCAGACCTCGATGCCGGAGAGCTGAGGCAGCATCCAGTCGAGCAGCACGACATCGGGCTTCTGCTCGCCGGCGACCAGCAGCGCCTCTTCGCCGTCCTGCGCCTCGAACACGCGATAGCCCTCGCGCTCGAGATTGTAGCGCAGCAAGGTGACGAGCGCGCCTTCGTCTTCGGCCACGAGAACGCTGGGTTTGAGCATCAGGCTTTCCGCTCGAAGGGAATCGTGGTGGAGCTGGTGACGTCGGCCTTGGGCCGCTCGGTGGTCAGGTGCCGGCCGCTGGCCATGTGATAGACGACTTCGGCGATGTTGGTGGCGTGGTCGCCGGTGCGTTCGATATTCTTGGCGACGAACAGAAGATGCGTGCACAACCCGATGGTGCGCGGGTCTTCCATCATGTAGGTGAGCAGCTCGCGGAACAGGCTGTTGTAGATCTCGTCGATCTCGCCGTCGTTGCGCCAGACTGCTTCGGCGCCGGCTGCGTCGCGATCGGAATAGGCGTCGAGCACCAGCTTCAGCTGGCTGAGCGTGGCCCGGCCCATGCGGGCAAGGCTCTGGGTGAGGCGAATGGGCGGCTCTCGATTCAGCACCAGCGCCCGCTTGGCGATGTTTTTGGCGAGATCGCCGATGCGCTCGAGTTCGCTGGCGATCTTGATCGCGGCCAGAGTCTCGCGCAGGTCGACCGCCATCGGCTGGCGCAGCGCCAGGAGCTTCAGCGACTGGTCCTCGATCGATTGCTGCAGCTGGTCGATGCGCGGATCGCCGGCGATGGCGGATTCGGCGAGCGCGGTGTCGCGGCGGGCGATGGCCTCGATGGAATCGGCGAGCTGCGCCTCGGCCAGCCCGCCCATCTGAGCAACGGTCGTGGTCAGCTGTTCAAGCTGTTCGGTGAAGGCCTTGACTGTGTGATCGCTCATTTCGCTCCCGCCCGGGCGCCCTCGCTTTGCTTGAGTAACGGCCGACCGCCACGTCTTTGTGACAGTATTATATCACTTCTGTGACAACCACAGGGGCGGTTTCTTCGGCGGTGGCCGGCGCGGCGGGCAGAAGCAAGGTGATGGTGCTGCCTTCTCCCAGCCCGCTGTCGATGTACATCTTGCCCTGGTGGCGGTTGACGATGTGCTTGACGATGGCAAGGCCGAGGCCGGTTCCGCCTCGCTCGCGGCTTCGCTTCACGTCCACCCGGTAGAAGCGCTCGGTGAGCCGTGGAACGGCCTCGCGGGGAATGCCTTCGCCGTCGTCCCGCACCACCGCCTTGACCACGGCGCCGGGACTGCCACGTCCATAGGTTGGCGGCGGATTGGGCTCCGGCGACAACGCGATCCAGACGTGGCCGCCCGGCTTGCCGTATTTGATGGCGTTGTGAATCAGATTTTGGAACACCTGAATGAGTTCGTCGCGCTCCCCGATCACCGTGGGCAGCGACGGGGGCACTGAAATCTCGATAGAGACCTCATCCGCTTCGGCGAGCGGCCCCAGCGTTGCGGCGGCGTCGCGCACGACCGCGCCGAGATCGACTTCTCCGGCCGGCGGCACGTGCTCGTTCAGCTCGATGCGGGTGAGCGACAGGAGATCGTCGATCAGCCGGCGCATGCGCTGCGCCTCGACACTCATGATGTCGAGAAAGCGGCCGCGCGCTGCGACATCGTCCCGCGCGTGCCCGCGCAGGGTGTCGATGAAGCCGGAAACGGCTGCGAGCGGCGTGCGCAGCTCATGGCTGGCATTGGCGATAAAATCCGCGCGAGCCTGCTCGGCGCGCTTGAGCGACGTCAGGTCGTGCAGCAGCAGCGCGGTGAGGCGCGGACCCTCGGTGCGGGTGACGTAAGCCTGGAAGTGGCGTTCGACTGGAACATGGAACGCGAACTCGATCGACGAGGATTCTCCCGTCGCCGCCGTCAGGGCAATGGCTTCGAGCACGGCCGGCGTGCGCAGCACCGAGGAGACGTGTTTTCTCTCCGCATCAGTCCCCGCCACCCCGCGCATGGCCTTGTTGGCGAACAGCACGCGGCCGGTTCCGTCCACCAGCATCAAGGGATCCGGCAAACCCTCGAAGACTTCGCGGGCAAAGCCTGGCAATAGATCCAACGCCAGCGTTGCGCGCGAGCCAACAAGGCTGCCTTGTCCGTCCGGCTCCGGGAGATACAGCGCGACAATCAGCGTGGCCGTCGCCGCAGCCAGCGCAAACCAGGCGCCGTTCGAACCGAGGGAAAGCGCGAGCACTGCGCTCGCCGCCATTCCGGCTGCCGCAAACAAGAAACCCGGCCTGAGATAGAGACGCAGGCGACTCTGCATTCCGGCTCCAAGGTTGCGACGGTCGCTAGCCTCTATGCTCCGGCTACAAATGCAACCGCAAAAGTCGATTTCTGCCTGGCGGTTGACGCCCGCCCTGCCCTACCCCAGATTCGCAACGGGACGCTGCCGGCCTCGGCCGCGCGAGGAGGAAGAATGGCCGACGCGCCCGCGAAAAGCGAGCTGACGAGCCTCAGGACCAAGCTGTTCTACGGTTTCGGCTCGGTCGCCTATGGCGTCAAGGACAACGGTTTTCAGACCATCCTGCTTCCTTTCTACAACCTCGTGCTGCATCTGCCGGCTCAGCTGGTCGGGCTTGCGATCGCCATCGCCTTCATCTTCGATGCCCTGCTCGATCCGATCGTGGGCCAGATTTCGGACAATCTGCGCACCCGCTGGGGCCGGCGCCATCCGCTGATGTATCTCTCGGCGCCGCTGGTGGCGATCTCCTATCTGTTGCTGTGGAACCCGCCGCATTGGTCGGATGGCGCGCTGTTCTACTACCTGATCGCTTGCGCCGTGGTGGTGCGCACGTTCATCACCTTCTACGAAATTCCCAGCTCAGCGCTGATTGCCGAGCTCACCCCGGAATACGACCAGCGGACGTCGTTTTCGAGCTTCCGGGTGCTGTTTGCCTGGTGCGGCGGATTGGGAATGCTGATGTTGGCGCTGTTCGTGCTGTTCAAGCCCACGGCCGAATACAAGGTGGGGCAACTCAATCCGGCGGGCTACAGCGTGTACGGCTACGTCGCCGCCATCGTCATGTTCATCGCCATCCTGGTTTCGGCAGCCGGGACGCACCGCTTCATCAAGTATTTTCGCTCGCCCCCGAAACGGCAGCTTACGCTTGCGCAATTCGTGCGGGAAATGGTGGGCACACTGCTCAATCGCGCTTTCCTCATCCTCATGGCGGCCGTCGTCATCCTGAATCTGGCGACGGGGCTCGTGTTCGCGCTCAACTTCTACATCGCGACGTTCTTCTGGGGCCTGACCAGCCAACAGATCGGGTTTCTCACCTTCTCCACGGTCATCGCGGTCCTGGGGTCGTTCGTGATCGCACCGCCGCTCTCGCGCCTCCTGAACAAGCGCAACGGCGCGATATGGATGTTTTCCGTCGGGCTCACGATTGCCATCACGCCGCTAACGCTGGGACTGCTGGGCGTGGGCCTTCATCCCGGGATGGCAGGACTGATACCGATCCTGTTCGCCTTCAACGCAATCTCCGCTGCGCTGACCATCGGAAGTTCGGTTCTCGTGGTGGCCATGATCGCCGACGTCGTAGAAGACAGCGAGCTCAAGACCGGGCGTCGCTCCGAAGGGCTGTTCTTCGCCGGAAACAGTCTGCTGCAAAAGGCGGTGACGGGGCTCGGCGTCTTTGCCTCCGGCATGCTTCTATGGGCGACCCATTTCCCCACGACGGCGGTTCCGGGTAATGTCGATCCCGCCATCGTTCATCACTTCGCGGTGGTCTATCTCGTCGTCGTCGTGGCGCTCTACGCCATCGGTATCTTCATTATCGGTTTCTTCCCGATCACACGCGAAACACACAGGACGAATTTGAACCGGCTCGCCGCCGAATTGACCGCCACCGGCGCGGTCGATCATCCGCCGGGACAGCAGGTCTAGGCCGCGAAGATCTTCTTCAGCTCGCTCTTCATGATCTTGCCGTTGGCGTTGCGCGGCAGGGTTTCGGGCCAGAACACGACCTTCACCGGCACCTTGAAGGCTGCGAGCTTGCCGGCGACGAAGGCGCGCAGCTCGTCCTCGGTCGTGTGCATGCCCGGCTTGAGATGCACCACCGCGCCCGGCTCCTCGCCCAGGGAGTGATGCGGTACCGCGACCAGCGCCGCGTCCATCACCGCGGGGTGCTCATAGAGTACGTTCTCGACCTCGATGCAGTAGATGTTCTCGCCGCCGCGGATCAGCATGTCCTTGGCGCGGTCGATGATGAAGCAGAAGCCTTCTTCATCGAGGCGCGCCAGATCGCCGGTCTTCACCCAGCCGTCGACGAAGGTCTGCGCCGTGGCGTCCGGCTTGTTCCAGTAGCCTTTGACGATGTTGGGCCCTTTCGCCCATAGCTCGCCCACCTCGCCCACCGGCAATTCACGCGTTCCATCGACACTCATGATCTTGAGATCGCAGACGGCGACCGCGGGGCCGCAGGAATCGGGACGGTTCTCGTAGTCCTCTGCGGAGTGCGTGGTGCAGGTGGCGGAGGTCTCCGTCATGCCCCAGCCGTTGCCGGGCAGCGACTTCGGGAAGGTCTCGACGATCTTCTTCACCAGCTCGGGTGCCGACGGCGCGCCGCCATAAGCAACGCTCTCCAGGGACGAGAGATCGTATTTCGAGCGGTTGGGATGCTCGATCAGCTGCCAGGCGATGGTGGGCACGCCGCCCGCGCCGTTCACCTTCTCGCGCTCGATCAGCTGCATGGCGAGCTCGGGCTCCCACTTGCGCATCAGCACGATCTTGGCACCGGCGGCGATGGTGGGATTGAGCACCGCGAAGCATCCGGTGGCGTGGAAGAATGGCACCGACAGAAGCGTGCAGCGCTGCGGATCGGAGGGCGCCGGGACCGGCGGCGCCTCGCCGCGGCGGAGGAAATTGCGCGCCGAGGCCGACGCGGACGCCATGATGTTGGACAGCATGTTGCGGTGGGTGCCGAGCGCGCCCTTCGGCCGCCCGGTGGTCCCAGAGGTATAGAGAATGGTGGCATCGTCGTCGGTGTCGACTGCCGCCTCCGGCAGCGGCCGGTCGGGCAGGTTTCCCCAATCGTTGACATTGCCGAGGACGTCTTCAAGCCGCGTCACCATCGGGCTGGGCAATTCGTCGGGATAGCGGCTGACATAGATGCGCTTCAGATCGGGGCAATTGACCAGATGCTCGGCGATGCGCTCCAGCCGCTCGGCGTCGACGAAGGCGACCTTGGTGCCGGAATCCACCAGGCCGTATTCCAGCTCCGGCCCCGTCCACCAGGCGTTGAGCGGCGTGACGATGGCGCCGATGATTCCCGCGCCGTAGAAGATAGCCGGCCATTCCGGCAGATTGCGCATGATGATGGCGACGCGATCGCCTTTCTTCACGCCCTGCTTCTGCAGTTCATAGGCGATGGCCACGGCGGCGCGATAGAAGCTCTCGTAGGTGGCGCGGTCGCTCTCATAGACGAGGAACTCGCGTGGGCCATAGGCCGCGCGCGCCAGCATGAGCAGCTCGCGCAGAGTGGGCGGCGCGTTCTTCCACACGCGAGTCTTCACGCCGCGGATGACGACCTCGTCCATCTCGAGGGGCGAACCCGGTGCGGTGAGCCGCGCATGCGCCTCTTTCAGGCTCATCGCCGGCCATCCGGGCTTTGGGGTGTAGTTAGGGCTAGACATCTCAGGGCTCGACTAGGTCACTAGAAAATTATCACGCGGAGGCGCGGAGCGGCGGAGGCAAAAACCGTGATGGCAATTCGCGCGCAAAGCGCCGTGAGATTCTACGGTTCGCTGAACGTGCTGCGGCTCTCCGCGTCTTCGCGCCTCCGCGTGATTCCTAAAGCGCATCGATGGACTCCGCGTGCGCGGCCCATTCCTCCTTCAGCATCGCCGCCACGTCCGGGAAGCGGTCCTTCGCCGCCTCCTTGAGCTTGGGCAGGTGATAGGACGGGAACAGATCGTTGTCGGGGCGGAAGTCGCGCAGAACCTGTTTGGCCACGGTGATCTTGTGAACTTCGGTGGGGCCGTCGGCGATTCCCATCACCATGGAGCCGATCAGCATGGAGGTGAACGGCATCTCGTTGGAGACGCCGAGCGCGCCATGGATGTGCATCGCGCGCGACGCGATGTCGTGATAGACCTTGGGCATCGCGACCTTTACCGCCGCGATGTCCTTGCGCACTTTGCGATAGTCCTTGTATTTGTCGATCCTCCAGGCCGTCTGCAGCACTAAGAGGCGGAACTGCTCGAGCTCGATCCAGGAATCGGCGATCTGCTCCTGCACCATCTGATAGTCGGAGATCTTGCCGCCGCCGCGCGTGGTGCGCGACACCGCGCGCTTGCACATCAGATCGAGCGCCTTCTTGCACTGTCCGACCGTACGCATGGCGTGATGCACGCGCCCGCCGCCCAGCCGCGTCTGCCCGATGACGAAGGCTTCGCCGCGCGGCCCCAGCAGTGCATCATAGGGCACCCGCACGTTGTTGTAACGCATGTAGCCTTCCGAGCCTTCGCGCTCCGAGCCCACGCCGACATAGCGCACGACCTCGACGCCCTTGGTCTTGCGCGGCACCAGAAACATGCTCATGCGGCGGTAGGGGTCCTTGTGGTCCGGATCGGTCACCGCATAGACGACCAGCACCTCGGCACTGCGCGCGCCAGAGGTGAACCACTTCTCGCCGTTGATCACCCATTCGTCGCCTTCGAGATCGGCGCGCGTGGTGAAGGCGAGCGGATCGGAGCCGCCTTGCGGCTCGGTCATCGAGTAACCGGAGGTGATCTCGTTGTTCAGCAACGGCCAGAGATATGCTTTCTTCTGCTCCTCGGTGCCGAAATGAGCGATGATCTCGGCATTGCCGGTGTCGGGCGCCTGACAGCCGAACACGGAGGGCGCCAGCGGCACGCGTCCCAGCCGCTCGTTCATCAGCGCGAGCTTCACCTGGCCGAAGCCCTGGCCACCCAGCTCGGGCCCGAGGTGGCAGGCCCATAGGCCCTGTTCCTTCACCTTGGCCTGCAGCGGGCGCACCGCCTTCTGGTAGGTCTTGGACTTCACCCCGGCATAGCCGACGCCCAGCTGCGAAATCGGCTCGACCTCGGTGTCGAGGAATTCGTCGATCCAGTCGAGCTTCTTCTGGAATTCCGGCTCGGTCTCGAAGTCCCACGCCATCGCCCTGCTCCCAATTATCGGTCGAGACCACGTTACCTGCCGCCGGACCGCCGCCGCAACGTCTTTTCAAAATCCGGGCTTGCGGTAGGCTGGCGCCAGTGAAATCGGGAGTCACGTCCATGACCAAGCCGGAAGCCGTAGGCCTGTCGCGCGAGCGCCTCGAGCGCCTCGATCGCATCATGACGGAGAAATACGTCGACAGCGGCGAGCTGCCGGGATTCCTGGTGCAGGTTTTCCGCCGCGGCGAGCTCGCCCATACCGGCCTCTCCGGCTTCATCGACATCGAGCGCGGGCTGAAGATGCGCGAGGACGCTCTCTTCCGCATCTATTCCATGAGCAAGCCGATCACCGCGGTGGCGCTGATGATGCTGGCCGAGGAAGGCAAGATCGGGCTCGACGACGACGTGCATGTGCACATTCCCTCCTGGAAGAACCAGCGCGTCTATCTGAGCGGCATCCCCAGCCTCACCACCAATACCAGCGGGCAGTTCATCACCGCTCCGCCCAAGCGGCGCATGAAGGTGATCGATCTCGTCACGCACACCTCGGGCCTCACCTACGGCTTCCTGATGCGCACGGCGGTGGATGCCGAATACCGCCGGCTTAAGATCGGCGACTTCCAGACGCCGGGCGGGCTCGATGCCTTCGTCGAGCAGCTGGCGAACGTGCCGCTGGATTTCTCTCCCGGCGAGCACTGGAACTACTCCGTCTCCATCGACGTAATGGGGTACCTCGTGCAGAAGCTCTCCGGGCAAACCTTCGGCGAATTTCTCCGCACCCGTTTGTTCGAGCCGCTGGGGATGAAGGACACCGCCTTCTCGGTACCGGCGAACAAGCTCGACCGCTTCTGCTCCTGCTACATGCCGAAGAAGGGCGGCGGTCTCGCGGTCCAGGACGACGCGCAGAAATCGACCTATGCCGAACCGCCGAAGCTCGAGTCCGGCGGAGGCGGCCTGGTGTCCACCGCGGGCGACTACCTGCGTTTCTGCCGTATGATGCTGAACGGCGGCGAACTCGACGGCGTACGAATCCTGTCACCCAAGACGGTGGAGATGTTCGGTCTCAACCTGCTGCCGGACGGCAAGCTGCTGACCGACATGGTGGCGGGCGAGGGCCTGTTCAGCGAGGCGGGCTACGCCGGCGTCGGCTTCTCCATTGGCTGCGGCGTGACCATGGACGTCGCCAAAACGCATGTGCCGGGCAGCCCCGGCGAGTATTTCTGGGGTGGCGCGGCGGCCACCGCCTTCTGGATCGATCCCAAGGAGGATTTGACCGTCGTGTTCATGACCCAGGTGATGGGCAGCGAGGCGCGCCTCACGCTGCGCCGCGACCTGCGTACGCTGGTCTATTCGGCAATCG
The DNA here is from genome assembly GCA_036564785.1 of Rhizomicrobium sp. Classification (GTDB taxonomy): domain Bacteria; phylum Pseudomonadota; class Alphaproteobacteria; order Micropepsales; family Micropepsaceae; genus Rhizomicrobium. The sequence goes on along the minus strand of DATCOJ010000207.1, from coordinate 80,155 downwards.
TGGACTCGAACGTCTAGCGGCGCCTATTTCGGCTGCGGGACGATGCGGAGATAAGGCCGCGGCGCCTTCCAGCCCTGCGGATAGATTTTCTTGGCCTCGTCGTCCGACACCGATCCCGCGATGATCACGTCCTCGCCCTGTTTCCAGTTTACCGGCGTCGCCACGCGGTGCTTGGCCGTCAGCTGCAGCGAGTCGATCACCCGCAGCACCTCGTCGAAATTGCGCCCCGTAGTCATGGGATAGACCAGGATCAGCTTGATCTTCTTGTCCGGCCCGATGACGAAGACATTGCGCACGGTCTGATTGTCGGCCGGCGTGCGCTTGGCGGGATCGCCGCTCACCTCCGCCGGCAGCATGCCGTAGAGCTTGGAGACCTGGAAATCGTCGTCGCCGATAATGGGATAGTTCGGCGCCGTGCCTTGCGTCTCTTTGATGTCGCTGGCCCAGCCGGAATGCTTGTCCACGGGATCGACCGACAGACCGATGATCTTGACATTGCGCCGGTCGAACTCCGGCTTCATCTTCGCCATATAGCCGAGCTCGGTGGTGCAGACCGGGGTGAAGTCCTTGGGATGGGAGAACAGCACCGCCCAGGAATTGCCGATCCAGTCATGGAAGCGGATCTTACCTTCGGTGGTGTTGGCCTCGAAATCCGGCGCCGTGTCGTTGATCCTCAAGCTCATCGGTCCCTCCTGTGGAGATAGTGGCTTCCAAGCCGCTCCTTATATTGTCACGGCCGCGCGCCGATCCAAGCTTCACGGCACCAGGCGCCTGATCCATTCCGGCAGCGCAAAGGCCGCGGCGTGGACATCCGGATTGAAGTAATCGGTCTTGAGCCGGGCCGCTGCGAAGGCTGCCCGTGCCCGCTTGAAGCCGGCCGGCGTGCCAAGCCGTTTGCCCTTACCCGCCCAGCTGAGCGCCATGAAGCCGCCGATATAGCTCGGCACCACCGTCAGATAGAGGCCCGATTGGGGGAAGAATCCGGCGAGTTCCTTCAGCGCGTCGGTGATCTCCCAAGGCTGGTAGAAGGGCACACCGGTTTGGAAGGTGGCGAAGCCGCCGGGCCTCAGCGCCGCCTTCACCCGGTCGTAGAAGGTCTCCCCGAACAGCGCCTTGCCAGGCCCGACGGGGTCCGGCCGATCGGCAACGATGAGATCGAAGCGCTCCTTGGAAGCGCTGCTGCCGAGATACTCGAAGGCATCGGCGATCTCGATCTTGAGCCGACGGTCCTTGAAGGCCTTGGCGTTGATCTCAGCGAAGTGCTCCCGGCAGAGCTCCACCACGCGGCCGTCGATGTCGACCAGGACCACCTCCTTGACGCCGCGGTGCTTCAGCGCCTCGTCGGCGATGGAGAGGTCGCCGCCGCCCACGATCATCACCCGCTCCACGGCGCCATGCTCGAGCATGGGCAAATGTGTCAGCATTTCGGCATAGGCGGATTCGTCGCGGGTGGTGAGCTGGACGATGTCGTCGAGCACCAGCACCCGGCCGTTGGCGACCGTGTCGAAAATCTTGATCCGCTGGTAGCGGCTCTTCTCCTCCGCCAGCGGCGGCGCCGACAGCTCCATGACCTGCGCGTAACCCTTGTGGAGACGCTCCTTGAAGCTGTTCGCCGGCATCGTGAACTCCAATGTCTAGAGCGGAAAGGCGGGAGAAAGGCGCGGGCCTTTTAGGGCGGCGTCCCTGCCCTGTCCAGCGTGCGCGAGACCGCTCGGCGGCCGGAGAAATGTGACCGAGGCGGCGCAGCGCTGCCACGGCGCTCAGAAAAAATTGACGGTTGGGTGACAAAATTTCTTGCGTAGGGGGCCGACATCCCTATATTCGCGTTGTTCCGGCAACGGAACAAAGGCGGCGCGGCGGAAGTTTTCCACTTCTTCCGGCCGCTTTCTTCTTAGACGGCGTCCGGAAGTCGTAAGGCCAAGGCGCAGGTGTCAACCTTACAGAAGGGTAGGTGCCCGAAATGGCTAAACTACAACTGGTGACGGCGAACAAAGAAGCGAGGGCGCCCCGCGTCCGCCATTCTCAGAAGCCCGTCGCAATCGTTTCCCAGCCGGCTGCGGAGCCGAAGGATCACTTCGTCACCCGCAACGGGCTGACCTATGCCGGTAGTCATCTCATCATCGATCTCTGGGAGGCGGAGGGACTCGACGACCGCAGCCGGATCGAGGAGGCGCTGATCGACGCGGTGCACGCCGCGGGCGCGACGCTTCTGCACATCCATCTGCACAGCTTCACCGAGGGCGGCGGCATCTCGGGCGTGGCGGTGCTGGCCGAAAGCCACATCAGCGTTCACACTTGGCCGGAGCGCGGCTATGCGGCGTTCGACGTCTTCATGTGCGGTGACGCCGAGCCTCGTAAGGCGCTGTCGGTGTTCAAGGCGGCGTTCAATCCTGGCCGCATCGTGATCGGCGAGCACAAGCGCGGCGTGCTCTAGGCCGCTCCAGCGCCAGCGCCGCAATTAACCAAGGGCGGAGACGGCCGCAGCCGTTTCCGCCTTTCTCGTTCATCTTTATCCTTTCTCGGGGCCGCAAGCTCCCGCGCCGATGCTTATCGCGCGGGCGAGAGGCGCCGGGTGAAGGTGAGGTCGAGCTTGCGCTACGATGTTGCCATCATCGGCGCGGGCGCGGATGGCTTGGCCGCGGCCGCGCTGCTCGCGCGGGCGAAACTCGCCACCCTCGTCATCGAGCGCAACGAGCGTTGCGGCGGACGTGTAACAACCCGCGAATTCCATCCGGGCTTTCGCGCATCGCCGTTCGTGGATGAGCTTCCGCCGATTCCCGCGAGTCTGCATTGGGCGCTCGATCTGTCGCGCCGCGGCGCGATCTTCCTGCCGGCGCCGCTGTCGACCGCGTTATGGCCGGATCGACGCAGCACCATCCGCCGAAGCGACTTCGGATTTTCGCCGACGGGTCGTTTGCTCAAGCAGGCGGCCTTCTCGGTCGAAGCCGTGTGCCGGCGCGCAGAAATCGACTCGGAGATTCCGGCGCGCTCCTGGCCACGCATGCTTGGCCGCAAGCGAGCACCACAACCCTGGCCGGGAGCTGCCTGGACCAGCACGTCGTTGAGCCAGTCGATTGGTACCGCCGTGCCGGGCGCCGATGAGGCGGCGCATGTTTGTGCCGGCGCGCTTTGGGGACGCGCCGCCGACCCGTTCCTGGCCGGCACCGCGCTGCACCTCCTGGCGTCCGGCCGCTCCAGAACGATCATGGGCGGCTTGGAGCGCATGGCTGACGCGCTCACTGGTGCCGCAAACGAAGCCGGGGCCGAGATCCGCTGCGGACTCGAAGCCAGCGAGATCCGCACCGCCGAGGGGCGCGCCACCATTGTTGTGCTCGCCGATGGGACCGAGATCGAGGCCCGCGCGATGATTTCAACGCTGGACCTGCGGCGCAGCTTTCTCTCCCTCTTCAAGTGGAGCGAGCTGCCGCCGCTGCTGCTCAACCGCATCCGCAACTTCCGGATGGCTGGCGCGACCGCGCGGCTGCTGCTGGCGCTGGACCGCCTGCCGGATTCGCTCGCGGGCCTGGGCGAAGCGCTGCGCGGACCTGTCCACCTCGCGCCCGACTTCGAAACCGCGGCACAAGCCTATGCCGCCTGGTGCGTCGGGCTGATTCCCGAAGCGCCGCCGCTCACTTTGCGCGTCGTTTCGGTCAGCGATCCGAGCCTCGCGCCGGTCGGCGGCGCGGTCATCGCCGTGACGGCCGGCTGCATTCCCTATCGCCTGTTCGACGGCGCCTGGACTCACGCGCGGCGTGAAGAGCTGCGCATGAAGATTCTGGCGCAGATCGACGAAGCCCTGCCAGGCGTCTCCTCACATATCCTCGGCGCCGAGTTGATCGTGCCGCCGGACATTGAGGAGCAGATCGGCGCGTCCGAGGGCGATCTTGCGGGCGGCGAGCTGGCAGCCGATCAGATGCTCGATTTGCGGCCGGGCTTGGAAGCGCTCGGCGCCCGGACGCCGATCCGCGGTTTCTATCTCGCCGGGCCTTCCACGGCCGCAGGCGCGCTCGCCACCTGTGCCGCCGGCGCAATTGCCGCCGCGACCGTTCTGGCCGATCTCAAGGCCGGGCGGCTTCGATGAGCGGCTCGACCTGCGACGCGATCGTGATCGGCGGCGGCATCAGCGGCCTCGCCGCCGCTGCGTATCTCGCGCGCAGCCGAAAACGCGTCGTGCTGCTGGAAGCAGCTGACACGCTCGGCGGCCTCTGCCGCAATGCACCGCTAGGCGACGGCATCCAAATCCCGTTCGCCGCGCATGCGCTCTATGCGCTCGACCAGCGGGTGGTGAAAGACCTCAGGCTCACCCGGCATGGGTTGAAGTTCGCGGCGCGCGACATGCCGCTCGCCGTTTTACGCAGCGACGGCAAGCACCTTGTCTTGAGTTCCAACGCCCGCGACACCGCGCGCTCGATCGCTCTGCAATCGCAGAGCGACGCCGAAGCATGGCCGCGATTTCGCGGGGAGTTGTTCGCGCTGGCGCGTGCGATGCGGTCGCTGTGGTGGGACGACCAGGCTCTGCGCCTTGGCCTCGGCCAGCAGACGGCGCTGGAGCGGCTCTCCCGCACCGGGGCTTCGGCCTGGCTCGACACCTGGTTCGAGTCCGATGTGCTAAAGGCGGCGCTCCTGTTCGACGCGGCGGCCCAAGCTCTTTCGCCGAACGAGCCGGGCTCGGCGCTGAGTTTGGTATGGCGCGCGGCGCAGGAGATTTGCGGCCTGCAGGGCGCGGTGGCATTTCCTCTGGGCGGCCCCGGCACGCTTGTCGACGCATTGGCGCTCGCGGCCCGGCAGGCCGGCGCCGATCTCCGGACTCGCGCGAAGGTGGCTCGGCTGATCGTCGCCAATGACGGGATCAGCGGCGTCGAGCTCGACAACGAGACCATTTCGGCGCCGCTGGTGTTCTCCACCTTGCCTGCGACTGAGACCTTCGCGCTGGCGCCGGCCGCCGCGGCGGGTTTCGCGCATGCGCGAGATCTTGCGGCAGATCGCACCCGCACCGGCGAGGCGAAGGTCACGTTTGCGCTGAGCGAGCTTCCAACGCCCGGCGGCGTTGCGTTATCGCTTGGTTCGCGCTTCATCTTTGCCGAGCGCCCCGAGACCTTGGCGTACGCCTATCGCGCCTCGGCCTTGGGCCATTTCCCCGACGAGATCGCCTTCGAGATGATCCTGCCCTCTGCGATCGATCCATCGCTGGCTCCTGCCGGGAGGCACATCGTCTCGGCGCTCGTGCGCCCGATCCCGCTGGCGCCGGACGGCGGCTGGCCGCAGCGCAAGGCGGAACTGGCGGCACGGGTGGCGGGCGTCCTCGACCGCCATTTTCCGAGCCTGAGCCAAAAGATCGTCGCAGCGGAAATTCTAACGCCGGACGAGCTTTCTCCAAGCAGGCGAGCCGACGTGACGCGCATGCTGTCGCATTGGGGCGAGCGAACGCAAACGCCGATCGCGGGCCTGATGCTGTGCGGCGCTAGCGCCGAGCCGGTTGCCGCCGTCTCGGGCCGGGCCGCGCGGCTGGCCGTCGCCAAGGCACTGGAGCGCAAGCGATGAAGACGCCCGCGCCGTTCGTTCGCGCCACGCCGTTCCATGCCCGGGCGGCCGAGGCCAATCGCGGCAATGCCTGGTCAGCCCGCAACGGCGTGACACTCGCCACGGTTTATTCCAACGCCGACGACGAAGCGCTGACAGCGCGGCTTCGTGTGGCGATGGCCGATATCTCCTGGCGCTGGCGGCTTGCGCTCGAAGGCGACGGGGTCACCGCACTGCTCTCTCGTTTGTTCACCCGCGACGTCTCGAAACTATCGCCGGGCCAGTCGCTCAAGGCGCTGTGGCTGACGGATGGCGGCGCGGTGCGCGGTGCCGGGCTAGTGGCGCGCTATGGGCGCGACAAATTCCTTGTTGCCTCCTCCGAGCCAGATCCCGACTGGTTCCAATTCGCCGCCAGCGCATTCGCCACAACCGCTCGTGACATATCGGCGGAAGAAGGCGGCCTCGCCGTCATCGGGCCCTACGCCAAAGTGGTGCTGGAGCGCGCCGGAATCGAAGCCGCGCTGGAACCGCTGCAGTTCCGCAAGCTGTTCTGGCGCGGGCTCGACGTGACCTTGTCGCGCTGGGGCGAGCACGGCGGCTACGAAATCTGGTGCAAGCCGGACGACGGCATTCTGGTGTGGGACCGCATCGCGCGGGCCGGCGCCGCGTTCGGCATTCTCTCGGCCGGGCTTGCCGCCGTGGATCTGCTAGACCTCGAAGCGGGCATCGCGCGGCCGGACCGCGACTACCAGGCAGCGCGTGACGGCTTCGCCAAAGCGCCCACACCGGCTTCGCTCGGACTGGAACGATTGATCGATGCAGACCACGCAGAGTTCAACGGCCGCTCCGCCTGGCTGGCCAATCGCGAGACCGAGCCGAAAACACTCGTGGGTATCGAGATCGACATGGATCGAGCGGCGCCGCACACGCCGCTGCTGCTGGGTGAGCGCAAGGTCGGCCACACGCTAAATTCGCACTACTCGCCCGCGCTGCGCCGAACCATTGCGCTGGCGCAAGTCGAGCGCAGCGCCGCCGAGCCTGGTACATCGCTCACTTTGACACTGTCTCCGAACCGCGAGACGCCGGACTTCCGCACCGTCGCGGCGCGCGTCGTGGCCTTGCCTTTCCTGCCCGCTCCCGATTCCATAGCGCCATGAAGCATGCGGGACCCGCGGCGCTCGACCGACTCGAGCCGCTTCTGGCGAAACTCCGCAGCCGGACTGCGCTCAAGGAGACGTCGCGCGGCATTTTCTACCGCGGCGGCCGCGCTTTTCTGCACTTTCACGAACACGGCGCCGAGTTCTACGCGGACCTCCGGACCGGTGCGGAATTCGAGCGCTTTCCCGCCACTTCCGCCAAGGAACGCGAGGCCCTGCTGCGGCGGGTCGACAAGGCCGTTAAGGATTGAGGCAGGCCGCCCGGCTTTCGCCGCCTTAGCCGGGTCTTTATGATCCCGCCGTTATCCTCGCTCGCCCTCGGGACCCTCGCATGAACAAGGCCACGACCCCACCCAGCTTCGCCCGGCCGGCCTTCGTGCTGGAGGCGCAAGCCGAGTTCGAGGCGCTGGCAGCCCGGCATCCCGAGCTCGAGGCGCTGGATGCGGTGATCGTCGATCTCTGCGGCGTGCTGCGAGGCAAGCGGCTGGCCATCCGGGAAGCCGGCAAGATTTTCGAGCAGGGCATGCAGATCCCGCACTCCATCTACCTGATGGATGCGCGCGGCGAGATGACCAATCCCTTCGGCCGAGGCTTCGGCGACGGCGATCCCGACGGTACCGCCTGGCCCATTCCGGGCAGCTTGCGCCGGGTGTGGAACGAACCCCGCGCGCAGATCTTCATGACGTTGCGCGACAATGCCGGCGAGCCGGATCCAGCCGAGCCCCGCGCGGCGCTGGAGCGGTCGCTGGAACGCTTCGATGAATTGAAGCTCACGCCGGTCTGCGCGCTGGAACTCGAATTCTATCTGGTCGATCGCGCCCGCAGCATCGACGGCGGGCCGCAGCCACCGCTCGATCCGCGCTCCGGCGCGCGGGAGAACAACGCTTCGGTCTACGGCATCGACGATCTCGACCGCTTCCAGGCGTTCCTGGATTCGCTCGCCGAAGCGGCAGAGGTGCAGAACGTTCCCGTCAGCGCCACCAGCAAGGAATATGCGCCGGGCCAGTTCGAGGCCAATCTCAAGCACCAGAGCGACGCGCGCCTTGCGGCCGACCATGCGGTGCTGCTGCAACAGATCGTCAAGGCTGCGGCGCGGGCGCACGGGCTCGAGGCCAGTTTCATGGCCAAGCCTTATGCCGAGCGCGCCGGCAACGGACTGCACATCCATCTGAGCCTCATCGATGAAAACGGCCGCAATGTCTTCGACGACGGCACGGCGGAGGGCTCAGACGCGCTCCGTCACGCCATCGGGGGCTTGCAGGCGCTGATGGCGGATTCCATGGCGCTGTTCGCGCCCAACGTGAATTCCTATCGCCGCTTTCAGCCGGACATGTTCGCGCCAGTCAACCGCCGCTGGGGCGTGAACAACCGCTCGGCGGGGCTGCGGGTACCGGTGGGCCCCGGCGAAGCGCGGCGCATCGAGCACCGTGTGGCCGGCGCCGATGCCAATCCTTACCTCGCGCTCGCCGCGGTGCTGGCCGGGGTGCACCACGGACTGACGGGCAAACTCGATCCCGGGCCGCCGGCCATCGGCAACGTCTCGCGCGATCCGGACCTGACCCTGCCTTTCACCATCGACGAGGCGCTCGCAAAGCTCGCGCAAGCTTCGGTGCTGCAGAGCTATCTCGGGGCCGAGACCCTGTCGCTTTATGGCGAGACCAAGCGAATCGAGGCGCAGCGCGTGCGCCGCGTGATCCCGCCGGCCGAGATCGACTGGTATCTCTGAATCCGTTCAGGCCCGCTTGAGGCGCAGTTCGACGGCCGAGCCTTCACCCTGGCGGCTGGCGATACGCAGCGAGCCCCCCATGCGCCGCGCCAGAGTGGTGGCGACGGCGAGGCCCAGGCCGTTGCCGGTTTCCGCACCGGGCCGGTCGAAGCGGGCGAAGGCTTTGCCGGCCTCTCGGGTTTCAGCCGGCGCAAACCCATAACCGCTGTCCTCCACCGCGATGACGAGCTGGTTGCGCTCGTCGCGCAGCCTGACGCGCACCGTGCCGCTGGGGGGCGTGAACTGCAGCGCGTTGCACAGCAGGTTGTTCAGCGTCCGCTTCAGCGCCGCGCGATCGGCGATGGCGTCGGCGCGCTCGGGCATCTCGGCCACGATGGCGATGCGCTGCGCGAAGGCGCGGCCCTTGATCTCCTCGATCGACTCCGCGACCACGGCGGCCGCATCGATTGCCGCCAGCTCGAGCGGATGGCGGCCCGCCTCGAGATCGGCGAAATCGAGGATGGCGCCGATGCGCGTGTGCAGCGCGCGCCCCGCCGTCACGATGTCGTTGGCGTATTCGGCATATTTCGGATGGCCGGCGGCGCCGAACACGCCCTTCGCGATCACGTCCGCGAAGCCGATGATGGCATTGAGCGGCGTGCGCAGATCGTGACTCATATGCGCGATGAACTCGGTCTTGGCGCGCTCCACCTCGGAGGCGCGGCGCTCGGCATCGGCCAGCCGGATCAGCAGTTTCGAATCCGCGCTCGGCATGGCGCGCAATGTCCGGGCGGATTTGGCGGCCTGGGCCCGGCGCTCAAACTCGCGCACGAACACCACCGCCAGCCCGGCGCCGGCGAAGGCCGGGCCGAAGATAAAGAAGATGTAGAGCGGCAACGCGCCATACCAGGCGCTCAACGCCTCACCCACCTCCACCGAAGCACCCGCGCTGGCCGGCCAGCCCGCAACCGGCGCCAGCGCCACCAACCGGCGATGATCACCGTCAAGCAGTCGGGTTTCCGGCTGGCCGCCGGGCAGAGCCAGCGCCGCGACCGGCGGAATCTCGCGCCAGCGGCTGCCCAGCGCGATCAGGCGGCCGTCGGCTGTCGCCAGCAGCGCCTCCTCCATGCTGGCGACCGGCAGCAAGTGCTTGGCATCCAGCTCCAGGACCACGATCTTGCCGGCGGATTCAAAGGCCGCTGTCAGCGTACGGCCGTCCGAACCTAGATATCTTTTTTGCGAAACCGTTTCGAGATCAAGCGGCGGCAGATCCTTCGCCGCATGCTTCATCTCGAACAGCGGATGGCCGGAAGCATCGAGCACCGCGATGTTCAACAGCGCGGTGCCACCCACTTCGGACAGCGCCGCCGATGTCTCCGGCGTCACCTGCGCATTGGCGAAGGCCGCGCCCAGCGCCGCGTAACGATCGAGCATTGCGGCGAAATCTGTGGCGATCTCACCCGCCCGCCGCGCTTCGAAATGCGCCGCGGAATCGAGCGCGCGAGCCCGGTCGAGCCGCATCTGGATGGCGGCGGCCGACGCGAAGCAGCCGAAGATCAGCAGCAGCGACAGCGCCACCGTCCAGCTCGTGCTCTGCATCGCCGCGCGCAGGAGACGGGGCAGTACGGGCGCCCGAGCAGGCACCGCAGCGGTTCGACCAAGCAGACCTTGCGCCAACGGCGCGCCCTTTGGTGATTCGCCTCTGCTGCGATGATACGACCGAATGACTCCGTGTCGAGGCGCGCTAGCCCAGCATCTTGGTGGCGACTTCGAAGAAGTTGGCGGAGAGGCCGGACATCTTGAGCGCCGCCTCCAGCTCCGCCCGCATCAATGCCTGGCGCTTGTCGTCGTAGCGGCGCCAGTTCTCGAACGCCCCGGCCATGCGCGCCGCCACCTGCGGATTGATGGAATCGAGCGCGCGGAGAGTCTCCCCCACCAGCGCATAGCCCGAGCCGTCCGCTTCGTGGAAGCGCAGATGATTGCCGGAGAAGGCGCCGACCAGCGCGCGCACCCGGTTGGGATTCTTCATGTCGAAGGCCGGATGTTTCATCAGCCCGCGCACCGACGCCGCCGTGTCCGGCAGCGGCGAGCCGGCCTGCAGGCTCATCCATTTGTCGAGCACCAGCGGATCGGCGGCGAAGCGGTCGTGGAAATGCGCGAAGGCCTGCGTGCGTCGCGGCGAATCCATCCGCGCCAGGGTGGCGAGGCCGGCCGTCATGTCGGTCATGTTGGCGGCGGCGCGATAGTGCGTTTCCGCCAGAGCGGCGGCGGCTTCGTCGTCTGCCGACGTGAGGTAGCGCAAGCAAACATTGCGAAGCGCGCGGCGGCCGGCCGATTCCGCATCCGGCGTGAACGCCCCCCGCGAGTCGAGCTCGCGATAGAGCGCCTCCAGGCGGGCGCCATGCGCCTTTGCCACGGCGCGGATCAGGGCCACGCGCGCGGCATGAATCGCTTCCGGATCGGCAGGCGTCATCTTGAGCGCAAGTTCGCTTTCCGACGGCGGCACCAGCATTTCGGCGGCGAAGGCGTGGTCGTCGCCGGCCCGCGCCAGCACTTCGCCGATGGCTTCGACATAGATCGCGTCGGGCTGTGGCGTGGCGCCGGGCTTGGCGGCGGCAGCCATCTCCAGCAGCACCTCGGTCGCCAGGGTTTGGCAGGATTCCCAGCGGTTGAAGGCATCGGCATCGCGGCTCATCAGCGCGGCGCGGCCGGCCCGATCCGTCGCGGTCTTGAAATGCACCGGCGCCGAAAATCGCCGGCCGATGGAGAGAAGCGGCTCTTCCGCTACATCGACGAAAACGAAGCGCTGCTCGGCATCGGTGAGCTCCAGCACGCGCTCCTCGGGCCCGCTGGCGTTCTCGCCTTCCAGAGTCAGCGGCAGCGCGCGGCCGCTCTTGGCCACAAAGCCGAGCCGCACGGGGATGTGCATCGGCTGCTTCTCCGGCTGACCCGGCGTGGGACCGAGCGATTGCTTCAGGGTCAGCGCATAGCTCTGCTTGCCTGCATCGTATTCGCCACGGGCTTCGACAACCGGCGTGCCGGACTGGCGATACCAGCGGCGGAACTGCGCCAGGTCGCGGCCGTTGGCGTCCTCGAAGCACTTGACCCAATCCTCGACCGTCGCCGCCTGGCCGTCATGGCGCTCGAAATAGAGATCGGATGCCTTGCGGTAGCCTTCCTCGCCCACCAGCGTCTGCAGCATGCCGATCACCTCGGCGCCCTTCTCGTAGACGGTGGCGGTGTAGAAATTGTCGATGGTGATGTAGCTCTGCGGCTGCACCGGATGGGCGAGCGGACCGCCATCCTCCTGGAACTGGCGCATGCGCAGAATGCGTACGTCCTCGATGCGCTTGACCGCGGCGGAGCGCTGATCGGCGGAGAAGCTCTGGTCGCGGAAGACGGTAAGCCCTTCCTTCAGCGACAGCTGGAACCAGTCGCGGCAGGTGACGCGGTCGCCGGTCCAGTTGTGGAAATACTCATGCGCCACCACGCCTTCGATACGGGCATAGTCGTCGTCGGTGGCGGTTTCGGGCGATGCCAGCAGCACCTTGTCGTTGAAGATGTTGAGGCCCTTGTTCTCCATGGCGCCGAAATTGAAGGCCGACACCGCCACGATCATGAAAATGTCGAGATCGTATTCGCGGCCATAGGCCTCTTCGTCCCACTTCATGGCGCGCTTCAGCGAATCCATCGCGTAGGCCGCCTTGGGCTCGTTGCCGTGCTCGACATAGATGCGCAGGTCCACCTTGCGGCCGCTCATGGTGACGAATTCGTCCTTGAGCACGCCGAGATCGCCCGCCACCAGCGCGAACAGGTAGCAGGGCTTGGGGAACGGATCGTTCCACACCGCGAAGTGACGGCCGCCAGGCAGCTCGCCGCCGTCGATCGGGTTGCCGTTGGAGAGCAGCACCGGATTGCTCACCTTGTCGGCCTCGATTCGGGTGGTGTAGACGGCCAGCACGTCCGGCCGGTCGGGGAAATAGGTGATGCGGCGAAAGCCTTCCGCCTCGCATTGGGTGCAGAAAATTCCTTTCGAGAGGTAGAGCCCTTCCAGCGAGGTGTTGGTGGCGGGCGAGATCTCGGTCACGACCTCCAGGGTGAAGCGCTCCGGCACCGAGGCGATGGTGAGCTTCTCGCTGTCGGTTTCGAAAGCGCCGGCGGCAAGCGGCGCGCCGTCGATGGCGAGCGAGATAAGCTTCAGCTGCTCGCCGTCGAGCACCAGCGGCACCGCGCCGCCGGCCCGCGCGATCTTCATGGTGGCGGTGACGCGGGTGGCGCCCGGGTCCAGCCGGAAATCGAGCGCAATCTCCGACACTTTATAGTCGGGGGGGCGGTAGTCCTTGAGGCGGACGGCGCGCGGTTCTTCGGTACGCATGAGCATCCTCGTTGGCGGAGCGCCGGTATAGCGCGCTCCGCGGCGGTTGTGAATTTTTTGGCGGAATTCCGAAGAAGAGGAACGAATTTTCGGCAAAAAACGCTCGGATTCTTAGGGTCGTTTCGGACACAATACGAGCGTCGATGGAATCGAGGTTTTTCATCGCTGATCTGCTTCAGTGAGGCGGATCGTGCATCGTTAGTCTCCGTTGAAAGAACACTCGCGTTCCCCTTCCCCCCTTGTGGGGGAAGGTGGCTGGCGAGCGGCGCGCGAGCGTCGCGAAACCAGACGGAAGGGGGGCCGCGAGCAACGAGCCCATGATGAACATCCCCCCTTCAGTCATCGGTCGCTGACGCGACCGCTGACAGCTTCCCCCACAAGGGGGGAAGCGGAACGCTTCAGTTGGATACTTGAATGAAAACCCCCAGAATCCGCGGGTTTTGGCCGCGGTCCGGCGTTCAAGGCATAGTTTTGAGGATGGGGAGATTATGCAAAACCAGCGTCACGCTGTCAACTAGAAATTGTACCGGGATTTCCCTGGATTCCCCAAAAGACCGCCATCGCCCAGGCTAGGATGGCTTATGCGCCGGAACCTGAAGCTTCACCCGGATTCGACTTGCTGCGCGGTCACCGCCATCGAGGCGGAGGCGTCCCGGTCGGGCGCCGGCCTGGCTTTGCTCTATGTCGTGACGGGAGACATCGGCGCGTTCCGCCTTCCGGCAATAAGGGAGCAGGGGCGCGCCGACGGGCTGTGGCGACAGACCTGTTTCGAGGCCTTCCTCCGGCCTCAGGCCCGCGAGGAATACTACGAATTCAACTTCGCTCCCTCGCTGCAGTGGGCGGCCTACGGGTTCAGCGGGTACCGGAGCGGGATGCGTGCCGCGGAGGAATTCGGCGGGCTTCGGATCGAGATCGAGTCGGATGCTTCGCGCCTGGAGCTGCGGGTTGCACTCTCACTGAGCGAGCTTCCGGATTTGTTGCCCGACGCTCCGTGGCGGCTCGGCCTTTCCGCCATCATCGAAGAGGCAACCGGCGCGATGTCGTACTGGGCGCTGGCGCATCCGGCCGGCAAGCCGGACTTTCACCATCCCGATTGCTTTGCGCTGGAACTTCCCCCAGCCTTGCGGGCATGAAATTCGGCATCGACCGGCTTCTCGCCGATGCAGCGTTGCGCGCACCGCTTAGGGGCCGCCGGGTTGCCCTGCTCGCCCATCCCGCTTCGGTCTCGCAAAACCTGACCCACTCCCTCGATGCGCTCGCGGATGTGGGCGACATCAAGCTCGCCGCCGCGTTCGGTCCGCAGCACGGGCTGCGCGGCGACAAGCAGGACAACATGATCGAGTCGCCGGACTTCCACGATCCGATCCACGGCATCCCCGTGTTCAGCCTCTACGGCCAGGTGCGCAAGCCCACCGGCGCCATGATGGACACGTTCGACGTGCTGCTTGTGGACCTGCAGGATCTGGGCTGCCGCATCTACACCTTCATCACCACGCTCAGATACATGCTGGAAGCTGCCGCGAAGCACGGCAAGGCGGTGTGGGTGCTGGACCGCCCCAATCCCGCGGGCCGGCCGGTGGAAGGACTGCGGCTCAGAAGCGGCTGGGAAAGCTTCGTGGGTGCCGGACCGCTGCCAATGCGCCATGGTCTCACGCTCGGGGAACTCGGGTCCTGGTTCGTCAGGACATTGAATCTCGACGTCGACTACCGCGTGATCGAGATGGAAAGCTGGCGCCCGGACGAAGCGCCGGGCTTCGGCTGGCCGCTCTACCAACGCGCCTGGATCAATCCCAGCCCCAATGCGCCTAATCTGTGGATGGCGCGCGCCTATGCCGGCACCGTCATGGTCGAAGGCACCACGCTTTCGGAAGGGCGCGGCACCACGCGGCCGCTGGAACTGTTCGGCGCGCCGGATATCGAAGCGCGGGCCGTCATCGCGGAGATGCGGGCGCTGGCGCCGCACTGGCTCGAAGGCTGCATCTTGCGCGAATGCTGGTTCGAGCCGACGTTCCACAAGCATGCCGGCAAGCTGTGCAGCGGCGTGCAGGTTCACACCGAGGGACCGGGCTACGATCACGGGCGATTCAAACCCTGGCGCCTGCAGGCCCTGGGCTTCAAGGCGGTCCGCCGGCTCCATCCGGACTATCCGCTGTGGCGCGACTTCGCCTACGAGTACGAGCACGGCAAGCGGGCCATCGACGTCATCAACGGCGGTCCGGGCTTGCGGGAATGGGTCGACGATGCCGCGGCAACGCCGCAGGATCTCGATGCCATCGCATCACCAGACGAACAGTCCTGGCTGACCGAGCGCCAAGCCTGTTTGCGCTACTGACCAGTCACGCCCATCCCATTCGCAAGCCAGGTGCAAACGGGATCACTTCCCGCAAAGGCGCTGATACGCCGCGTCTCCGGCGGCGATCACCAGTCCAATGATGATTGGCCCGGGCTGAGGAACCACGGCCTGGAGTGCCTGCAAAACTGATTTCGCAGTTGGCCAGTCTTTGCAGAAGATGCTCTTCGCATCGCCGCCGGTCATCGAAAGTCGTTGAGCCCGTGCAGCCGGGGCGCGCTTCTCCAGTGCTTGAGCCCATAGTTCACCGATTGCTTTTTTGTCTGCCATTGACACGGTAGCCATTGCCGTCTTCCCTCCCGGATAGATGCAGTGTTTTGACTGCGGATAGTTACTCAATGTATACAAGTATTGGATAGTTGTGGAGTCTTTTTAAACTCAACGTTTTACTTCAGGCGTGTCAATTTTGTCGCGCCCAAGGGTCCCGCCCCCAAACGCGATCCGATTCGACGTTGGCTCCGGGCTGCGCCGGCGAACGATCTCTGCTAGGGTCGAAATCCCCAATAGGAGAGCCCAAAATGTCTTCAAGACGATGGATCGCGGGGACTTTGATCGCGCTGTTGCCAGGGTTCGCCTGGGCTGGAAGCGTGGTCACCTATCACAATTCCATCCATCGCGACGGCGCCTATGTCATCCCACAGCTCACCCAGGCGGCAGCCGCCAACATGCATCGCGACACCGGCTTCAATGCCAGCGTCAGCGGCCATATCTACGCCCAGCCGCTGTTCTGGAAGCCGAGCGATTCCGGCAGCGGCCTGGTGATCGTGGCGACGGAGTCGAACGCGGTCTACGCGCTCGACGAAGCGACGGGCGCCACGGTCTGGCAGAAGCAGCTCGATCCCTCGGTGCCGCTGTCGCAACTGCCCTGCGGCAATATCGATCCGAGCGGCATCACGGGGACGCCGGTGATCGACCCGGCGAGTGGCCGCCTCTATCTCGACGCCTTGACCAAGGCCCATGACGGGCCGCGGCATATGATCTATGCGCTGTCGCTGTCGGACGGCTCGATCGTCTCCGGCTGGCCGCTGGACGTGCAGGCGGCGCTGGCGGCGCAGGGCGTCACCTTCTCTTCTGCGACGCAGGGCGAGCGCAGCGCGCTGCTGTTCTTCCGCGACGCGCTCTACGTGAACTATGCCGGCAATGCCGGCGATTGCGGCAGCTACAAAGGCACGGTGCTGCAATTCCAGACCGATCCGCCGGCGCTGACCGGAGCCTGGCAGACGCGCGCCAATGGTGGAGGCATCTGGGCCCAAGGCGGCATCGCCGGCGACGGCGAGGCGCTGTTCGTGACAACGGGAAACACCTTCGGCGCCAGCAAATGGAGCGACGGCGAAGCGATCATCAAGTTGCGGCCGGGCCTGGCGCATTCCAACAACAAGAAGGATTATTTCGCGCCGTCGAACTGGCAGGATCTCGACAACAGCGACCAGGACCTGGGCGGGACAGAAGCGCTGCCGCTCAACATCGCCGTCTCCGGCCAGCCATCGGCCAAACGCGTGATCGCCTTCGGCAAGGACGGCAATGCTTATCTGGTGGACCGGAGGGACCTGGGCGGTATCGGCGGACAGATTCAAACGCTGCAGGTCGCCAGCGGGGCCATCCGCACCGCGCCCGCCATTTATCAGACCGACAGCCAGACCATGGTCGCCTTCACCAGTTCCGGCAGCAGCCATTGTTCCGGCAGCAATGTGACCATGCTGAACGTCGCCGCCAGCGGCGGCTCGCCGATCAGCTTCGCCTGGTGCGCGAAGTTCAGCGGCGGCGGCGCGCCGATCGTCACCACGACGGACGGCGTCGCCGAGCCCATCGTCTGGGTGGTGGGAGCGGAGGGCGACAATCTGCTGCACGGCTTCAACGGGCTGAACGGGCAGACGGTGTTCGGAGGCAGCGGCACTTCGATGAGCAGCCTGCACCATTTCCAGACCATCCTGGCGACGCGCAAGCGCTTCTACGTGGCGGGCGACAACAACGTCTATGCCTTCAGCTACCGCTGAGGGGCAGATTTCGATATCGACGCGGGATTGGGCCTGGGTTAGAGTAGCGACTGACAAAATGTCAGGCGTCTGGCCATGAGCGATTCTCCCCTGCCCGGCGTGTTCCAGCTCACGCCGCTCAACCCCGAATTCAACGACGATCCGCACAAGCTGCTCGACCGGCTGCGCGGCGAATGCCCGGTGCATCGCGACACCCAGGCCGGCACCTTCATCCTCACCCGCCACGCGGACGTTCGCAGCATGCTCGGCGACACCACCATGTGGCGCAGCCCCGAGCGGGCGGAGGAAGCGGCGCTCATCCAGCGCGCCCTCGTCGAGCAGCGCATTGAGGGCATGCGCATGTCGGAAGAGGAGATGCGCTCCGGCATCCTGCTGATGGACGAGCCGGACCACATGCGCATCCGCGGGCCGTTCGCCAAGGCGCTCTACAAGCGCGTGGCCAAGTGCAAGCCGCTGGTGCAGCAGGTGGTGGATCACTGGCTGGCGCCGCTGAGAGACCACGCGGCGTTCGACGTGATGGAGACCTTCGCGCTGCGCGTTCCCATCGACGTGATCGCGCGTATTCTCGGCGTCGACGAAAACCGGCTCGGCGAATTCCGCGACTGGAGCGAGGGCGCCATCCTCGGCCTCAATCCGTTCCGTTCGGCGGAGGAAACGCAGCGCTTCGTTGTCTGCTCCAACGCCATGTCGGCCTATATGGGCGAGCTGATGGCGCGGCGCCGGGCCGAGCCGCGCGACGACCTGGTCAGCGACATGATGCAGCTGCAGGCCGAAGGGGCACCGCTCAAGGACGGCGAAATCTCCAACAATCTGCAGGGCCTGCTCATCGGCGGCAATCTCACCACCACCGATCTCATCGGCAACGCCATCTGGCTGTTCCTCAAGCACCCCGACGAGCTTGCCAAACTCAGGGCCGAGCCGTCGCTGATCAACGGCGCGGTCGAGGAAGTGCTGCGCTATGAATCGCCGGTGGACATCACCGGACGCATCGCGCCGCGCGACATGGAGGTGGGCGGCTGCCCGGTGAAGCAGAGCCAATCGCTGTTCGCCTCGCTGCGCGGCGCCAATCGCGATCCGGCCGCGTTTCCCGACCCGCACCGTTTCGACATCGCGCGCAAGGACGCGCCGCACGTGGCCTTCGGCGGTGGGCTGCATCTCTGCATCGGCGCGCCGCTGGCGCGGCTCGAGGCGCAGGTGGCGATCGCTTCCTTCTTCGAGGCGTTCCCGAACGTGCGCCTGGCCGATCCGTCCGCCAAGCCGCAATGGCGCAGCATGCCATTCTTCAGGGGGCTGGCGGTGCTTGCCGTCGAAACCGGAGAATAGCTCGGCCCCGATACCGTGAAATTGCTCAGCGCGCTTGACCGCGACCGCTCGAGGGACGCGGGCACAGAGGCGCGCTCGTTTGCGTGGAATAGGGCGAGCGGGCGACGCAGGCATGGGGGCGCGGCGGGATGAGCGGCGCAGGATTGGTCTTCGCCATCGGATAGAGCCTGGCATAGGCCGCCGCTCCGGTGATGTTGTCGGCGTAGTCGATGGTGCCGCAATTGTGCTTGTCGAACATGTGCATCTCGGGCTTACCCTCGGGCCGGCGCTGGTAAACGATATTGTCGGAGATCCTGATCCGGTCGTTGGCGCCCGTCGCGCCGCAGGGAAGGTCGGAGAAGCTTCCGACGATAATCCCGACATTGCCTGGCGACTCCGCCACGGGGAGCAGGTTCAGAATCTTGTTGCCCTGAACCGTATGGCCCGAGCCGCCCGCAACCACGATGCCGCATTGGCCGGAATTGACCATCGTGTTCTCGATGACTCGGCCGCGACTGGAACCTTTGTCGACGGTGATGCCGCACCCGCTGCGGAATTGGCCGCCGACGACGTAGTTGTGGCGGGCCACGAAATCGTGGGTCTGAAAGAAGTTGAAGGCGTCTCGCTGTTGCCCTGGATAGAGATACTTTGAGGTATCCGCACTCGACAGACTGTAATTGTCGTCGACTTTAACGTTGCTTGCGTAGCCCGCCTGGAACTGCACGCCGCGGAGATGGTCGGTGCGGGGATTGAGCAGGAAATTTCCGGTGACCGTCGCGTCATGCGTGCCGATGTAAAGTTCGATGTTGGACTCTCCGTAAGCCGCGACGTTGCCTTGGATGACAACATTGGAACTCTTGAGGGTGAAGATGTTGTCGCGAACGTCGCACGGCGGACAGCCAGGCGTCAGATCCTCGACGTGGATGTAATTGTCGTAGACGAACACGCCGGCGCTGCCGTTTACGAAAATGCCGCGACCGTGACAGGGACCAATCTCGGAACGCTCGATGGTGACGTTTTTCGAGTCGGCAATGACGACGCAGTCTCCGTTCGGATTGGCGATCTTGAGGCCCGAGATCACGATATTGTTCTTGCCGGCAATGGTGAGCGCGCCGACGCTGTTGTCGACCGCCGCCTCTGCCTCCCCCGCGAGACCGCCCGCGAAGGCCAACCCGGCCAGCGCGAGAATTTGGAAGCCTGAATGTCTGTTCATGATCGCCTCGGAACGCCCCGGTTGCGCCAACAAGTCATGGCCCCCTATCCGAAATCCGCGGCTCGAAGTGTGGTTCCCCAAACGAGCGCGTCGCCGAGATGGCCGGGTCGTGCCTCGCTGCCCGGCCATGACAGGTTCAAAGGTGCGTCAGATGGCCTGTAAGCCGGGTTCTGTCCACCGCCGAAGCGGATAGATGGCCATTCCTCTGGGATGCGGGTTGCCCCGCACCTCGCGCGACCTACCCGGACGGCGATCCGGAAACAGATCAGGTGCCGTCCCTATTTGGTCTTGCTCCCGGTGGGGCTTGCCATGCCATCTCCGTCGCCGGAGACGCGGTGCGCTCTTACCGCACCATTTCAACCTTGCTCGTCTTCGCCCTTCGGGCTTCGACGCAGCAGGCCTCCTTGGGCTTGCCGCGCCGTAGCAGCGCAAGCTGCAAAGGCGGGCGGTGTCATTTCTGTGGCGCTGTCCCTGGGGTTGCCCCCGGCGGATGTTATCCGTCACCGTGCTTCCGTGGAGCCCGGACTTTCCTCCCCACCGCCGAAGCGGCGGAGCGGCCATCCGGCCATCTGACGCGTTTCGTAACTACGGCATTTTTCACAGGCGAGCAACATTGGCTCGCATTTTCCATTTGTTCGAACGAGCCCGTTGCCCGCTTCTTAACGCAGCCGGGAATTGTCCCGGCCCGATCCGGAACGCTTTTACCGCCCGCGCACTATCGGCCCTGCAACCAGCTGGAGCAGCACAATGGGACGGGACGGAAGAGGCGCAATCGCGGTGGTGATGGGTCCGGACGGCAGGCCGCTCAGCATGGTGGATTTGCCGGGGCCGGAGACCAAGCGCTGGGTGCCGCGCCGCAAAGCCGAAGTGGTTGCCGCGGTGAAGGGCGGCTTGATCAGCCTCGATGACGCCTGCGAGCGCTATGCCTTGACGGTCGAGGAGTTCCTCTCCTGGGAGCACGCCATCGACCATTACGGGCTGCCCGGATTGCGCGCCACGCATGCGCAGCATTATCGCCACGGCGAAGCCTGACACCGGCTCCAATCACGAAAGCGCGCGGTCGACCGCGGCGAGGGCGTGCAGCAGCGCCGTATCGTAGAGCGGGACCGCGCTGTCCTCTGCGCTCACCAACAAGGGAATCTCGGTGCAGCCGAGAATGATGCCCTCGGCGCCGCGGGCGACCAGCCCGGCCATGATCTCGCGATAGCGGGCGCGCGAGGATTCGAGAAAACGGCTGCACACCAGCTCCTCGACGATCACGCGATCGATCTCGGCGGCGTCGCCCTTTGAAGGAACGATGGTCTCGATGCCGTAGGTCTGCGCAAGACGGCCGCGGACGATGCGGTCGTCCTCCATGGTGAAGACGGAACCGATGAGGCCCACGCGCGTCACCCCGTCGGCTTTGATCCTGGCGCCCAGCGGGTCGGCAATGTGCAGCAGCGGAATGCCGGAGGCCTGCTCCACCTCGTCCGCCATCAGGTGCATGGTGTTGCAGCAGATCACGAGGAAGTCGGCGCCGCCGCGGGCCAGCCGCGCGCCGATCTCAGTCATCCGTCCGGCCGCTTCCTTCCAGCGGCCCGAGCGCTGCAGGACGTCGATCTCTGCGAAGTCGAAGGAGTAGAGCAGAGTCTGGGCCGAATGCACGCCGCCCAGCCGCTTCTGCATCTCGCGATTGACGATCTGGTAGTAGAGCGCGGTCGATTCCCAGCTCATGCCGCCGATCATGCCGATGGTCTTCATCGCCGCCTCCGGGTTGCCGGGCAGAGACTAGGCGGCGAGCAGACGCGCAAGTAGCGCCTCGCACTCGGCATCCGGAATGCCGTTTATGCATGACGGCCGGAAACGGCGCTGGAAAGCGGCGATGACATCGGCGAGCGGCCAGTCGACCTCGGGGGGAACGCCGTAGCCAAAGCGGCGGAGATTCTCGGCGAACGTTTTGCCCTCTCCATCGCCTTTCCACTGCGAGGGAAGAGGGTGCGTGGAGGGCCATAGGCCGATGCCGACCTCGGCCAAACGGTCCCACGGAAAGAGCTCGCCGGGATCCTGCTTGCGGTTGGGCGCGACATCGGAATGGCCGACCACGCGGGAGGACGAGATCGTCGGATGGCGGGTGAGAATGCCGCGGCTGAGGTCGATCAGCGCCGCGACCTGCGGCTCGGCGAAAGGGATGTAGCCAAATTCGTGACCGGGATTGACGATCTCGATCCCGATCGAGCGCGAATTCACGTCGCGCACCCCCGCCCAATAGGAGACGCCGGCATGGCGCGCGCGGCGGTCCTCGGCGACGTGGCGATAGACGGTGCCGTCGCGGTCGATGGTGTAGTGGGAGGAGACCTTGGCCTCAGGATCGCAGAGGCGGGCCAGCGCTTCTTCCGCCGTTTTCATTCCGGTGTAGTGCATCACCAGAATGTCGACGGGACCTTCGGCTCTGGCGTCGTGATTGGGCGATGGCCGCTCGACGATGTCACGTGTCATCACAGATCACCCGTCTCGTAATCGCTTGATCCGATTGTAGAATCCCCCGGAGGTTGTTTTCGAAAATCTTGCCCTCCCCCCTCCTGTCCACCGCCGAAGCGCGGCTGATGGGCGATTTCCCGGCCGGCAGCGGAATTGAACCAATTGAATGCTCCCTTCCCCCCGACCCCCCTCCCCCCGGCCGCCGCAAGCACTTTTCCAAGATCCTCCGCGATTTCCTGCTTTGTTGAATTCGAGAAAATTCGCGCACGTGTTCGCTGCCTCGCCGCGGGCGGCCTAGCCGCAGCCATCGGGGAGTGAGGCCATCGTCGCCCGAACAGCCAAGCTGTGCCGATGTCCGCCAGCGGCCCCCGGGGAGGGCCAATCCGATTTCGAAGCGCGTATTCATGCGCGCATTCTACACCCGTTCGGAGGCCAGGTGGATAAGAATGGCAGTATTGCTGTCCTTATTTCGGTCTAAGAGTTTGATTCGACAGGGAAATGGGGCACGTTCAGACGGAGCTATGCACGTCCCGCAGAGGGCAAACGGGGCCGGATTCCGAGAGACTAGCCGAGGGCTCACCTGCGACAGCAGGAGTAAGGCGCGCCGATCCTGTGGCAAGCCATTGAGATATTGAGGATTGGTCGGAGAGAGAGGATTTGAACCTCCGGCCCCCACGTCCCGAACGTGGTGCTCTACCAGGCTGAGCTACTCTCCGGCCGATTTCGGGAGGCGTCCTTATACAGAGGGCCGCCGGATTGGCAACCCGCACCCCATACGTTGCCATCGCGAAACTAAAGTGAATTCCTCAACGCTTTGGAGAAGAAGAGCCGATCGCTGTGGCTCTCCTCTTCGTGGGTGCCTTCGACGGCTACCGTTGCCGTACAATTGAGTGGCCCCGACAGCGAGCCCGCCATCGGCAACATCGCAATATGCAGAAGTTCGATCCCTCCAACAAGAGATGAACACAGCTCCTTCACGCCCCTATACATAGTGGATATACTCGCCAAGTAATATCACCCGACATGTGGATATAGTTCCTCAGGTGCAACCATGGCGCAGGGCTGGCTTGAAAGCGACGATGACTATGCAACTCGCATGCGCCAGGAAGCAGCGGAGCGAATCATCGAACAATCAACTGGTTCAGCTCCGCACCAGGGGTTTCTAGAGAGTAACGATGATTACAGGAGCCGAGTTACTCAAGAAGCAAATGAACGAGTCATTGAGGATTCGGGTGGCTCGGCACCCCATCAAGGTTTTTTTGAAAACGACAGTGATTATCGCACAAGGGTGTTTGAGGAGGCGAATGCACGCATTTTGGAGGATTCAGGCGGGTCATCACCTCGACAGGGACTGTTCGAGAGCAACGACGAATACCGAAGCAGGGTATTTAGAGAGGCAAACGAGGCTACGGTAGCGAGAGATCATGGTTCCAATCCGCGGCAAGGCTGGTTCGAGAGCGATAGCGATTACAAACGCCGCGTGAATCTCGAAGCACGTGAGATTAGGGCCGAACGGGGATATCGGGGGAACCAAGGCTCCACGGACGACTATTCAACCGCCGACTATGCTGACGGACCACCAACGTCGGCTGATACAGCACCCGGAGATAGCAGCGGACCTATGTTTGCGCTTGGCCTAGGCGTTTTGATCGTCGTTGCCGCGGTTGCCTTCTTTCACAATAGCGGCACCTTCACAAAGCTCAGCGCTAAGGAGCAGTCTGCTCCAGGTCCGGTGCTACAGCCATTCAGCGCTCCTCAAAGCTACTCGGTTTCGCCGGGAGGCAACCTCGCCCGTGTCAACGAGCGGAGTGGACCAGGTATCGATTATCCAGTCATTCGTAAAATCGAGCGGGGCACATTTGTGAGTGGCTTAGGACGGGCGGTAGATTCAGGTGGCGTGGGTTGGATCGCGCTTGGCGACGGAGCAGGATATGTAAAGGAAACACTTCTGTCGCCCAGCGGCTTACCGTCAACGAGCGAAAACTATCAGGCTTCCCAATCCAACTCGGAAGCAGCAGCAACTCCCGAAGTTCAATCGGGCTCTTCATCCAGTCAGACAGAGAGTTGTGCGACGACTGGATGGTGGTGGTGGTCGATAGTACTTTGTGAGAATCCCGACATAGCCGAGCTTGATAAGCATGCGGGCAACCTGGATCGCATCTATTTCCAGACTGGTGGACAACCCGTCTTTGAAGATACGCATTGGCAATACCAGGTTGAACAAACGTGCAAGGTGGCGGATTCGCAGGCGGATTGCCTACGATCAGCGCTGCAGGCGCGGGTTGACGATCTTAAGCAGAAAATACCTGAAGCTCTGGCGTCGGACTACCAGTCAATATTCAAACAGGAGGCCCGCCGCAATTGGGAGCAGAATAATTGGTAGTGACCTGAAATTCGGCTAGAACCCGGTCGACGGGGCGGGGATGTCATGCGGATTTGGGCCGGAGTTGCGGCGGGCGTGCTGCTGCTGGGATTGGGCGCGGCGCCAGCCATCGCCAAGACGAAGCCGCCGGCTTCACTGGGCGAATTGGACAGCCAGCTGGCCGCCGCCTTCAGGGCCGCGAAGATTCCGGGCGCCTCGGTTGCCATCGTCGAGAACGGCAAACTCGTCTTCGCCAGGGGCTACGGCACCGCCGACGCGGCGCGGAAGATTCCCGCCACCGCGGACAGCGTGTTCCGCGCCGGCTCGATCTCCAAGAGCATCACCTCGATCGCGGCGATGACCTTGGTGGAGCAGCACAAGCTGTCGCTGGACGCCAGGCTCGCCGAACTCGCGCCCGAAGTGAAATTCGTCAATCCCTGGGAGAAGACCGATCCGGTACGGCTGGTTCATCTGCTGGAGCACACAACGGGCTGGCCGGACATTTCCACTCGCGTGCTGGCGATGGACGGCAAGGGCTGGTCGGTGCTGCGCGGCGTTGAGGCTTCGAGCGCCGATTTCGTCAGCCGCTGGCCGCCTGGACGCTTCGCCGTCTACAACAATGCGGGACCCTCGGTGGCCGGCGTGATGATCGAGAAGGTCTCGGGAGAGACGTTCAACGCCTACGTCGATGCGCACGTGCTGCGGTCGATGGGAATGGCGACGGCGGATTTCGACCTGACGCCGGCGCTCCGGGCGAGACTCGCCAAGAGCTATGCGCCGGACGGAAGCGAGACGCCGTTCCAATACATCGTCCTGCCGCCGGCCGGTTCGCTGAACGTGAGCGCGCGCGAGCTGGCGCAGCTGGTGCGGTTCTTTCTGGGCCGCGGCACGGTGGACGGACGCCGCATCCTCTCGCCGGACTCCGTCGCGCGCATCGAGCGCAGCGAATCCAATCTGGGCGCGCGCTACGGCTTCACCATGGGATACGGGCTCGGCAACGCGCCGTTTCCGGAAGCGGGAATCATCTTCCGCGGCCACAATGGCAGCATCGATTCCTTCACCTCGCTCTACGGCTATCTCGCGCGCTGCAATTGCGGCTACGTGCTGATGGCCAACGGCGGCCAGGGCGTCGATTTCGCCACTCCGGTGTCGACCCTTGTGGAATCCTATCTGACGCGCGGCCTGAAGATGGCGCTGCCGCCGACCGTGACGGTCGACGATGCGGAACTGCAGCGCTATGCCGGACTCTATCGCAACATCACGCCGCCCAACGCGCTGATCCGCCCCTATGTCGAGGTGCTGAACCTGACGCGGGTGTCCGCGGGCCACGGCAAGCTGGTCGTCAGCGGCAACGATTTCCTGCCGACCGGCGCGCACATCTTCCGCCGCTTCGACCGCGAGCAGCCGAGCCTCGCCTTCGTCGAAGACGGTGGCCAGGTCTACAAGATCTCGGCGTTCTATTCGGCGGAAAAGGAGCCGCTGTGGCGCGTGGCGCTCATCGCCATCGAAGCGGTGCTGCTGGCGGCCGCCGCTGCGATCGCGATCGCGATGGCGCCGGTCTGGCTGATTGCCGGATTGCGCGGGCGCCTCAGCGAGCGCGGCGGCTGGCTCGTCCGCTTTGCACCGCTGCTCTCGATTGTCGCATTGGCCGTGACCTTCGTGCTGCCGCTGATGGCGATCATGTCGTCGGGGACCTCGGCCTTTCGCAGCCTTTCCGACATCGGGCCCTATTCGCTCGCCATCTTCGCGGCCAGCATCCTGTTTCCGCTCTTCGCGGCGCTCGGCCTGTGGCTGAGCTTGAGTAGACGCGACGCAGGCGCCTTCGTGCGGCTCTACGCCGGCCTGGCGTCCTCGGCGCTGCTGGCGTTTGCCGTCTATGCGGCCGCAATCGGCTGGGTGGGAGCACGAACCTGGACGATGTAGGCGCCGCCGCAGTTGCCGCGAGGGGAGCGAGCCGGTAAGAACCCCCACCCTTTGGGGCGTCGCCAAGCGGTAAGGCACCGGATTTTGATTCCGGCATACGGAGGTTCGAATCCTCCCGCCCCAGCCAGGGCCGCGCAGTTGTGCGAAGCGCGACTTGAGACAGCAGGACCGATGCATTCGGAAGAACCGTTGGGGCTAACAGCAGACAAGCCGCACTCGTCCGCGACCGCCAAATTCGTCTTCGCCATTCCGGTCAAGCCAAAGGGCATCACGGCTCGCTGGGACCTGGTTTCCAGCAATCTGGCGCGGACCATTCGCTCGATTCTGGCTGGGGTGAATCAGGATTTTGCAATCTACATCTGCGGCCACGAGCAGCCCTGCCCCGAGTTTGCCGACTCGCGCGTTCGCTTCGTTCAGGCAACATTTGACTTTGGGCCCGAGCTGGAGCGGGCACTTCAGGACAAATGGCGAAAACTTTGTCTAATCGGCAGCACGCTGATGGCGGAGGGTTACGATGACTTTTATCTCATGTTTCTCGATGCGGACGATCTGATCCACCGCAAGCTCGTCGAGCACGTCCTGGCGACCGACAACAAGCGCAGTTATTTGATCCGCGACGGCTACAAGCTGGACACCGTAACCGGCCGGCTGATGCTTCAGGAGGAGAATTTCGACCGGTCCTGCGGATCGACTTTCGTTGGCTGGTTCGAGAATTGCGATCTGCCGCCACAAGATACGGATCGTGATTCCTATTTCCGCAAATTCATGCCGCACAAGTCTCGCGCCGTGGAAGCAGCCTTGAGAGGACGCCCACCCGATCCAGTTCCATTTCCGGCTGTGGTCTACCCGGTCAACCACATGGAAAGCCTGCAATGGCGACGGCGTGGCGGCGGCCTTGTCAGGCTACCCGAGCGCCGCGTTATCCCCTCCGCAACCGCGCAACGGATAATAGAGGATGATTTTTCGCTGGATCTGAATTCGGACGATTGAGTGCGAAAGTGCCGCGCACGCCTGTTATGAATTCGTCTTCCCCCGCCATTGATACTTGCCCAGGTCCAACTTGCGGCCCGGCAGCTTTTCTTGCAGGACTGACGGACAATCGTCTTCGATATTGAAGACGCAGAACGGCCACTGCCCGCTTGAAAAGAACTTCAGGACGCGCTCATGATCGCTCCCAAGACGCGGTCCAATGGCGAATCACGCCTGTCTCGGAATCCAAGTCATGAGCGTGCATGTAGCGTTGCAAATAGTTGCCGGCTCCGTGCGCCAGCCGACTTTGGATCCAGCGCTCGCGGTCACGGGTATTGAGAATGAATGTGGCATCCGGGTTTTCCCGGGCAAGTATTGGAAACAACTTGTACCCTTCCAGGTACACCTTGCTCGTGAGCATCTCCATGTCCGTGAAGACATCTCGGTCCGCATACCCATCGATTAACGGTCGCCCTTCCTCGAGGTTGTAGAACAGCCGCCGGGCAAGCCTGCCTTCGTCCCAATGCACGGTTTGCAGACCGTTGTCGCGAAAAAACCGAGACAACGTGCGAGTCCCGCACCTATTGAAGCCGATCTGAAATATTCTCATCGCGTTCCCAACCCGACCTTGACGCCGCGCCGCCCCCGCGGACACGTTGCGACCGTAACGGGCCGCATGTGCTATACTGGCTGATCGAAGTCTTAGCAGCCCGCTTTGGAGGTGCAAATGTCGCGACCGTTCACCCAACTCGCCGGCGTCCTGCTGCTCATCGTGGCGGTGGTGCATGCTTACCGAATCTATGCCGGACTTGCCGTGACCATCGGCGCCCATTCCGTGCCGATGTGGGCGAGCTGGCTGGGCGCCGCGGTGGCGGCGTTTCTCGCGCTCATGATCTTCGCGGAATCGCGCCGAACCTAGCGGACCCGCTCGCATCTGATTTGAATTGTCTGAAAGACCGAAGCGTCGGTTTACGCTCCGGTTCACTCACGATTCGCTTTGGAGTCGCTTTGCGCATTCGCCGGAGCATGATCGCACGGGGCCTCAGGCTTCGGAGCGGGGCATGTCGTGGAAAATCTCGTTGGCTTGCGCGGGCCTTCTGGCCCTTGCTCAACCGATCGCCGCGCAGAGCGCGGGAGACCGGTTCGGATCAGTTCCGCATTTCGCCAGAGTTGGCGAGGCGAACGCCAATCGGGAGGCGCTGATGGCGGATGCAACGCGCATCGCCGTTCGCGCCAGCCTGCCGGCCGACGGAAATCCGCAGCTGTCCCAGCAGGAATTGATGAGTATTCTGCTGCTGACCAGCCTGCAGAACGCCTCCAAAGACCGCATGCATTAGTTCGCTCGCGGGGCGGACCTCGCCACAGCGAATGCGCCCGCGCGCCAACGCGCGGCGAACTTTCCCAACAACTGACGCGATAGCGGAAACAGTTTGTTTGCAAACAGGCGGAGCGTGATTTGCCGCTTGCGCCGTCGAGGCGGATGCTTCCTGCGCCGATGCCGAAATGGCATGGAGTTCTCAGGGGCGAGAGCATGGTGCGGGGCAAATCGACTGTATCGCTTGCGGCATCGCTTGCGGCGATCGCCATTGCCGCCGGCGGGAGCTGCCTGGCGGATCAGCCGAGCGGAACGGCCGGCGCCAAGACGAACGGCCGCTGGCTGATTGATCGCCAATCCAATTGCGCCGTCTTCGACACCAAGCCGCACGAGGCAGACGCCGTGTCCTGGGCCGGCGACTGCGCCAATGGCCTGGCCAGCGGACAAGGCACGGTCACCTACTACGGCCAGGGCAAATTCGTCGGCGCCCTGACCGGGAATTTCGACAAGGGCGCGCTCAAGGATGGAACCGCCAGCGAGCGCTGGGCCAACGGTTCGTACTTCCAGGGCAGCGAAGCGGGCGGTCAGATCAAAGGCGCCGGCGTGCTCACCAACGCGCAAGGCGACCGCTTCGAAGGTCAATGGACCGACAATCGCCTGAACGGCCGCGGCCGCATCGCCTGGGCCAATGGCGACCGCTATGAGGGCGAGCTGCGCGACAGCAAGGCCGACGGGCACGGGATCCAGATTTGGGCCGACGGCCACCGCTACGAAGGCGAATGGCGCAACGACCTGCCCAACGGCCACGGCGTGCTGACCTCCAAGGATGGCAGCGCGCGTGAGGGCGATTTCGCCGACGGGCAGCTGAAGGAGCCGCCGAGCCCGGTTGCCGATGCGAAACCGGACGCCGCGCCTCCCGGGCCGCCATCTCCTCCGACTGCGACGGCCAGCGTTCAAGCTTCGAATTCACAACCTGCCGCGAAGATCAAAGAGCGGGCGGCGAGCGAAACGCCTCACGCTAATTCGCCATGGCTCGAGGCACTCGCCGGCCAGCGGCTGGTCGCGGTGGACGGCTCGGCGATCGTGCTTTCGCTCTCCGAAGACGGTTTTGCGCGCGAGCTGGTGGCGCCGGACGGCAGCGCGCAGAGGACGTCCTTCACCTTCCTCAACGACAAGCAAGGCACGGTCGCGAATGCGAGCGACGCGGTCGTGGGTCTGTTTCGGGTGACGGAGCAGGGCTTCGAGGCCCAATATGCCGACGGACATTCCGAGACGTTGACGGCGGACGCTTCAGCCGGACTTGCGATGGCGTCGCGGCCGGCCTCCGGCGATGGCTCTTGCCGGATCTGGTATCCGGCCGGGCACGCCTTCACCGACCGCGATCGCCAGGCGGCGCTGGCCGAATACGCCAATCGCCTCGGCTTGGCGCAAGCGCGGGCAAAGAAACAGGCGACCAGCTGCACGCCTGCTGCCGCGGTCAATGTGGCCGACGAACACGGCAAGCCGGATGCCGCGGCGGCGGCACCAGCTTCGCCGCGCGGCGCGACCAGGCGCTCGCGTTCACGGCACGGAGCCTCCGCCAAGACAGCGGAGCTGCAGGATAGGGACCGGTGGTTTTCCGCACAGCCCATCGCCGTGCGCACATCCATCGTGCACGTCGTGGACAAGGATGCGCCGACCCGGCCGGCGCATGTCGCTATCGCTTTCGCTCCGGCCGCAGCCGCGCAACCAATGGACAAGCCGGCAGCTCAGATCGGCGCCTCCAGTTGCCTGAGCATCGAGAACGACGGCGGCAGCTGGGGCTTCCGCAACCGCTGCGGCTACAGCGTGCAGTTCGCCTATTGCATCGCCAATAGCGACGATCCGGCGACCTCCTGCACGGGCGGCTTCACGGCCGGCGGCGTCGCCGCAAACGGCTTCGGCGCGCTGCTCAGCGAGCGCGCCATCGCCAATGTGGAGCATGACTTCCGCTGGATCGGCTGCAGCGGCGCTTCCGGCGAAGTCACGCCGCGTCTGTTGCGCGCCGATCCGCCGGCGGGCCGCTGCGACCGCGCGTCATGAATTGGGTGGGGTGAAATCAACCGAAGGGGAATGACGATGAACACGACGATGAACACGACGATGAAGACAGCAATGGCCGCCGTCGCCATGATGGGGATGACAGGCAATGCCTGGGGCGGCGAGCGCTGCTTTCAGGCCCAGGAAGCGCGCGCGCTGCAGGCGGCCGCCATTCAGCAGCAGCTGATGGTGGCGGCGTTCACCTGCAACGACGTGTCCCTCTACAACCGCTTCGTGATGTCGTATCAGAAGGAACTGCAGGCCTCCGACGAGGCCTTGAAGGCCTATTTCGTGCGTCTCGACGGGCCCGGCGGCGGCATGGCCGGATATCACGCCTTCAAGACGCGGCTGGCGAACCAGTCCTCCATCAACAGCATCCACGACACGGGCGGATACTGCGCGACGGCCGATGCGGCCTACGACGCCGCGCTCAATCATGGCCGGGCGAGTCTCGCCGAGTTCCTGTCGGCGCAGCCCTTCTCGGTCGAATTGTCCAGCTCGGCCTGCCGCGAGGAGGTGAACGGCGAGCCGGTGACGCCGCGCGATCACACCGCGATGGCGAGTGCGCCGGGGCAGCAATCGATGCGCTAGGTTTGCGGATAGACCAGGCCGATGGTTTCGGCGATGCAAGCGGGCCGCTCCTGGCCTTCGATCTCGATGGTGAACTCGCTGATCAGCTGCATGGCGTCGCGGCGGCTCTCGGCGGAGACGAGCTTCTGCCGGCCGCGCACGCGGCTGCCGGACTGCACGGTGTTCAGGAAGCGCACCTTGTTGGAGCCGTAATTGATGCCGCGCGACACGCCGGTGATGCGCATCATCTTGGCCGCCAGCATGGGAATGAGCGATAACGTCAGGTAGCCGTGGGCGATGGTCTTGCCGTCGGGCATCTCCTTCTTGGCCCGCTCGATATCGATATGGATCCACTGGTGGTCGCCGGTGGCGTCGGCGAATTGGTTGATGCGATTCTGATCGATCTCCACCCAATCCGAAACGCCGATTTCCTGGCCCGCCAGCGAGCCCAATTCCTCGAAAGCTACCGTTCGCATTCGCATCTCCATTGGCGATGAAATCAGACGATGCGCGAGTCCCGCTTGCCCCAATAGCGGTCGCGCACCAGGCGCTTGTAGAGCTTGCCGGTGGGATGGCGCGGCAGCTCCCGCTCGAAATCCACCGAGCGCGGACATTTGATGGGCGAGAGCTGCGCACGGCAATAGGCGATGAGGTCGTCCGCCAGCGCCGGTCCGGCGCGATCCCAGTCGATGGGCTGCACAACGGCCTTCACTTCCTCGCCGAACTCCTCGTTGGGCACGCCGATCACGGCGACGTCGGCGACATCGGGATGGGAGATCAGCACGTTCTCGGCTTCCTGCGGATAGATGTTGACGCCGCCGGAGATGATCATGAAGGCCTTGCGGTCGGTGAGATAGAGATAGCCGTCCGCGTCGAGCTTGCCGACGTCGCCCAGGGTCGACCATTCGGGATGGCCGGGATGGCGCGAGTCGCGCGTCTTCTTCTCGTCGTTGTGGTATTGGAACTGCGCGCCGCCGCCGAAATAGATCACGCCTTCCTCGCCGACGGGCAGTTCGTTGCCTTCGTCGTCGCAGATGTGGATTTCACCCAGCAGCGATTTGCCCACGGTGCCGGGACGGGCGAGCCAATCGCCGCTGTTGACGTAGCAGAAGCCGTTGCCTTCGGTGCCGGCGTAGTATTCGTGCAGCACCGGCCCCCACCATTCGATCATCCGGCGCTTGACGTCGATGGGGCATGGCGCGGCGGCATGGATGGCCGTCTTCATCGAGGAGACGTCGTATCCGGCCCGCACCTCGTCCGGCAGCTTCAGCATGCGCACGAACATGGTGGGGACCCACTGGCTGGCGGTGGCGCGGTATTTGCCGATCAGCCGCAGCGCCTCCTCGGCATCGAAATGCTCCATCACCACCACGGTGCCGCCGATGCGGTGCACCGCCATGCAATAGCGCAGCGGCGCGGCATGATAGAGCGGCGCAGGCGAGAGATAGATCGCGTTCTGGTCCATGCCGAACAACCCTGTGACGATCAGCATCAGCGGGCTCGGCGAATCGATGGGCAGACCGGAAAGCGGAACGCGGACGCCCTTCGGACGGCCGGTGGTACCGGAGGAATAGAGCATGTCGGCGCCGGCGGTTTCGTCGGCGATGCGCGCGGCCGGCATTTCGGCCACAGCGTCTTCGTAGCTCGCGAATCCGGGGATCGTTCCGCCCACCATGAACCGTTCGAGATCGCTCAGCGCCGGGGCGACTTCTCCCGCGATCTTGGCGAGGCTATACGAGGCAATGAACAGCTTGGCGCCGCAATCGCGCACGATGTACTCGACCTCTCCGGCAGTCAGCCGCGAGGAGATGCAGGTGTAGTAGAGGCCGGCCCGCTGGGCCGCCCAGCAAATTTCCAGATAGCGCAGATGATTTTCCATGAAGATGGCGATGCCGTCGCCCGGCTTGAGGCCGAGCCTGCGGAACAGCTGCGCGCCCTGGTTGGAGCGCGCCTCCAGTTCGCGATAGGTCAGCGTCTCGCCGCTGGCGGCCATGACGATGGCCGGCTTGTCCGGCGTCTGTTCTGCGATCACGGCGGGATGCATGACGGATTCCTGCGAAGGCAATGGCGGTGGCGCGACTGTACGCAATGCGGCGCGGCCCGCGCAAATCGCCTTCGATGTCAGAAGCCGCGCGAAAAATAATGGTCGAGGCGGGCGAGCAGCTCGTCGTCCGAAAAGCCCAGCGCCGCGAGCCGGCCGGCCCGCTTGAGCATGGCCAGGCCGGCGAGCGATGCAGCGATGAGGACGACGTCGGCCTGCGCCTCGCGGCTGACCGCGGCCGGTCCCAAGGCCGAAGAGAGCGCGGTCAACGCCGCGATCAACCGCCCGTTGAAGACACGCTCGATTTCGCTGTCGGCCGGTTCGGGCGGCAGGGCATCCCAGGCGGCGGCGATGGTCTCGCTGCCAGCCAGCAGGGCGAGCGCGGCACCTGCGGCCGCCGCCAGCCTTCCCGCACCCGGATTGGCCTGCGCGGCATCCCGCATGGCGTGAGCGACACGAGAGAGATCCTCCGCCGCCAGCGCCAGCATCAACTCATCCTTGCCGCGGAAGTAGCCATAGATGGCGGCAGGCGCGAACCCGGCTTCCGCCGCCACGCCGCGCAGAGAGAGAGTCTTCGCGCCCTCGCGCCCGGCCAGGCGGCGCGCCGCCTGCAGAATGCTTGCGCGCGTGGCGTTGCGCTCGCGGGCGCGGCGTTCGCTGCGGGCCTGCTCAAGGACTGCCATTGCGCGATCTTATGCGATTCGCGCGTCGACCGGCGCGGCAGAACGGGTTAAGTTTGCGGCCAGCGCGGAGCAACCAGATGTATCACGAGGGCAACCGGGAGCTTCAGGACCACTTCCAAAGCCGCGCCCTGGCCGACCGGCTCTACGAGAAGCTTCGCCGCGATCGCTTTACCGATTCGGACAAGGAATTCGTCGAGAGCGTGCCGTTCTTCTTCATCGCGACGGCCGACGCGGAAGGCAGGCCGGACTGCTCCTTCAAGGGCGGCGAACCAGGATTTGTGCGGATTGCCGCGCCCGACCTTCTGATTTTTCCGGATTACGACGGCAATGGGATGTTCAAGAGCCTGGGCAATCTGCGCGTCAATCCGCAGATCGGCCTCCTGTTCATCCGCCTGGGAGAGAAGCCGGGGCGATTGCGGATAAACGGCCGCGCCGAACTGAGCTTCGACGATCCGCTGCTAGCCGCGATGCCCGGCGGACAGCTTCTGGTGCGCGTGACGCCGATCGACATCTTCCCGAACTGCCCGCGCTACATTCCACATCTCGAGATGAAGCAACCTTCCATCTATCTGCCCGAGGAAGGACGCGAGCCCGTCGAGCCCGCGTGGAAAAACTTCGACGCTCTCAAGGACGTGGTTCCGCCGCGCCGGCGCTAGGCGGCGTTCAGACGTCTCGGTGACGTTGAATTCTCAGCTCTTCGGGTGCTTGGACTTGGACTTGTAATTGAGGATCGCGGCATTCAGCTCGCCGCCGACCTTTTCCTTCAACCGCTGATTCTCCTGAACTTTGGCGTTCACCGCCTCCACGACGGAAGGATCGACCGGCTTGGGGTTCTTCTCCTTGGCGGCGGCCTTCTCCTGCTCTTTCAGCTTCAGGATAATGCAACTCTGGAAATCGTCGGAGGCGGCTTGAAAGGCCTTGAAGTCCGCGATGGCGTCCTGGATCTGCTGCTGGGTCGCCGTCAAGCCGTCGACGGCCACGGGTGGGATCGGTTCGCTGCAACTCTGCGCCGCCCAGGCGGTGCCCGCTGAAAACACCAAAGCGGCCGCAGCCGCGCATACCTTGCCGATCATGAAAACTCCTGCCGATTGATCCCGTCGCGAGGATCAAAGCACATCTTGGCGGCCGGACAAAGGCGGCTAGACCTCGGCGGCGTAAGGCGGCGCGGGATCGTATTCCATGGCGCGCTGGACCATGCGCGCGGTCGCCGGATCATGCAGCTGCCCCACCAGCCAGAGGGCCATGTCGATGCCGGCGGAGACGCCGGCCGCCGTCACCACATTGCCGTCGCGGACGTAGCGGACATGCTCGAGCACCTCGCTCGCCTCGCCGCGGGCACGCAGAGTCTCGACAAAGGCCCAGTGCGTGGTGACGCGCTTGCCCTTGGCCGGACCGGCGGCCGTCAGCAGCAGCGCGCCGGTACACACACTTGTGATCCAAGTGCAGCCTGGAGCGATCCGCGCGATCCAGCCGAGCAGCGCCTCGTTCTTGGCCTCCCGCCGCGTCCCCTGCCCGCCCGGAATCAGCAGGATGTCGAGTTCTTCGCATTGGCCGACGGTCCGATCCGGGAGAACGCGCATCCCCTTGGCGCAGCGCACGGCGGATTCGGACTCGGCCACCAGAAACACCTCGTGCGGCCGCTCCTTGCCTTGGCGCTCGAACACCTCGTTGGTCATGGTGAACGCTTCCCATGGTCCCACGAAGTCGAGTTCCTCGGCGTCGTCGAAAACGAGGATTCCAATTTTCATCGGCATGGCGGCTCTCCACGGCAATGGCGCATCATAGTTGCCCGTTTGCCCGGCGCATCCCGAAACTTCGCGTGCGTGGCACGCGCGCAGTGCAGATCAATCCGGCTTGCGCAGCGCGACCGCCAATCCGCGAACCGGCTCTCCCGCCTCGGTTCGCGGCGAACAGGCAATGAGGCCGGCGACCTCGAAGCCCGTCCGCGCCGCAGTGCCGCGCAGGTAATGCTCCGAATGACGCCAGCGGCGCTTGGGCCCGAGTTCGAAAGCGCCGCCCTCCGCGTTCTCGACGGTGAACAGGAAGTGGCCGCCCGGCGCCAGCGCTTCAAAGGCGGCGGCGAACAGGCGACGAAGATCGCCGAGATAGACGAGCGTGTCGGCGGCGAGCAGCAGATCGTAACGCTCACGAGTCGCGCCGAGCTCGGCTTCGATATCGCCCACCGAGAGCTCGCCATAAATCCGGCGCGCGCGTGCCAGTGCCACCATGGCCGGGCTCAAATCGATTCCGTCCAGGCGCGCGGCAAGGTCGGCAAAGGCCACGCCGGACAGACCGGTGCCGCAACCGAGATCGAGAATCTTCAGCGCAGTCTTGTGCGGCAGCACGAGATCGGCGAGCTGGCGCAGAAACTCCGGGGCGGCATAGTGCAGCTGGCTCCGCATGCGCACGTCGTAGTCGGCGGAGAATTGATCGAAGAGATGGCGCACATAGCGCGCATCGGCCCGCGGCGCGGCCCGCATGGCATGCGCCTCGACAATCCTCTCCGGCAATTCGAAGAAGGCTTCCTCACGCAACGCCGCAAAGGCATCCAGCGCCTTCTGCGCCTCGCCGGCTTCGAGCCAGGCACGGCCCAGCAGGTAGCGCGCTTCCGCGAGATCGGGATCGAGGCGCAGCGCGCGCTGAATCTCCGCGATCGCCAGCGGCAGCCGGCCGGCCCTCAGCATCGCTTCGCCGAAGCCGAGAGCCGCCTGCGGCACGTCGGGATGGAGCTGCGTGGTTTCGCGTGCGAGTTCGACCGCGCGATCCGTTTCGCCGGACTGGGACAGCGCGCGCGCCAGCGTCAGCCGCGCCTGCAAGCCGCCGCGTCCGTCCGCAACGAGCGACTGGAGAAGGTCGGCGGCCTCCGCGACACGGCCGCTT
Source organism: Rhizomicrobium sp. (assembly GCA_036564785.1). Lineage (GTDB taxonomy): Bacteria > Pseudomonadota > Alphaproteobacteria > Micropepsales > Micropepsaceae > Rhizomicrobium. The sequence continues at coordinate 43,281 of DATCOJ010000207.1, read as the reverse complement.
TCCAGCAGCGCCCTGGCCGTCTCCAGCAGATCGTCAGCCAAGCGTGCACTTGCCGTTGTTGAGGCAGACGACTTCGCGCTCCTTGAGCCGCGAGCGGAAGGAGACGATGGCGCCATCCACCCACATTTCCGTCACGATGGTTTCGCCGGGAAAGACCGGCGCGGAAAAGCGGACATCGAAGCCCACGATCTTGGTCGGATCGTAGTTGCAGACGGTGGAGATCACCGAACGGCAGGCGGTGCCGTAGGTGCACAACCCGTGCAGGATCGGGCGTGGAAAGCCGGCCATCTGCGCCACTCTGGGGTCGCGGTGCAGCGGATTGCGATCGCCCGACAGCGCATAGAGAAAAGCCTGATCGGAACGAGTGTCCGCTTCGTGGATCAGATCCGGCTTGCGCGTGGGAAGCGGATGCGGCTCCGGCGCGCCTTCCTTCGGGCCGCCGAAACCGCCGTCGCCGCGGGCGAAGGTGGTGGAGCTGAGCGTGCAAAGCGTGTCGCCGGATTTCTTCTCGCGGATGATTTTTTCGGTGACGATCAGCGCACCTTTGTCCTTCCCCTTATCGAAGGCGCCGACCACGCGATCATCGGCAACGATGTCGGCATAGGGCGGCAGCGGCTTGTGCACGGTAAGGCGCTGCTCGCCATGCACCACCATGAGGAAATTGACGCCCGAGCGGCCGATCATCGACTGGCCGGCCGTGATCACCGTCGCCATGGTGGGAACCGTGCGCAAGCCGTTCTCGTAGACGAATGGCAGTTCGGCCTCGTTCAGCGGATCGCGCATGAAGCCGACCCCCAAGGCATAGAGCATGGTTTCCCGATCGCCATAGCTGAACTCATCCCCGGTAGATTTGAGCTGCATGATCTCGTCATAGATGATGGGCATGGCGCGGCCTCGCGATGGCTTTGTCAGAGTAAGCCCCGAACCGGGCGTTTCCGGCAAGCCTCCCGATAGCCTCGCCGGCGTGCTAAAAGCCTGGCGAACCGATCTCTCCGGAGTCCCGCCATGACCTATCGCTGCTTCAACGTCGAAATCGCCGGCAACATCGCCCATGTCCAGCTCAAGCGCGGCGAAGAGCTCAACACCATGGTGCCGGAGTTCTGGCGCGAGCTGCCGGAAATCGTGAAGGACATCGACGCCAATGCCAAAGCCCGGGTGATCGTGTTCTCTTCCACCGGCAAGCATTTTTCCGGGGGCATGGACCTCTCCGTCTTCACCAGCGGCGCGAGCGCCGGCACTTCGGCCGCCGCTTCGAAGGAGGAGCGCGGGCGGGTGCGGGCCAATCTGCGGCTGAGCGTGCTCGACATCCAGGAGACTTTCAGCGTGCTGGAGCGCGCGCGGGTGCCGGTGCTGATCGCCATTCAAGGCGGCTGCGTGGGCGGGGCCGTGGATTTCGCCTCGGCCTGCGATTGCCGCTATGCCACGGAGGACGCGTTCTTCGTCATCCAGGAGATCAACATCGGCATGACGGCGGACGTGGGCACCTTTCCGCGGCTGTGCCACCTGATGCCGGAAGGCGTGGTGCGCGAGCTCGCCTATACCGGCCGGCGCCTGCCGGCGAGAAAGGCGCTGGACGTTGGATTGATCAACGAGATCTTTCCCACCCAAGCCGAGATGCTGAGCCACGTGATGGACGTGGCGAAGGACATCGCCGAGAAATCGCCGCTCGCGGTGCACGGCTCGAAAGTGATGATCAACTATGCGCGCGATCATTCCATCGCCGACGGTCTCGACTACATCGCCACCTGGCAGGCGGGCATGTACAACCCGGAGATCGACATGCGCGAAAGCTTCGTCGCCAGGCAGGAGAAGCGCCCGCCGAAATTCGGCGATCTGCTGCCGCTGCGCAAGGGGCTGGGGACTTAAGCCACCTTCTCGTGGTGCGGAATGGCGACGGCGGGGCCTTCCGTCCATATTTCGGTCAGCGGCACGCCGTGCTTTTCGATCATGGTGTTGGCGTGGGCATAGCCTTCGGCGATGGCGCGATCGAACTTCTTCCAGTCGCGCAGGCCCACGTCCTCCAACGGCGGTTCGAATAAAAAGTCCGCCTGCTCGCGCACCAGCCGGCGCTGCGCCTCCGAGCCGACGGTGCCCGAGCGCATGAGAATAGACACGATCGAAGGCGTGCCGCGCATGCGCTGCCACAGCAGCCACCACACCGGCCGCTCGCCGTAGCGCTCGTCGGTGACGCGCAGATCGAGCTCGCCAGTGACGTCCGAGGCGATGATGGGCCCGCGCGCCTGCTGGGCCATGACATCCACCGGCAGGTTGTTCATCACGCCGCCATCGACCAGCAGGTGGCCGTGATGGGTGACCGGCGGAAGAATTCCGGGCAGCGCCACGCTCGCCCGCAAGGCCCGCCACAGGGGACCTGAGCGGTGCACGTGAATGCGGCCCGTGGTCAGATCGGAAGAGACGCAGAAGAAGGGCTTGGGCATCTCCTCGATGCGGCCGGTGCCGAAATTCTCCCGCAGCAGGTTGGTGACCTTCTTGCCGCGCACCAAGCCGATCAGCGGGAGCGTGTAATCGGAAAGCGGATTCTCCTTGACGAAGGCATTCCGCATCCGCTCGGTCAATTCCTCGATGCTCCACTCCAGCGCGAGCCCGGCGGCGATTACTGCTCCCATGCTGGTGCCGCCCAGACGATCGAAGGGCACGCCGGCTTCCGTCAGCGCCTTGAGGATGCCGATATGCGCAAAGCCGCGCGCGCCGCCGCCGGCAAGCACGACGCCGATGGCGCGGCCGGCAATAAAGCGGGCGAGACGGCGGATGTCCTCTGTGGCGCCGGCACGCACATGGTGGTGCGATTCGAACAACCCGCTGCGCAGCGCGAAATGCTCGGGCAATCCCTGGCTGCGGTTCGTCGGATGCAGCAGCAACAGTTCCGGCAATCCCGTGGCGCGTTCCTTGAACGCCGGCATCTCCAGCGGCTTGAGCGGCAGCGGCCGGTCGGCGCGCGCCAGCAGCAGCACCCGGTCCGATTGGCGCAGGCATAATTGGCTCCAGGCGCTGTCGGGCGCGTCGCCGCGGTAGAACACGATATCGTGCGCCGCCTCGAAGCTGTTGAACCATTCCGCGGATTGCTCGGCAGAATTCGAATCGAGCACTGCGGCCCTCGATCCCATTTCCACCAGCGACGCGGCGAGGCGCCGCGCGATGGGCTCATCGCCCAAGCCGTCCTGCAGCGGCACGATGGCGAAAGTCTTCGGTCGTGAGCGGTCGACCGGCTGGTGCGTGGTCTCGTTCAGACGGCGGATCAGCACGCGCATCAGGTTGAACATGACGCGCGGATGGCGCGCGATGAGCGAATCGAAAGCTTGCGGGCTGACCCGCAGAAGCTCCGTGTCGCGCAAGGCGACAAGTTGCGCGGAATGCGGCTCGCCGGAGATGAGCGACATTTCTCCCACCGTCTCGCCCGCCTGAACATGCGCGACGAGGCGCTTGCCGCCGTGCTCATCCTCCACGAAAACGCCGAGGCATCCCGTCACCACCAGAAACAGGGCGCGCGAATTCTCGCCGTCGCGCTGCAGCAGCGTGCCGCCGGGAAGGCCGAACCAGTTGGCTTCCGCGAGCAGGCGCTTGAGCGCCGCCTCGCCGACGTCGGTCAGCAGGGAGAAATTCCGCAATCGTTGGCGCAGCGACTCCGGATAGACCGTGTCGCGGTCGGCGCGAAAGGAGGAAAGGAACGCCATGTTCATAAACCCCGCCTCCCTTCTATCTCACCAGGCGGTCCATCCGCCATCGACGGCGATGGCCGCGCCGGTGACGAAGGCGGAGGCCGGTGAGGCCAGAAAGAGGAGCGGGCCGGCAATCTCTTCGGCGCGGCCGATCCGTCCCAACATGGTTTTCGACGCCAGGCGAGCGGCGAAGGCGGGATCACCCGCCTGGACTTCGGGCCGCGGAAACGGTCCCGGCACCAGGGCATTGACGCGGATGCGCTCCGGCCCCAGCTCCGCCGCGAGATGACGGGTGAGCTGGAGCAGCGCCGCCTTGGCCGGTCCGTAGTGAAACGGGCTGGCCTGCCTGGCATCCGAATAGATGCGGGAGTCGGGCGCCACGGCACCATACATCGAAGCGATGTTGATCACGCTCGCCTCGCCCGCTTGAGCAGCTGCCGACCGCAAGGCCCCGCGCGCGGCACGTACCGCTTCAAAGGGGCCCGTCACCGCGCTCCGATAGGTGGCGTCGAAGGCATCCGGCTCGACCGCGTCGAAGGCTGCAGCCGTCATATCGATTGCGTTGTTAACCATCACGTCCAGCCGAGGCAGGCTGGAGAAGAACGCACGAACGCGGGGAAAGTCGGCGATATCGAAGACCGCAATTTCGGCGGACCAGCCGGCAGCCGTCAGCGTACCTTGCAAGTCCCTGAGGCGCGCCTCGTTGCGGCCGTTGAGGATCACTTGCGCGCCGGCCTCGGCCAGTGCGGTCGCCATGGCGCGGCCCAAATGTCCCGCGGCACCGGAGACGAACGCGATGCGCCCGTCGAGCCGAAACAGCGAGGAGGATGTTGCGCCGGCGGGAGTCATTGGTCCTAGGCGCCGCGCGGCCATTGCGCCGGATCGAGGAGCTGCAGCGGCACGCGCGGCAGGCGGGCCTCGAGCTCCAGGCATTCCTCCGGCGCCAGAGGCGGACGGACGGCGAGGTTCAAATTGGTTTCAAGCTGGTCTTCGGTTTCCATGCCGACGACGACGCCGTCGATCCAGGGCTGGGCGCGCGCATAAGCGAGACAGAGATCGGCGGAACTCTGGCGGCCGAACTCGCGCGCCAACGATTCAATAGTGGCAATGAGCGGTGCCGCATCGACGCCATCGATTCTCGGCCAGATCTTAGGATCGTCGGACGCCAGCAGGCCCTGCAGGAAGATGCTGCGGGCGTGAATGGTGACGTTCGGGCGCGCTGCGATCCGCTCCAGCGCAGCGGACTCGCGCCAGCGCCAATCGAGCAGATTGAAGGGCAATTGAAGGTGCCGGACATCGGGACGTTCGAGCGCCTGAATGGCTTCCTCCGGCGATTGAACGGAGACACCCAGAGCCATCAGCGTTCCGTCCTCGAGGAGCTCGATCAGCCGCTCCCAGACTGCACCGCCGAACGCCGTCATGTGTTCGGCGCGATGCAGCAGCAGACAATCCAGGCGCTCGCGCTTCAACGCGGCAAGGGAGTCGGCGATGCTGCGATCGACCGCCTGACGCACGGTTTCGCGCGAGGCATCGCGCGGAAGATCTGCGAGCGGGCTGAGCTTGGTGATGGCGCGCAGAGTCTTGCGGCTTCGCAGGGCCTCTCCCAGCCTCTCCTCGCTGTCGCCATAGGCGCGTGCGGTGTCGAATTTGGAGATGCCCGCGTCCGCGGCGCGGTGCACGAGCCTGACCGCGGCGGCCCGGGACGGCTTGCCGGTCCGATTGGCGGCGCCATAGGCCAGGCCCAGTTGCACAGCACCGAGCACGAGTTCGGCTGCCCGCGCCTGACGCATCGCCCGCTCCCCTGTTCGAAGGGAGAAAGCGTCGCAGCCTATGGTAAACAAGTGGTTACGGGGCTAGTCGCGGCCAAGCAGCTTCCAGACACTGGTGGCGGAATAGATCGCCTCGTCGCCGACCAAAAAATCGCCCCGCAGAAACAGCAGCGAACGCGTCCTGCGCACCAGTTCCGGCGTCACCTCGATGCGGTCGCCGGCGCGCGCCGGCTTCAGGAACTGCGACTGCATGCTGACGGTGGCGACGGAAGCTCTGCCGGTCGCGTCCCAGGCCGCCTGTCCGAATGCAAGATCGGCGAACGTCATCAGCATTCCGCCGTGGACCACGCCCCGCCCGTTTACATGCCGCTCATCGGCAATCAGCAGAAACCTTCGCCCGGTGCTCTCGGGTCTTTCGTAAATCGGTCCCAGATGCACTTCGAAGGGATCGATCAGATCGGTTGGCGTGAAACCCTCCGGGGGTTGCATCATCCCACCTTCCAGACGCCCTGCGCCGTGATGAGAAGCCGATCGCCCGCCCAGGCTTCCGCCGACATGAAGACCATCGTGCGCGAGCGCCGCGTCACCCGAACGCGCGACTCGATCGCGTCGCCCAGCCTGCCGGGTGCAAGGAAGTCGCAGGCGAGCGAAACCGTGCTGCAAGTCGATGCGCCGGTTTCCAGCCGCGAGGTGCGGCTCATCGAAATGTCCAGAAACGCCATCAGCATCCCGCCATGCGCGGAACCGGCGGCATTCATGTGCTTCTCGCCGACCGTAAAGCGGTAGCGGCGCTCGCCGGCGGCATGGTCGGAGAGCCGGTACAGGGGGCCGATGAAGCGGTTGAATCCGCTGACCGAAATGTCCTCAGCCCCGGGTGGAAGCTCTGTCGCGTCAGCCATGCCGCTGACATTGTTGGCTTCTTGGCCGCAGTCAAGAGAGCGCCCATGGGATGGCGCCGGAGGCCCGGTGCCCAGATGGAATCCTCGGAATGGCCGCATTAGACTGGCACTTGAACTCCGGCCGGGTCCGTGGCTGTTTGCGGCCCGAGCCATCAACGCGAGGCAAGAAATGTTCAGGAAATTCGTTCGGGCGGCGTTCGCCGCATCCCTGATTTCGGCTCTACCGATCGCAGGACTCGCGGTCTTTTGTCCGGCAGCATCCGCAGCCGACAAGGTGAGCAAGGATGTGAGCGTTCCGCTCTCGGATGCACAGAAAGCGGCGCAGACCAACGACTGGCAGACAGCCTTGGCAAAGATCAAGGAGGCGCAAGCGGTTTCCGGCCGGACGCCCTATGACGACTACATCATCAACAAATTCCTGGCGATCGTCGCGATCAATCTGAAGGATTACGCAACGGCGCGCACCGCGACCGAAGCAGCCCTTGCCTCGCCTTCGATGCCGCCCGAGGACAAGAAGGAACTGGTGCACAATGCGTTTATCCTCGAAGGGCAAGCGAACAATTATCCGGCCATGATCCAGTACGGCACGCAGCTGGAAGGCTTCGGGCCGCTCGACGATGCAGCACTCGCCAACATGGCGATCGCCTACTACAACACCAAGGATACGGCGCGCGCGACGCAGTACGCGCAGAAGTCGATCGAGGCAGCGAAGGCGGCGGGCAAGCCGCCGCAGCAGGCCGCGCTCGAAATCCAGATGAACTCACAGGCCAAGGCCAATCCGGAGGCTGCGGAGCAGACGCTGGAAAACATCGTCGCACAGTCGAATTCGCCGGACGCCTGGTCGCGCCTCATCGAATACAATTTCGGCACCAAGGGGATGAACGACGCGATCGCGATGGATCTCTACCGTTTGGAATTCGTCACCCACTCGCTGAAACCGGACGCTGCCGGGCTCGCCGGAAAGCTGGCCCTGCAGCTGCGCTACTACGGCGATGCCGTCAGCATTCTGCAATCGGCCGGAGTGGGAGGCGCGGACCTTGCCACCGCGCGGTCCAGCTCGGCGAAGGAACAGGGCTCGCTCAATGCCGAAATTGCAGCGGCGAACAAGAGCGGCGGTGCGGTCGCGCTGAACGTCGCGGAAGGGCTCTACGGCTACGGCCGCTATGCCGATGCCGAGCGGCTCGCCGGCGAGGCCGCCCAGAAGGGCGGCGGCAAATATCCGGGCGAGGCGCAATTGCTCGTCGGGATGGCGCAGGTGGCGCAAGCCAAGTACGCCGAGGCGGTCCAGACCTTCAACGGGATCAGCGGGACGCCAGCCGTGAGCAAGACCGCAAAGCTGTGGGCGATTTACGCGCAGGCGAAGCAGAATCCGGCGCACTAGTCGAGGGTCCGTCTCGCCCCACGTCCGATGATTGAGCTCGGCGCTGAAGCGATGGAGCCAGCATGAACATTCTCGCCGGCCTGTCGCCCTTCATCGCCTTCGCTCTGCTGTCGAATCTGTCCGTCGATCTTGCGCTATGGGCGGCATTCGCGGCGGCGTTTGCCGTCGGCATTCGAGACTTCGTGCATTACCGGACGCTGCGGCCGCTGGATGCATTCGGCACGGCCCTGTTTGGATTGCTCGCGCTTTATGCGGGTTTCCTGGCGCCGGGCATCGCGACGCAAACGATCCGGCTGATTGTCGACGGCGGATTCCTGTCGCTGGCGCTCGCTTCCCTCGTGCTGCGCAAACCGTTCACGCTGCCCTATGCACGGGAACAGTCTGCCAAGGAGCGCTGGACCACACCGGCCTTCAGGCGGATGAACTACACCGTCTCGTCGCTCTGGGCCTTGGCTTTCGCGGTCATGGCTGCTGCCGATGCGGCAACGACGTTCAGCCGTCAATTGTCCCTGACGCTCGACCTCGCGATCGGGCTGGGTGCCTTGGCCGTCGCGATCGCCGTTACCGCGCGCTATGCGGTCCGGGAAAAGGCGCGTGCGTCTCGCCCCGTGCCTAGCCGGCCGGCAGCGGCACCTCGGTCGAGTATTTGATCTGCTCCATGGCGAAGGTTGAGGAAACGTCGGACAGCCGGGCGGCGCGGATCAGCCTTTTGTAGAAGCGGTCGTAGCCCTCGATGTCGGGAACGATGACCTTCATGAGGTAGTCGACCTCACCGCTCATCCGGTAGAGCTCAACGATTTCCGGCATGGCCGCCGTGGCTTTGGCGAAATCCGCGAGCCAGGCTTCGTCGTGCTGGCTGGTGCGGATGCTGACAAAAACGGTGACCGGCAGGCCGACCTTGGCCCGATTGAGCAAAGCCACACGCTTTTCGATATAGCCCTCGTCCTCGAGCCTCTTGAGCCGTTTCCAGCACGGCGTCGTCGTCAGGCCAATCCGCTCCGCCAGTTCGGCAATGGAGAGCGTGGCGTCCTGCTGCAGGAGCGTGAGAAGCTTGCGGTCGAAATCGTCCAGAATGCTATTGCTACCATTTTCGTTTCTGATAGAATATTATTCTATATTTGACCCAAGTTCAAGGACGTTCGCTAATGAATTTTCCACCGTCAGCGCGCATTCTGCGACTGCAACGCAAGGACCGATTCGCCATGGACGAACTGGCCAATCTCTTCGTGAAGCATCCCAACTCCGTGGGGGAATCCTACGGCCAGCATATGGGTTCGGCGTTCTCGTTCGGCAGCCGCATGATCGTCGCCGGCTGCGCCTGCATGATGCACGGCCTTTTTCCCTTCCTGTTCGTGAAAACCGGAAGCACCACCATCCGCCATCTCCACGACCAGATGATCTCTCATCGCTCGCGCGCGCTTGCCGCGCCGGAATGGGTCGATCACGGCGCCTATATCTGACTGGAAATGCATGGCGGAACATGTAACGCTTTCTAGATGCCAACAAAGCGTTTTGTCATCCTTGCCGCGTCGCGAACGGGATCGTCCCATCTGCGGGAGTATTTGTCGCGACACGAAGAAGTCAGATGTTTTGGCGAGTTGTTGTCGAATCACTCCGCCGTTCCGGAAGGCGTGGGTCGACGCAAGGTGGAGAAAGCAACTCTTCTGCACGACGTTGCAGGACTGACGCGTTCCGATCCGATCAAAGCGCTTGAGCAAATCTACAGCAGAGAGACCAAAAAGCCGATCGTCGGATTCAAGATGCTCAGCAAACACGCCCCACCAGTCATGGCGTGCGTGCTAGCAGACAACGGGGTAACAAAGATACTTCTCTACAGGGCGAATGCCCTGGCGCGATATGCATCCTTGCTGGCCTCTCGTGAGACAAAGACTTGGAATGCTACACCGGAGCGGCCAAAGCTCACATTCGATCCGGCTGATTTCAGGAAAAGCACGGCTGGCTATGTTGGCTTCTACCGAAAGACCCTTGCGACGCTGAATGAGCGTCGTCAGCCATACTTCCTGATACGAAACGACGAATTGGACAGCGAACTCCGTCTTGAACAGCTGCTGTTTTTCCTGGGAGCGCAGGGACCCACGCCGCCGCTCGAGGGCAGCCGAGTGCGATCACGGGGCGCGTCGGATATTGCTGGTCGATTCGCCAACTCGGGCGACGTCTTCGACTACCTTAAGGAGAACGACCTCATGCACTGGGCCTATGAAGGTGATGCGTTCGCCTGAGAGCTTTCAATAGCTGCTGCAACGGAACGATATTTTGTCACCCCCTATCATTGAGCCGGCTAGGGCGACGAACGTCACACTGGATGTCGTTGCTGACGACGCCACCATGGCGCTCCCGAGGAGGCTTGGACCACAATAAGTTGGGTGCCGTCATCCGCGGTAGGCGTGTCGCCCTTCGCATAGCCAGACCCGGCGTTCACAATATTGGCTCCCTTCGCGTACCAGAGAGGTGTGGCTGAAACCCGGCGCAGAGCCAAGGGTTACCGCAGTCGTTCCATTCGCGTTCGCAATTGTCGTGTTGAAGGTTGCGCCGGGGCCCACGAAGGAGATTTGCTGCCCTATCGCGCTCGCTGGTATGTTGTCGGCCAGCGTTGCTGATGTGGTTCCGTTGAGGGTCGCTGGTCCAGATCCGTAGACGAGGTTGCACGCAGCGCCGTAGGAGGTGACGTCTTGCACTTCAGCGACGAGATCGGTGAGCGTTCGCGTCGTATTTCCACCAGTAGGCGTCACGTGTCCATTCGACACGGTGACCTTACCGGTGTTGTCAATCGAGCTATCTCCGCTCATCGGAACGTCCGCAGCGTTGTTGCTGCCATCTCCGACGTAAATATGCGAGTTCGTGAGGGGCAGCGCCACGGCTGGTCCGGTATCCACGGATACGAGCAAGAGCGCGATGCCAATGGTTATTTGCATAGATCGCGACATGACAGGCCTCCCGATTTGGTAGATTGACGCTACTGGCAGCTCGCCTTCATCAACTCCCAGCCCGGCCTCATCAATCTCTGCTCGAAGATTGAAGCAATCATTCGAAATCCTTGCGGCTTTTGCGCCCTATTTGAAGGCAATTGCGTGGACTTTCGCTGTTTCTCCTGCCACGTTAGATTGATGCCAGAGACTGTTGGAGGCCGGCCATGAGGGAAGCTGTCATCGTTTCAACCGCGCGGACGGGGCTGGCCAAGTCGATGCGCGGCGGCTTCAACATGACCCATGGCGCGGTCATGGGCGGCCACGCGATCAAGCATGCCATCGCCAAGGCCGACCTCGATCCCAAAGAGGTCGAGGACGTCTATATGGGATGCGCCAATCCGGAAGGCGCGACCGGCTTCAACATCGGACGTCTCTCCGCCATCTGGGCGGGCTGCCCGGTCACCACCGCCGGCACCACCATCAACCGCTTCTGCTCCTCGGGCTTGCAGGCCATCGCCTCGGCAGCGCAGCTGGTCATCACCGAAGGCGCGCCGGTGGCGATCGGCGCCGGGGTGGAGTCCATCTCGCTGGTGCAGATGGGCGGCATGAACACCAAGAACATCACCGAGGAGCATCTGCTCGAGATCAAGCCCGCGCTGTGGATGTCGATGATCGAGACGGCGGAAGTCGTCGCGGAGCGCTACCAGATCAGCCGCGAGCGCCAGGATGCCTATGCGCTGGAAAGCCAGCGCCGGACTGCAGCCGCGCAGCAGGCGCAGAAATTCAAGGACGAGATCGTTCCGCTCAAGACCAAAATGAAGAAGGTCGACAAGGCGAGCGGAGCGGAATCCGTGGTCGATTACACGGTCGATCACGACGAGTGCAACCGGCCAGACACGACGCTCGAAGCCCTGCAGGCGCTGAAGCCGGTGTTTCAGGGCGGGCGCGAGATCAAGCAGGGCAAATACATCACCGCCGGCAACGCCTCGCAGTTTTCCGACGGTTCGTCCGCCTGCGTGGTGATGGATTCCAAAGTCGCGGAAAAGAAGGGCCTGAAGCCGATGGGCATCTTCCGCGGCTTCGCGGTCTGCGGCTGCGAGCCGGACGAGATGGGCATCGGCCCGGCCTTCGCGGTGCCCCGCCTGCTGGAGCGTCACGGGCTCAAACCGGACGACATCGACCTGTGGGAACTCAACGAAGCCTTCGCCAGCCAGGTTCTCTACTGCATGGACCGCATCGGCATTCCGCACGAGAAGCTGAACGTGGACGGCGGCGCTATTTCCATCGGCCATCCCTACGGCATGTCGGGCGCCCGCATGACGGGACACCTTCTCATCGAGGGCCGCCGCCGCAAAGCCAAATACGGCGTGGTGACGATGTGCATCGGCGGCGGCATGGGCGCAGCGGGTCTGTTCGAGATCGTGCACTGAGCATGAGCCTGCGGCGCGCGCTGCCGTTCATTCTGCTTCTCTGCGCCGGGTGCGCGACCGCACCGCCGCGCGCGCCGGTGCCGCCTCCGGATCCGCACACGCAGATGTCGGCGCTGGAAAACCGCATCTTCGAGCTGATCCAGGAAGAGCGGCAGAAGATCGATCCCAAGGCCAAGGCGCTGGCGCTCGACTCCGAACTGGTCGGCGTGGCGCGGCAGAAGAGCAGCGATATGGCCGATCGCAACTACATGGCGCATCTGTCGCCGGACGGGTCGAGCTCGGCCAGCATCATCATGGACCAGGATGCGAGCTTTCAGGGCCTGCTGGGCGAGAACATCGCCGCCGAGCACTATCTCAAGGACTATGGCGTGGACGTTGAGACCTTCGCGCGCCGCTTCGTCGACCTCTGGCTCGCAAGCCCGGTTCATCGCGACAATCTCTCGTTTGCCGCCTACGACCGGACCGGCGTCGGCGCGGCGGTCAACGGCGATACGGTCTATGTGACGGAATTGTTCGCCACCGACATGGGGCTGCCACCGCCTCCAGCCACTGCACCCGCCGTCAAACCCAATGCCGCATCACCGGAGAAATCCGATGGCGGCTGAGGCGCGCATCGCCACCTATGGCGAGTTCTGGCCCCACTACCTGCGCGAGCATGCGAGGCCCGAAACCCGCGCCATCCATTTCGCCGGGACGGGCGTCGCGACCGCAGCCCTGCTCGGCCTGCTGGCGACCGGCAATCCCTGGTTCGTGCCCGTGGCGCTGATCGGGGGTTACGGACCGGCCTGGACCGCCCACTTCTTTGTAGAGAGGAACCGCCCCGCGACGTTCACCTATCCGCTGTGGTCGCTCGTCTCCGACTACCGCATGGCCTGGTGCTGGCTCAGCGGGCGCCTGGGCCAAGAACTTTCCAGGGCGGGCGTCCGCTAACGCCAATTTAACTGTCCTCGTCAACTATGGTCCCCGAGAAATGGCCCACGCCGGCACAACAAGGGCTGGGACGGGTGCGGTTTCTTTACACACTATCTGGACGCCGGTACCTTAGCTTGAGGGCGCGGCGAGTGGCGATTCGAAATGCAGCCTGATCTCCCCTGGAACGTGGCCGGTATTCCTCCCGAGGCGCGAGAAGCGGCCCGTGCCGCTGCCCGCCGCGAGGGACTGTCCGTCGGCGAGTGGCTCACCCGCCGGATCCTCCGCAGCTTCACCGATTCCGGGACCGTGCCCGAAGCGGAGCGCGCAGCCTGGCGCACTGGCGTGGTCGAAGCGGCCCGCGCCAGCATCCCTCCGCCGCCGGCCGATACCCGCGAAACCGAAGAGATGCTGGCCCATGTCTCGCGCAGCGAGAACGAGGCGCAGAGCGCGGCGAAACGCATCGAGGAGCAACTGAAGCTGGTCGCCCGGCGCCTTGAGACGGCGGAGCGAAACCAATCCGAGAACACCCGCGCCATGAGCAAGGCCGCGACGGAAATCAATATCGCGGCGCGCGAGCAGGCCCAGGCCTTCGACCAGTTGGGCGCGCATGTGGTCAGCCTGTCGGACCGCCTTTCCCGACTCGAGAGCAGCGGCGCGACCGAAAGCCTGAAGGACGCCGTGAAGGGACTGCACCAGGGTCTGTCGCGCGTTGCCGATCAGATCGCGCAGACCGCCAACCAATCCGCCTCGCAGATCGCCTCCCTCGCCGGCAACGTGGAATCCGTGGCCGGCAAGCTCGCCGAAGCGCGCACGGAGACGCAAGACGTGTCGCGCACGCTCGAGCAGCACATCGCGACTCTGGACGAGCGCATTCGCGTGGTGGAGCGCACGGCCTATTCGAGCGCCACGGCGCTGGATCGGACGTTGGAAAACGTCGAGAGGGTTCGCGCCGCCAAAGAAGTCGGCGAGGCCGAAGTTCAGCGGCAGTCGGCGACACTCTCCCAGTTGAGCGACGCGCTCGAGCGGTTGAGCAGCCGCATCTCGGGCAGCGAAGCCCAGACCGCCGGAGCCATGGCGCGGCTGGAAGAGAACGTCGCCAAGGTGGAAGCGCGCAAGGACGAAGGCGCACTCGACCGCCGCCTCAGGGGCATCGAGCATGCGCTCTCCGATCTCCTCGGGCGGCTTGAACATACCGAGCGCAGCAGTCTCGGCACGGCCGGAACCGTGGAGGAGACTTTGCGGGATCTCGCCACGCGGATCGAGGCCGCGGACAAGCGCAATCGCGAAGTGGTCGCGGACCTGCAGACGACGGTCAAGGAGGCAACGTCGCGCCTCGCAGCCGTGGAGAAGGTCGCTGCAACCCCTGCGCCTGCCGTCCAACAGACCGCGGCCGCCATGCCGGCCCAACCGATTTTCGACGTGCCGCCGTTCCCGGAGACCGCTCCGCAGCCGCAGCCCGTGGCCGAGCCTTTTGAACCGCCGCCGCCTTTCGATCCTGGCTTCGGGATGGAACCGGGTTACGCCGGCGCGCCGGCCTTTGGAGCCGATGCCTTCGCCGCCTCGGCGGCGCAGCAGGCCGGTGCCGCGGCTTCGGAATCCTATCTCTCGGCCGCCCGCCGATCCGCCCGCGCGGCTGCCGCCGAGGCCGAGCAGACCGCGCGTCCACCGCTGGGAGGCTTCAGCTGGGCTTTTCCGGGCCGCTCGGAAGCGCCTGCGCCCGAGCGCCGCTCCGCGCGCTACGCGCTGGTTGCGGCAATTGCCGTGGTTGCGCTGGTCGCCGCCGTTGCGGGAATGATCTTGAGCCGCGGCCTCAGTTCCCCGGCGCCGCGCACCTTCGTTCCCCCGCCGGCGACACAGCAAATGGCCCAGCCGCGGCCGAGTCTCGGACAGTCCGACACCACGACGGTCACGGAAGTGCCCCCAACATCTCAGCCGGACGCGAATGTCACGGACGACGAGCTGGCGCCCGGTTCGGCGGCCACGCCGAGCGCTGTTTCACCGCGCCTTAGCGCGCCGTCGACGGTGAAATCATCGTCGAGACCGACGAATCAGACCGCTGCAGCGCCAGGGACCCAAACTGCTGCGGGCGCGAGGCCCGTTGGGCCGTCGGCCGCGCAATCGCCGATCGACAAACTGACCGCGCTGGCCAACACGGGCGATTCGAAAGGCGAACTGCTGCTTGGCCTCAAATATCTAGACGGCAACGGCGTTGCCGTGAACGAAGCGGAGGCCGCGCGCTGGCTGGCCCGCGCCGCGCAGCAAGGCGAGCCGGTCGCCCAGTATCGCCTCGGTACGCTGTACGAACGCGGACGCGGCGTGCCCGCCGACGCCAAGCAGGCCACGCATTGGTATGAACTCGCCGCTCGCCAGGGAAACCGTAAGGCGATGCACAATCTCGCGGTCGCATTCGCGGAGGGCTCCGGCGAGCCCAAGGATTACGCGCAGGCCGCACAATGGTTCGCCAAGGCCGCGGGCTACGGTCTGGCGGACTCGCAATTCAATCTTGCCGTGCTCTACGAACGCGGCATGGGCGTGAAACAGAGCCTGGTCGATGCCTACAAGTGGTACGCCATTGCGGCATCTCAGGGCGACACTGAGTCGAAGGCGCGCATCGATGCATTGAGCACGCAACTCAGCCCCGCGGACCGCACCGCCGCGCAACAGGCGGCTGCGTCCTTCCGGCCTCAGCCTCTGAATCCGGCTGCGAATACCGCGCCGTCGCTGGGATAATTCCGCCTTCCCCATCGTCTGCAAAGGGCCTCGTCGGTTGACCGGCTGCGGTCGCATGCGCACACTCGCGACCGCCGCCTGAGAATCGTTGCCCTTCCCCGCATCGATCGATGGAAATCTACCTTCCCATTGCCGAAATGTCCGTGCGCTGGCTCATCGTGCTCGCCATGGGAGCAGGCGTGGGCTTTCTGTCCGGCATGTTCGGCGTGGGCGGCGGTTTTCTGTTGACGCCGCTGCTCATCTTCTACGGCATTCCGGCCGAGGTGGCCGTGGCCACGACGGCGAGTCATCTCACCGCGTCGTCCATGTCGGGGGCCATCGCGCAGTGGCGGCGGCGCGCGGTCGATCTGAAGATGGCCGGCGTCATGCTGGCGGGCGGCGCGGCGGGTGCGTTCGCCGGCGTCTATCTTTTCTCGCTGCTGCGGCGCATCGGCCAGATCGATATTGCCGTGTCGGTAGGCTACGTGGTCCTGCTGGGCTCGATCGGCGGCTTGATGCTGAACGAGAGCCTGCGTGCGATGCGCGCGGCGAAAGCCGGCACGCCCCCGCCGCCCCGGCAGATCGAGCGCAATTGGGTTGATGCGCTTCCCCTGAAGCTCCGCTTTCGCCGCTCGCGGCTCTACATCAGCGTGCTTCCGCCCATCGCGCTCGGCTTCATCGTCGGCATCCTCTCCGCCATTCTCGGCGTCGGCGGCGGCTTCATCATCGTTCCGGCGATGATCTATTTCCTGCGCATGCCCGCCAACGTCGTGATGGGCACGTCGCTGGTGCAGATCGTTTTCGTGACCGCCACGACGACCATTCTGCAAGCGGTGGGCAACATCACAGTCGATATCGTGCTCGCTTTTGTCCTGATCGTGGGTGGGGTCGTGGGGGCCCAATACGGCGTTCGCATGGCCGCTCGCATGCCGGGAGAGCAGCTTCGCCTCATGCTCGCGATCCTGGTTCTGGCGGTCGGCGCGCGCTTGCTCTATGGGCTCGTGGCGACGCCGGCCGACGTCTATTCCATCACCACAGGTCTGCCGTGAGCCGCGCCATCATTCCGCTGCTAGCCGGCGCCTTGCTCGTCACGCTACAAGCGGGCGCCGAAGACCTCGTCTCGGGCCTTTCGCAGGACCAGATCCAGATCACCTCGAACTACGCCGGCACGGACATGGTGGTCTTCGGCGCCATCGAATCCGCGGAAGCCGGCGGCGGACCGCGCGACGTGGTCGTGGTCATGCGCGGACCGGATACCGACATGTCGGTGCGGCGCAAGGTTCGCGTCGCCGGAATCTGGATCAACCGCGACCAGATCACGCTTCATGGCATGCCGGACTATTACTACGTCGCCAGCACGCGCCCGCTGCTAAAGATGGCAACGGCGGAAACGCTGGCGCGCTATCAGATCGGCCTCGACAATCTGATGCCAAAGAGCGTGAGCACGCGCACGCCGTCCAAGGCCGAGCCGTTTCGTCAGGCCGTCATCCGGAGCCGCGCCCGCGCCAGGCTCTATGCGCAGGCCCCAACGGGCGTGGAGTTTCTCAGCTATTCGCTGTTCCGAACGCGCATCCCCATTCCCGCCACCGTGCCGCGGGGCGAATACACTGCCGAGGTCTATCTGTTCCGCGACGGCACCGTGATCAGCGCCCAGACGACGCCGCTCTTCGTCGACCAGACCGGGCTGGAGCGTCGCCTCTACAACTTCGCGCATGAATGGCCGTTCGCCTACGGCCTGGTGACGGTGATGATGGCGGCGCTGCTCGGCTGGCTGTCGTCGTTCCTGTTCCGGCGGCAATAGCTAAGCGGCAATGGCATAGACGCGGCGCGCTCCCAGCAGATAGGCGAGCATGGTATTGGAAAACAGCGAGGCCAGCGCGGGCTCGCGCGCATCGAGACCGCCGGCATAGGCGCCGAAAGCCGGCAGCACCATGCGACGGCCGTCCGAGACGAAGCAGCGGCGGCGCAGGCTGCGGCCCCGCCGCGTCACGCTGAGACAGGGGTGCAGGTGGCCGGCGATTTCGCCCGCGACCGGATCGCGGGACGGCTCGTGCCGGAAGAGAAGTCCGCCGATGGCGATTTCGGACGCGACCCTGCCGCCGAGCCAGGCCGGCGGCGCGGGATCGTGATTGCCCTCGATCCAGATCCATTCCGCGCGCTGGGCAAGCGACCGGAGCGCCGCGCATTCGAATTCGTCGAGCCTGTTGGCGGCATCCCGGTCGTGAAAACTGTCGCCGAGCGCGATGATTCGCGAGGGCCTATGGCGATCGGCCAGCGCCATGATGCGCTTGAGCGTCGAGCGTGTGTCGTAGGGCGGCAGCAGTTGTCCGCCGAACGCGAAGGAAGAGCCCTTCTCGAAATGCAGATCGGCGAACACCAACGTACGCTCGGACGGCCAGTAGAGCGCGCCCGCAGGGTCGAGGAGCAGGGTCTCGCCGTTCACCCGGATCGCAGTCTCAGTCAACGCGCATCGCCTCCTCCACCAACGCTTCCTCCGCCTCGCGCAGAATATCCTCGTGCGCCTCGCCCGCCACCATTTCCTTGCTGATCTCCAGCAGGGCCGGCACCGCCAGCGGCGAGACCCGATCGAGCCTCTTGAGCACGATCCTCCCCTTCACCCGCTGCAAGGCGTCGCTCAATCGCGCGATGTCGAGCAAACCGCTGCCGGCATCCTCATAGGTCGCCCGCAGCAGGATGTGATCGGGCTCGTGTTCGCGCAGCACGTCATAGATGAGATCGGAGGAGAATGTGACTTGTCGTCCCGTCTTCTCCTCGCCGGGATGGCGCCGCTGAATCAGGCCCGCGATGATGGCGCAGTTGCGGAAGGTACGCTTGTAGAGCGCGGATTCGGCGAGCCAGGCGTCGAGATCGTCTCCCAGCATGTCCTCGTCGAACAACCGGTCCATGTCGAGGCCGCTCATGTCCCGCAGTCCCCAGATGGCGAGCGCGTATTCGTTGGCGACGAAGCCCAGCGGCCGCATGCGGAGACGCTCGAGCCGGCGGGTCAGCAACATCCCCAGCGTCTGGTGCGCCAGCCGGCCTTCGAACGGGTAGCACACGAGATATTCCTTGCTGCCGCGGGGAAAGGTCTCAACCAACAACTGGCCCGGCTCGGGGATGATCGAGCGCCATTGCTGGATTTCCAGCCATTCGCCCACCGGCGTCGGCAAGCGTTTCCACTGCTCGGGATTGGACAACATCTGGCGTACGCGCATGGCGAGGAACGTCGACAGCGGGAACTTGCCGCCTTGGTAGGACGGAACCTCGGCTTCCGGATCCTGGGTGCGCGTGACATAGGCCGCGTTCTCCCGGATACCTTCGAAGCGCAGCACGTTGCCGGCGAACACGAACGTATCGCCGGGCGCGAGCTGCTCGAGGAAGTATTCCTCCATGCGGCCGAGCACGCGGCCGCCGGCGCCGGTCGGGCGGCCCTTGGCCTGCAGCCGGATGTCCAGCATGGGATCCTCGATGATCACCCCGACATTCATGCGGTATTGCTGGGCGACCTTCGGGTGAGCGATGCGCCAGAGCCCTTCCGGCGTTCGCCGCAGCCGCGCGTAGCGGTCGTAGCGCTTCAGCGCGTAGCCGCCGGTGGCCACGAAATCGACGATCCTGTCGAAATCCTCGCGGGCGAGCTGCCGGTAGGGCGACGCCGATTTCACTTCGCGGAACAGAGCATCGGCGTCGAACGGCGCCGAGCAGGCGACGCAGAGGACATGCTGGGCCAGGACATCGAGGCCGCCTTTGCGCGGCGGCTCGCCATCGAGCTCGCCGGCCAGCACGGCGTCGCGCGCTGCCTCGCATTCCAGCACCTCGAAGCGATTGGCGGGCACCAGAATGGCGCGCGACGGTTCGTCCAGCCGGTGATTGGCCCGCCCGATCCGTTGCACCAGCCGGGCCGCACCCTTGGGCGCGCCGATGCAGATCACGCGATCCACCGCGCCCCAATCGATGCCGAGATCGAGGGTTGAGGTGCAAACCACGGCGCGGAGCCTGCCCTTGGTCATCGCCGCTTCGACCTTGCGGCGCTGCTCGGGCGCCAACGACCCATGATGCAGCGCGATGGCGAGGTTGTCTTCGTTCACCCGCCACAGGTCCTGGAAGGTCCGCTCGGCCTGCGAGCGGGTGTTGACGAAGACGAGCGTGGTGGTGGCCTCGCGGATGGCCTTCATCACCTCCGGCATCGTGTGACGCGCGAGATGGCCTGCCCAGGGCACGTAGGCGTCCGAGGCCAGGATCGAGACCTCCGGTTTGGCGCCCGCCCGCCCGATCACAAGAGCGGAGCGGTCTTCACCGACAGCCGGTTGCGGCACCAGGAAGCGCTGCAGCGGCGCCGGATCGGCGACGGTGGCGGACAAGCCGATGCGGCGATGCTTGGGCGCGAGCCGCTGAAGCCGCGACAGGCCCAGCGCCAGAAGATCGCCGCGCTTGGAGTTGCTGGCGGCGTGCAGCTCATCCAGCACCACGACGCGCACGTTCTCAAACATCCGCGGTGCATCCCGCGACGAGAGGAGAAGCGCGAACTGCTCCGGCGTGGTGAGCAGGACGTCCGGCGGCGAGTGGCGCTGGCGGAAGCGGCGGGAGGCCGGCGTGTCGCCGCTGCGGGTTTCGATCCGCACCTCCAGACCCATCTCGGTCACCGGGATCTCGAGATTGCGGGCGACGTCGACGGCCAGCGCCTTCAGCGGCGAGATGTAGAGCGTGTGCAGCGTCCGCCGGCGCGCCCGCCGCGGCACGGTGGAAAGCTCGATCAGGCTGGGCAGGAAACCGGCGAGAGTCTTGCCGCCGCCCGTCGGCGCCACCAGCAGGACCGATTCGCCTTTCAAGGCGTGCTCGAGCAGGGCGAGCTGGTGGTCCCTCGGCTGCCAGCCGCGCGAGGCGAACCAGCCCGAAAACACCTGCGGAAGCAGGGTGCCGGTGGGCTCGCTGTGTCGCTCGGCGGGCTGCATGATTCGAGAATAGCAGCGCAGGGTCGCCAAGGTGCAAGGCAGCGCCGCTTTTGCTAGCCTGACCGGAGAAGCGATGGCGGGTGGCAATGTTCCTGGTCGTCAAGAACGTTTTGACAGCGGCCGAGGTCGAGCAGATCCGGCAGATTGCCAAGTCCGTGCGCTTCGTAGAGGGCCGCGCTTCGAACCCGCACAACCTCGCCAAGGACAATCTTCAGGTCGATACCTCCCAGCCGGACGCTGTGCGGGCCGCCAATATCGCCGCCGCCGCGATCGGCCGCAACGAGCAGATCACGAACTTTGTCTTCCCCAAGCGGATCGCCGCTCCGCTGCTGGCGCGCTACGAGCCGGGAATGAAATACGGCGCTCATGCCGACGCGCCGTTCATTCCGCTGCCGACAGGCCCTTTGCGTTCGGATGTTTCCGGAACCATCTGGATCGCCGATCCGTCGACCTATGAGGGGGGCGAACTCACCATCCACCTCGGCAGCGAAACGATCTCCATCAAGAGCGAGCCGGGCGCGATGGTGGTCTATCCCTCGACCACGCTGCACGAAGTCACGCCGGTCACATCCGGCCAGCGGCTGGTGTTGATCACCTTCATCGAGAGCGCGATTCCCGATCAGGCGGAGCGCGAGCTGCTCTATTCGCTGAACGAGGTGCACGCGCTGGAAGGCCTGAAGATGAGCTGGGAGAATCGCACCCGGCTGCAATTCGTCATCGCCAGCCTGCACCGCAAATGGGCGCGCTGACGCCCGACCCTATTCGTATCAAGCAACGAGGATCGGCTCATGAATCTGATGTTCAAGGACGGCTTGCTGAAGGGCAAGCGCATCCTGGTCACGGGCGGCGGCACGGGTCTGGGCGAAGTCATGGCCGAAGCTTACGCGCAACTCGGCGCCGCGGTTTACGTCTGCGGCCGGCGCGCCGCCGTGCTGGACGAGACGGCCAAGCGCATTTCCGAAGCCACGGGCGCCAAGGTGCAGGGCATTGCCTGCGACATCCGCGTGTCCGAAGCGGTGGACGACATGGTCGCCCAGATCTGGGCGGATGGCGGGCCGCTGACGGGCCTCGTCAACAACGCCGCGGGCAATTTCATCAGCCGCACCAAGGACCTCTCACCGCGCGGCTTCAATGCCATCGCGGACATTGTCTTCCGCGGTTCCTTCTACGTCACGCTGTCCTGCGGCAAGCGCTGGATCGACGGCGGCGACAAGGGAAGCGTCATCTCCATTCTCACCACCTGGATCTGGAACGGCGGCCCGTTCACCGTGCCGTCGGCCATGTCGAAGGCGGGGCTCAATATCATGACCAAGTCCCTGGCGACCGAATGGGGACCGCACGGCATCCGGCTCAACGCCATCGCGCCGGGCCCCTTCCCCACCAAGGGCGCCTGGGAGCGCCTGTCGCCTCAAGCCGCCAATCGTGGCGAGAGCGGAGGCAACATTCCGATGGGCCGCAACGGCGAAATGCCGGAACTCGCCAATCTCGCGGTGTTTCTGATGGCGGACGGCTGCGACTACTTGACCGGCCAGACCATCGCCATCGACGGCGCCATGCATCTCGCCTCGGGCGGCAATTTCGCAGCGCTCTCCAGGCTCGACGATTCGGACTGGGAGCGAATCCGCGGCGAAATCCGCTCGGCCAACGAAAAGGACAAGGCGCAACGAGCGGTCTGACCGCTTCGGTCGCCGACACTAGTTTCCGATATGCGCCGCCAGGAATCGCTCCAGTTCCTTGAGCATGCGGATCCTGGCGTCAGCCAGCTGGAGATAGTGATCGTCGCCCGCCAGCCTGACGAATTCCACATTCTTGCCGGCCCGCTTCAAAGCCTTCTCCTCGATCTCGCTCTGTTCGATCGGGACTGTGACGTCCTTCTCGCTGTGGATCAGCAGAATCGGAATCTTCACTCGGTCGGCGTGCATCGCCGGCGACTGATCATCCAAGTCGGGGCTACCTTTCAGGCCAACGCCCATGCGGCGCTTCCAGATGGAGACGTTTTCCGACTCGAAGGTTGTGCCGGTATAGATGTCGTGCGCCAGGTCGGAGACGCCCGCATAACTGACGGCGCATTGGTAGAGATCGGGCGAGAAGGTCGCGCCCGCAAGAGCCATGTAGCCGCCATAGCTTGCCCCAACGATACAGATTTTCTTGGGGTCGGCGATGCCGTCTGCGATCAGCTTCTTGATGCCGTCCTGCACGTCATACTGGACCTTTCCGGCCCATTCGCCGTCGCCGGCTTTCACGAAATCCCAGCCGTAGCCGGAGGAACCGCGATAGTTCGGTTGCAACACCGCGTAGCCACGGGATGCCATGAACTGCGCCCACCAGTCGAACGACATCCGATCTCGATCCTCGGGTCCTCCGTGGGGGAAGATGACAGTCGGGAGATTGTGGGGACTGCGTCCGGGTGGCAGTGTCAGATATGCGTGGATGTCGAGACCGTCGCGCGCCTTGTAGGGATAGGGTCTGACCTCGCCGAGATCGCCAGGAGCAAGGGAATCGTAGGCTTCCTGAATGATGTTCACCTGGTGGTTCGAGGTGGTGAAAAGCGACAGCACCGGCGGGTTTCTCGGGCCCTCCGTTCGGATCACATACTCCGTTCCGGCATTGTCCTTCGACAGGACACTGACCGTTTGCCCGGGAAAAGCCTTCTCCAGAGACGTCTGAATTCTCTGCATGTTGGGATCGAAATATTTCACCTTCTCCGCGTCATCGATATAGGTGGCCCCGATGATGCGATCGCTGCGTTCGTCGGCAATCGTATCGTCCAGGTCATAATTGGGATTTTCGAAGAGCGCAGCGCCATAGCCGCCGGACGGCGTCCACGGATAGAGTCCGGTGGTGCCCTGGGCACTGACTTTCCGCACGACAAAGGATGGATTGTCCCCGGCCGTCAGGCCGTCGATCGCGAGTCCCCGGCCACCCTTGGCGTCGAAAGAGAACACATCCTTGCCGGCGATGAAGACGTGGTCGGTCAAGTCGGAATACTGCTGGACCTGACCCAGCACGTGGCCGTGTCCGTCCATCAGATATTGGTTTGTTTGCGGGCTTCCCAACAGCACTCGGTCCGAATCGCCCGTGGTCACGTCGACCTTGAAAAGATCGGCTGACGCTTCCCGGTCGTGCCTGAGAAAGGCCGCCATGTAGATGTGGTTGGGATCCTCCGCCGATAGGTCCTCGATCATGGAACCGCTCAGATTGAATTTCAGGAATGGCTGATCGTGCATCAGCAGCGCCGCATGTTCGCCGTTGACGTCCACACTGATGGAGCGGCTCCAGGAATAGATGTCCTTCGACCACTTCTGCTTCAAATTGGCGCGAAAGACGCAGATCAAGCGATCGTTGTTCGGCCAGAGGATATTTTCCGCGCGGGCTTCCTCCAGAGCAACCGTGTGTGGCGGCACATCCATCTTTGTCAAATCGTAGATCGCCACGACGTCGCGGCCGTTGGTAGGCTGGACGACAGCGAGATGTTTTCCATCCGGCGACAGCCGCCCGATGCCGGCCTTCGGCAGTGCACCGAACACATCGGCGCCTGGCGCGCTCCAGCCTGGCGTCGCAAAGCCGATCCACAATGCGGCCAACCCGGCCGTTGCGGCCGGACAAACAAATCTGCTCATCGATCGCCGCCCATCAACTCGGGGGAATTCTGGCACCCGATTGTAGTCTAAAGCGAATGCCAAGCTCGCAGTCAATCCATTGTTTGCGCGGAGAGAAAAGCGGTTACAGCTTGTTTGTAAATCCTGTCCCCCACGGTCAGCATGTGATCTCGCTTTGGAACCGTGACGGCCTGCGCGTTTCCCAATGCCGAGGCCAGCGGCTCCGCCCGGCCCGAGACATTGTCCGTTTCGCCGCAAACCACCAGCGCCGGCGTCTTGATCGCCGCCAGTTCCTCCGGCCTCAATGGCGTGCGCGGCGCGCGCATGCAGGCCGCGAGCGCTCGAACATCCTTGCCGGGCTGGGAGGCGAACTCGCGGAACATTCGTTGCGTTGGCGATAGCTTCGAGATGTCTTCTGCGACCAAGCCATCGGCGATGGCCGTCCGCCAATCGTTGCTGCGTGTGAAATAGTTGCCGCCCACCCCGCCGATGACGGCCGCGCGAGCACGTTGAGCCTGGTCACGCAGCAGACGGATGGCAAGCGAGCCGCCCATTGAATAGCCCATGACGAATGCCGATCCATATCCGGCTGCTTCCGTCACCAGCGCGATGTCGTTCGCCATGGTGCTCTCGCCGTAGAGGGCGGAGTCGTGCGGTTTGTCGCTCTCGCCGTGGCCGCGGCAATCGAGCGCAATCACGCGATAGCCTGCGCCGGTCAGCGTTTCGTACCATCCCGGCGCGCGCCAGTTCTGTACCCGGCTGGCGCCGAAGCCGTGCACGAGAACGATCGGCGCGCCTTCGCCGGCGATGTCGTAGGCGATGCGCACGCCGTCAGGTGCGGTGACGAATTCGGTCATGTTGCCTCGGTCCTGGCGGACCTTCGCAAAGCCGCGCAAGACTGTCTATGATGGCGGGTCTCGCCATTCGGTTATCCACCATGTCATTGGAATCCCTGAAGAAAGACGTTGCGTCCGCGGTCGACGCCATGGCTCCGGAGCTGCTTTCGCTGAGCCACGCCATTCACGCCGAGCCGGAGCTCGCGCTGGAGGAATTCAAGGCGGCCGAGCGGCTGACAAAGGCCGTGGCGGCGCACGACATCCCGGTCCAACGCGAGACGTTCGGGCTCAAGACCGCCTATGTCGCCGAATTCGGCAACAGCGCCGGCCCGACAGTCGCAATCCTCTCGGAATATGACGCGTTGCCGGGCGTGGGACACGCCTGCGGACACAACATCATCGCAACCTCCGGCCTAGGGGCCGCGCTGGCCCTGGCGAAACTGGGCGCTCAATTACCCGGCCGCGTGCGCTATCTCGGCACCCCGGCGGAGGAACGCTTCGGCGGCAAGGAGATGATTGCGGGAGAAGGCGCCTTCGACGGCGTCGACGCCGCCATGATGATGCATCCCTCCAACCTCAATCTCGTCACCATGCCGTGCATCGCCATCTCGGAAGTAGAGGTGACCTATCACGGCCGCGCCGCGCATGCCTCTGCCATGCCCTATCGCGGGCTGAATGCGCTCGATGCCGTGGTCAGCGCCTATCAGTCGATCGCGCAGTTGCGCCAGCACATCAAGCAAACCGAGCGCATCCACGGCATCATCACCGAAGGCGGCATGGCGGCGAACATCGTGCCGGAGCAGGCCGCCTGCCGCTTCTATGTACGGGCCGTCGATATTCACGAACTGGGCGAACTGAAGAAGCGCGTGCATGCCTGCTTCGAGGCGGCTGCGCTGTCCACCGGTTGCCGCGCCGAAATTCGCTGGGGCCGCACCGACTATCTCGACCTCAAGACCAATTGGCCGTTGGCCAGCGTGTTCGAGCGCAATGCCGGCGCGCTCGGGCGCGAGTTCTTTCCCGTGAAGGACATCCCGGCGGGCTTTGCCGGCTCGACCGACATGGGCAATGTCAGCCACCGGGTGCCCTCCATTCATCCCATGCTGGCGGTGGCGCCGGCCGGGGTGATCATTCACAACGCCGAATTCGCCCGCTGGGCCGCATCCGACAAAGGCGACGCCGCCGTGATCGACGGTGCCAAGGCGCTGGCGCAAACGGCGCTGGAGCTGATGGCGGAACCCTCGCTGTTGCAGGCGGCAAAGGCCGACTTCGAAGCCACCGCCGAAGTCTCGCGGCTGGCACTGGCGAAGCTGCACCAGACTCACGGCCACGCGCATGGCGGATGCGGCTGCGCATGAGAGTCTGGCTTTTTATCGCCGCGCTGAACGGATTTCTCGCGGTAGCCGCCGGAGCGTTTGCCGCGCACGCGCTGCAGAACCGGCTCGATGCCCATAGCATGCAGATTTTCGAGACCGGAGCGCGCTATCAGATGTACCACGCATTGGCGCTGGGGCTCGCCGCCTTCACCATGCGCGGCACGGCGGCCATTCCGGCGCAGGTTTCAGCCGGATTCTTCCTCGCCGGCATCGTTCTGTTTTCCGGCTCGCTTTACGCACTCTCGCTGACCGGCACTCGCGCATTCGCCTTTGTGACGCCGATCGGCGGCGTGGCGTTTTTGCTCGGCTGGGCGGCGCTCGCCTGGGCAGGGCTTCGGAGCGCGGCATGAGCGGCGGCCGCGAAACCGTCCTCGTCGCCGGCGCCGGCATCGCTGGGTTGGGCGCCGCGTTGGCGCTCGGCGATGGAACGCGCGAGGTCGCGATCCTCGACCGCGATCCGCCGCCGCCGGAACTGTCGCCCGACGAAGCCTTCTACCGTTGGGAGCGCAAAGGCGCGACACAGCTCCGCCACAGCCATGCGTTCCTCGGCCGACTTACGGCTCTGATCCGGGACCGCCATCCGAAGCTGATGGAGGAACTGCTCGCAGAAGGCACCCGGCTGTTCGGATTCCGTGACGGCCTGCCGCCGCCGCTGAGCGGAAAGTACCGGGCAGCGCAGGGCGACGAAGATCTCATGCTCCTGTTCAGCCGCCGCACCACGCTCGAGTTGGTGATGCGCCGCTATGCGTCGCGCCTGCCGGGCGTGCGCTTCATCACTGGTGCCGGCGTGCGGGGACTGATCGCAAGGCGCGAGAACGGCACCATCGTCGTCGAAGGACTGAAGGTCGAGCGCGACGGCACGATTGCGGACATGCGGGCCGATCTCATCATCGACGCAACAGGCCGCAACACCGCGTTTCCCGACTGGCTGCGAGCCGAGGGTGCCGTGATCGAGGAAGAGGAAAGTGCCTGCGGCATCCTTTATTTCACTCGCCACTACCGCCTGCGCGAGGGGCAGGAAGAGCCGCCATTGGACGGCACGCCGGGAGGCGGCGATCTCGGCTATATCAAATACGGCGTGTTCATCGCCGACAACCGGCACTTCTCCGTTACCCTGGCGACGCCGGAGATCGAGACCGAGCTGCGGCTCGCCGTCGTGAAGCCGGCGGTGTTCGACGCTGCCTGCATGGCGCTCCCGGGCGCGGCACGCTGGATGAATCCGGCCCGCGCCGAGCCGGTCAGTCAGGTTTTTGCCATGGGCAATCTGCAGAACGTGTGGCGGCATTTTATGAAGGATGGGCGTCCGCAAGCGGTTGGCTTCTTCGCGCTTGGCGATGCCGCCATCCGCACCAACCCTCTCTACGGCCGCGGCTGCGCCTCCGGCGTGGTGGAAGGACATCTGCTGCGCGAAGCGCTGGACGCGACGAGCGATCCGGCGGCGCGCGCGCAGCTCTACGAAGACAAGGTCCGCTCCACGATCCGGCCTTATTTCGAGTCCATGGCGAAGCTGGATCTGCAAGCCATCCGCCGCGCCGAGCATGAGCGCGATCCGAACTACAAGCCGGGCCTGCGCGCCCGCGTCATGAAGAGCTTCGCGGAAGACGGCATCATGCCGGCGCAGCGCGGCGACCTCGAAGTGAGCCGCGCCCTGTCTCGCGTCTTCCACATGCTGGACGAGCCGACGGCTTTTCTGCGAGACCCCGCTGTCATGGCGCGAATTCTGAAAACCTGGGCACTGCCGAAATCCTTGAAGCAGGCGCGCGGCTGGTATCCGCCGAAATTCGGACCCGAACGCAGCGAAATGTTCGCGAAGCTGGGCCTCGCCGCCTGATCAACCGGTATTTGAAAAGGAGAGAGAAATGGTCGCCTTTCCGCAACCCACCATGGTCAAAACCAATGGCCTCGACATGGCCGTCTACGAAGCGGGGCCGAAGGACGGTGTTCCCGTGGTGATGTGCCACGGGTTTCCCGAACTCGCCTATTCCTGGCGCCATCAGCTTCCGGCGCTGGCGGCCGCCGGCTACCGCGCCATCGCGCCCGATCAGCGCGGTTACGGCCGCACCACGCGGCCGGAGAAGATCGAAGATTACGACATGACGCACCTGACCGGCGATCTGGTCGGGCTGCTGGACGCGCTCGGCATCCAGAAGGCGGTGTTCTGCGGCCACGATTGGGGCGGTTTGGTCGTCTGGAACATGCCGATGATGCACCCGGACCGCGTCGCCGGCGTGATCGGCGTCAACACGCCATTTTTTCCGCGCGCGCCGATGGATCCCATCATGGGCATGCGCATGCGCTTCGGCGAGAACATGTACATCGTGTTTTTCCAGAAGCCGGGAGAGGCGGACGCCATCCTGGCCCGCGACGTGGGCAAGAGCTTCAGCTTCTTCATGCGCAAGAACTCGATGACGGCGAAGGAGTTCGAGAAGCGGCCGCAGGAGGAGCGAAATCTGGAACTGGTCAAGGCGCTGCAGTCCGACGAATCGAAGTGGCCGGGCGAGCCGCTGCTCAACGCCGAGGAGATGAAGGTTTTTGTCGATACTTTCACCCGCACCGGCTTCACCGGCGGCATCAACTGGTATCGCAACTTCACCCGCAACTGGGAGCAATCGGCGGGCCTGAAGCAGCACGTCGAAGCGCCGGCCCTGATGATCATGGCGGAGGACGACGTAGTCCTGTCGCCCGCCATGGCGGACGGAATGGAGACCTACGTGCCCGACCTGGAGAAAGTGCTGATCCGCGCCTGCGGCCACTGGACCCAGCAGGAGCATCCCGAAGAGACCAATAAGGCGATGATCGACTGGCTAAAGCGGCGATTTCCGGCCTAGGCCGCGGTATTCAATCGCGCCGCGGACCTCTGTAGACTTGCGGAATCATGGCTGAGGCCGCCAACGCCATCGACAATTTCTCCTACGCCGCGCCGGGCGATCCGTGGCTCAAGCGGCTGGTGATCCGCGCCATCGAGCGGGTGACCGGACAGCCCTATCTCAAGTGGCTGTATGACGACTACCGCGCCATGCGCCGGAACGAGAGCTTCTGGGATTCGGCCATCGATCGGCTCGAGCTGAAAGTCGTCTGCAATGAAGAGATGCTGGCGAAGCTGCCGGCGAGCGGACCGCTAGTCGTCGTCGCCAATCATCCCTTCGGCGTGCTGGATGGCATCGTCATCTGTCATCTGGTTGCGCGGGTGCGGCAGGACTTCCGCGTGCTGACCAACGAGGTGCTGACGCGGGCGGAAGAGATTCGACCTTATCTGCTGCCCGTCGATTTCGCCGAGACGCCGGAAGCGCTGCAGACCAATCTGAAGACCCGCGCCCAGGCCAAGCATCATCTGATCAACGGCGGCTGCCTGATCATCTTTCCCGCCGGCGGGGTCTCCACCACGCCGACGCTCTGGCACAAGCGCGCCATCGACACCGACTGGAAGACCTTTACCGGCCGGCTGATCGTTCAGGCGCGCTCGCCCGTCGTGCCCGTCTACTTCGCGGGACAGAACAGCCGCCTGTTCCAGCTGGCCAGCCATCTGAGCATGACCTTGCGGCTGTCGCTGCTGTTCAAGGAAGTGCACGACCGCATCGGCAGCGAGGTGCATGTCCGCGTCGGCGAGCTGGTGCCCTATGAAAAACTTTCGACCATCAATGACCGCCAGACCTTCATGAATCATCTGCGCTCGATGACCTATGCGCTGGGCCGAGGGATTCCCAATCCGCCGAAATCGCGGATCAAGCGGCCGCGCGGCGCCCCGAAGTCCGGCAAATCCGTCGAGCAGCGGCCGCGGCGCGCGCCGCGATGACCGGACGTCCCCGCGTTGGACTGTTCGTCACCTGCCTCGTGGACCTGATCCGGCCGCAAGTGGGATTCGCCGCCGTGAAACTGCTGGAAGCGGCCGGCTGCGATGTGGAAGTGCCACAAGCGCAAACCTGCTGCGGTCAGCCGGCCTGGAACTCCGGCGCCGACCAAGACGCCGCCGACATCGCCCGCCAAGTGGTCAATGCCTTCGAGGCTTTCGACTATGTGGTGGCGCCCTCCGGCTCCTGCGCAGGCATGCTGCGACAGCACTATCCGGAAATCCTGGCGCTGGATGCGCGCTATGCGCCCCGCGCCCGCGCGCTGGCCGCAAAAACGCATGAGCTCGTCTCGTTTCTGGTGAACGTTGCCGGAATGAAGCGCGTGGAGGCGCAATGCCAGGCGCGCGTTTGCTATCACGATTCCTGCTCCAGCCTTCGCGAGATGCGCGTGAAGGATGAGCCGCGCACACTCCTTTCGACCGTGGATGGCATCTCGATTACTGAATTGAAGGAGCCCGAGGTGTGCTGCGGCTTCGGCGGTTTGTTCGCGGTCAAGTACCCGGACATTTCCGAGCGCATGGCCGACGACAAGATCGCCGATGTGACCGCGACCGGCGCGGACCTGCTCACCGGCGGCGACCTCGGGTGCCTGTTGCATCTCGCCGGCCGGATGGAGCGAACCGGCGCGCGCTTGCGCGTCCGGCACGTCGCCGAGATTCTAGCTAGCATGGGCGACGAACCGGCGCTCGGCGAGCCATGAACGCCGATCCGCTTCGTTTCCGCGAGTCCGCGCATCAAGCGCTGGCCGATGACGGCCTGAAGCTCGCGCTGGCACGGCTCAAAACCCACTTTGCGCTCAAGCGGGCCGAATCCGTGGCGCGCTATGGCGATTGGGAAGCGTTGCGCGAGCAGGGCCGCGCGATTCGCGACTACGCGTTGACGCATCTCGATACCCTTCTGGAAACGTTCGAGCGCAACGTCATCGCGCGCGGCGGCCAGGTGCATTGGGCCCGCGACGCGAAGGAAGCGCGCGACATCGTGCTCTCGATTCTGCGCAAGGTGGGCGCGAAAACCGTCACCAAGGGAAAGTCGATGGTGAGCGAGGAGATCGCGCTCAATCCCTTCCTGGAAGCCAACGGCATCGTTCCGGTCGAAACCGACCTCGGCGAATACATCGTGCAGCTGCGCAACGAGCCGCCCAGCCACATCATCGCGCCGGCCTTCCACCTCAACAAGGAGGACGTGGCGGAGACGTTCCGCGCCGCCCATCTCGAACTCGATCCCTCGCGGCCGCTGGTCGAGCGCACGGCGCTGGTCGCCGAGGCGCGGCGGATGCTGCGGACCCGCTTCGAGGCCGCCGATGCCGGCATCACCGGCGCCAATTTCCTCAGCGCCCGCGAAGGCGCCGCGTTGCTCGTCACCAACGAGGGTAATGGGGATCTCACCCGCCTTTTGCCCAAGACGCATATCGTGCTCACCGGTCTTGAGAAGGTCGTCGCCGATCTGGATGACGTCGCTGTACTGCTGCGCCTGCTCACCCGCTCCGCCACCGGGCAGGAAATCTCCAGCTACGTCAGCGTCATGAGTGGACCGGGCACCGACGGAGACGGCCCCGAGAATTTCCATGTCGTCCTGGTCGACAACGGGCGCACGCGGCTGATCGGCACCGAGGCGGAAGAGGTGCTGCGCTGCATCCGCTGCGCCGCTTGTTTGAATCACTGTCCAATTTACGCCGCGGTCGGGGGACACACCTACGGCGCCACCTATACCGGGCCCATCGGAGCGGCGCTCAATCCCGGGCTGATGGGCGTCGCCGAGGCGCGCCATCATGCCAACGCCTCGACCTTCTGCGGACGCTGCGCCGAAGTCTGCCCCGTCAAGATTCCGCTGCCCAAAATCATGCGCTATTGGCGCGCGAGGGAATATGCCGGCGGTTTGGCCCCGAAAACCGCGACCTTCGGTCTGT
The DNA here is from genome assembly GCA_036564785.1 of Rhizomicrobium sp. Taxonomy (GTDB): domain Bacteria; phylum Pseudomonadota; class Alphaproteobacteria; order Micropepsales; family Micropepsaceae; genus Rhizomicrobium. The sequence goes on along the minus strand of DATCOJ010000207.1, from coordinate 11,066 downwards.
CGCTGTGGGCGTTCGCCGCCAAGCGGCCTTGGCTTTATCGCATCGCCGCCAGCGGGACGGCGCGCACTTTGAAACTTTTTGCCGGCCGCAAGGGTCACTTGCGGACGTTGCCGCTGATGCGAGGCTGGTTCGCGGTGCGCGATTTTCCCGCGCCGCAAGGCCGCACCTTTCACGATTTGTGGGCGAAACGGCGATGAGCGCCCGCGACGACATCCTATCGGCGATCCGCGACCAGCGGGTGCGCAGCGCGCCGCGTCCAGCGCCTTACCGTCCGCCGGCGCAAAGCGAGCTCACGGCGGCGTTCATCGCGCGCGCCTCGCTGGCCAATGCCGAAGTCCGCATTCTCCAGAGCGAAGACGACATCCCGCAGGCGATAGCCGAACTGCTACGCTCGAAGAACCTGCCGGCCGTGCTGCACGTCCCCGCGAGCGCGAAGGCCCTCCCATGGCAGTCCGCGCCCGGATTGACCATCGAGACCGCCGCACCCGGGGCGGACGACGCGGCGCTCGCCACCGCTCCATTCGGCATCGCGGAGACCGGAACGCTGGCCTATCCCGCCGCCGCGCACGCTCCGGCTTCCTGGCATTTCCGCGCCGGGCTGGAGATCGCCATTCTGCGTGCCGGAAACATCGTCCCTCACATGGAGACGGCCATCGCGCGGCTGAAGACGTCGGGCGACCTGCCCCATACGATCAATTTCGTCACCGGGCCCTCACGCACCGGCGACATCGAGCAGACGCTGGAACTCGGTGCGCATGGTCCCAAGGCGCTGGCGATCTTCGTTATCGATCCGTCGCAGGATGCAAATTCGCGTGAATGATCGTCGCCCAGTCGCGCGTCGCCTGCAGCAAGCTGACCTGGCGCGAGAGCTTGAGCATGACGCGATCGAGCGCCAGCTTCTCGTCGCCCGAAAGCGCCGATAGCAGCAACGCTTCGAGGTGCAGCGCCAGCGGCACGATCTCATCGTAGATCGCGCGGCCCCTGGGCGTCAGCGACAGGCGGCCGACACGTCCGTCGCCGGGATCGGTCTTCCGCTGTACCCTGCGCGCTTTCAGGAGACTCGCGACGGCGCGGCTGACCTGCACCTTGTCCATGGCCGTCCGCGCCGCCACCTCGCGGGCGGAGAGATCGGAGACGCTGCCCAGCACCGCCATCACCCGCCATTCGGGAATGCTGAGGCCGAAGCGCTCCGAATAGTGACGCGCGATGGCGCTGCTCACCCGGTTGGTGAGGACCGACAGCCGGTAGGGCAGGAAGCGGTCGAGATCGAGCCGCGGCTCCTCGGCGGTTGCGAGATTATTCGGCATCGGGCTGGTTCTTCGGCAGTGCGTCCATGAACGCGGGAAGCTCGTAGGCCGCCTTCTCGATGCGCCTCAGCGTCGGATAGGATCGCAGATCCATCTCGGCGCCGCGCGCGTTGGCCATTTGAGGGATCAGGCAGATGTCGGCCAGCGTGGGCGAGTCGCCGTGGCAGAATCGTCCTGTTTCCTTCGCGTCCATCAACATCCCCTCCAGCGCCTCGAAGCCGAGCGCCATCCAATGGATTTGCCAGGCAAGGATCTCCTCGTTGCTGCGGCTCAGCACGTCGTGCAGATATTTCCGCACCCGCAGATTGTTGAGCGGGTGGATGTCGCAGGCGATGGCGTAAGCGATGGCCCGCACCCGCGCGCGGTCGAATTTGTCGTCCGGCAGGAACGGCGGCTCCGGATAGACCTCGTCCAGATGTTCGATGATGGCGAGCGACTGCGAGATGGCGTGGCCCAGATGCGTCAGCGTCGGCACCAGGCTTTGCGGATTGAGGCGCCTGTAGTCCTCGAAGAACTGCTGGCCGCCTTCCTTCAGCAGATGCACGAATTTGTAGTCCGGCTTGAGACCCTTGAGGTTGAGCGCAATGCGTACCCGAAAGGCGGCGGAGGAGCGGAAGTAGGTGTAGAGCGTCAGCCCCTCACTGCTCATATCGTCTCACTTCCTGCTCGATCGCGCCGAAGAGCGAGCGTCCCTCCCGGTCGAGCATCTCGATCCGCACCCGGTCGCCGAATTTCATGAACGGCGTCTTGGGATCGCCCGCTTCGATCTGCTCCAGCGAGCGGCGCTCGGCGATGCAGGCGGAGCCGCGAGAGCGATCCTTGTTGGCGACGGTGCCGGACCCGACGATCGAACCGGCGCCCAGGAAACGAGTCTTCGCCGCGTGGACGATCAGTTGCGGGAACGCAAACGTCATGTCTTCGCCTGCGTTCGGCGCACCGAAGCGCGACCCGTTGAGCGAAACGAGAAGCGGCAGGTGCACCTTGCCGCCGTCCCAGGCTTCGCCCAGCTCATCGGGCGTCACCGCGACGGGCGAAAACGCCGTCGCCGGCTTGGACTGGAAGAAGCCGAAATTCTTGGCCAGCTCCGCCGGTATCAGGTTCCGCAGCGAGACATCGTTCACCAGCATCAGCAGCTTGATGTGCTTCTCCGCGGCGCCTGCGGAGATCCCCATCGGTACGTCGTCGACAATGACCGCAACTTCGCCTTCGAAGTCGATGCCCCAGGCTTCGTCCGCCGCCAGAATAGGATCGCACGGCCCGATGAAACTGTCCGAGCCGCCCTGGTACATCAGCGGGTCGTTCCAGAACGATGGCGGCATTTCGGCGCCGCGCGCTTTCCGCACCAGTTCGACGTGAGTGACGTAGGCGGAGCCGTCCGCCCATTGATAGGCGCGTGGCAGCGGCGAGGCGCATTCTGCGTTCTGAAACGGCTTCTCGCCGGCGACCGGCCCCTCGTTCAACAGATCGTAGACCCGCATCAGCCGCGGCGCGGCATGGGCCCAATCGTCCATGACGCCCTGCAGCGTGTGCGCGATGTGGGGCACGGCGACCTGGCGCGACAGATCGCGGCTCACCACCACCAGCAATCCGTCGCGGCCATGCTTCAGCGAGGCGAGCTTCATTTCGGTTTCCAGCTCTCCGCATAGCCGTGGTCTTCGTGCGCCTCGGCGGCGGCACAGATATCCAGGGGATCGCGGGCGTCGATCATCACGGCGACTTCGTCGGTCATCGTCTTGGCGGCCTTGGCGCCGGCCGCGAAGGCCTTGGGATGCGGCCCGTGGGTAAAGCCGTTGGGATGCCAGGTCACCATGCCGGGCCGGATGTTGTCGCGGCTGAAGAACTCGCCTTGGTGGTAGAAAATCACTTCGTCGTAATCGTCGTTCGAATGATAGAACGGCACCTTCAGCGCGCCGGGATCGCTCTCGATCGGCCGCGGCACGAAGGTGCAGACCACGAAGCGGTCCGCCACGAAGGTGGAATGCACGCTGGGCGGAATGTGGTAGCGGTGGCTCATCACCGGCCGGATGTCGTGCCAGTTGAGCTTGACGACCGAGAGATTGCCCTTCCAGCCGACCGCATCGAGAGGATTGAAAGGATAGCCGATGACGGACATGGCGCCGCGCCGCCTCACCCGCACCTGCCATTCGCCGTCTCGCTGCGCGCGAAATTTTTCGTCCAGCTTCGGCGTGTCGAGCGCCGCCGGATCGAACAAGGCGTGCGGGCCGAGCAGACCGCGCTCCGGCAATTTGTAGCTGCCGTTGGTGGCCTCGATCAGCAGCGAGACGGTCGGGCTCGCCGGCTCGAGCCGCCACATCGTCCCCCGCGGCAGGAGAAGGTAGTCGCCTTCCCGGTAGCTCATATGCCCGAAATCGCAGAACAGATCGCCCTCGCCCGCGTGCACGAACAGCAGCAGATCGCCGTCGGCATTGCGCGCCAGATGCGGCATCGCCTCGGAGAGCCGCCAGATGGCGAACTGGCAGGAGGCATTCGACAGCAGCGTGACGGCGCTGAAAGGCTCGTTGGCGGAGTCAGCCGCCGCCTTGGCGTCGAAGGCACGCGGCCGCAACGGACCTTCGAACGAGGTCCACCCCGTCGGCGGATGCTTGTGATAGATGTGCGCGGCGGGGCCGAAGAAGCCGTCGCGGCCGATCTCGCGCTCGTAAGTTCCGGCCGGCAGATCGGCATGGGCTTGCCGCGAGGTTTCGCCTTCGACGCGCGGGAATTCGATCCAGTTCTTGGTACTCATGCTGCGCTGTCCTTGAGCACGCCGCGGCGCACCTGGTCGGCCTCGATGCTTTCGAACAGCGCGCGGAAATTGCCTTCGCCGAAGCCCTCGTTGCCCTTCCTTTGGATGATCTCGAAGAAGATGGGGCCGATGGCGTTCTGAGTGAAGATCTGCAGCAGCAGGCCCTGGTCTTCGGTTGGCGCGCCGTCCATCAGGATGCGGTTGCGCTTCAGCCGTTCCACATCTTCGCCATGGCCTTTGATGCGATTGTCCAGCCGCTCGTAATAGGTGTCCGGCGTGCCCTGGAATGGAACGCCACGCGCCGCCAACGCCTCCACTGTCGCGTAGATGTCGTCCGTGCCCAGCGCGATGTGCTGGATTCCTTCGCCTTGGTAGACGTGCAAATACTCTTCGATCTGCGATTTGTCGTCCGAGGATTCGTTGATCGGAATGCGGATCTTGCCGTCCGGACTGGTCATGGCGCGGGACTTGAGGCCGGTCAGCCTGCCTTCGATGTCGAAGTAGCGGATTTCGCGGAAGTTGAAGAGCCGCTCATAGAACCCGGCCCATTGGTCCATGTTGCCGCGAAACACATTGTGCGTGACGTGGTCGATATAGGTAAGGCCGGCGCCGTCATGGGAGAAGCCCGAAATCGGATCGCTCGGCACGAAATCGACATCGTAGATCGAACGCTCGCCGTAACGGTCGACCAGATAGATCACGCTGCCGCCGATGCCCTCGATGGCGGGGATGTTCAGCTCCATCGGGCCAACCTGATTCTGGAACGGCTTGGCGCCGAGGCCGATCAGCTTCTTGTAGGCGGCGGCCGCATCCTTGACGCGGAAGGCCATGGCGCAGGCGCTGGGACCGTGGGCTTGGGCGAAGCGCGCGCCGTGGCTTTCGGGCTCCGCATTGACGATGAAGCTGGTCTCGCCTTGACGATAGAGCGTCACGGCCTTGGAGCGATGCCGGCCGACCGCGCGGAAGCCCATCTGCTCGAACAGGGTATGGAGCTGGCCGACGTCCGGCGCGGTGTATTCGACGAACTCGAAGCCGTCGGTGCCGATGGGATTGTCCCAGAGCTGCGCCATGCGGGCCTCCTATAGGCAGGGAATCAGGATTAACGGATAGTTTCATCTGAAACCATCGCCCGGTCAAGCAATTCGGCAGCGCGAAGATGTCAAAAGTTCGCGACAACCGAACTCTCTAGCGTGCACCAGCCGGAGCGCGCTGCGGCCCGCGGACCAGCTTGCCCGGCAGCGCGCAGGTCGGCTCGCCGTCGCGATAGACGATCTCGCCCGAAACGACGGTGGCGACATAGCCGTCCGCGCCTTGCAGCAATCGCTTGCCGCCGGCGGGCAGGTCGAACGCCATCTTCGGCGCTTTCACCTTCAGACGCTCGAAATCGATCACGTTGAGATCAGCCTTCATGCCCGGCGCGATGACGCCGCGATCGTGCAGCCCGACGGCCCGCGCGGTATCGGCCGTCTGCCGCTTCACCAGATAGCCCAGATCGAAACGGCCATGCGACCGATCACGGCCCCAATGCGCCAATAGATAGGTCGGATAGCTGCCGTCCGAGATCAGGCCGACATGAGCGCCGCCGTCGCCCAGACCCATCAGGCAATCGCCGTGGGCGATCATCTCGCCGCAGCAATCGAGATTGTAGTTCATGTAATTGGCGAAGGGCATGAACAGGAAGGCGCGGCCGTCATCCTCGAGCAACAAGTCGTAGGCGACTTCTGCCGGCGTTCGATCCTGCTTTGCGGCGAGACTCGCGACGGAGCGCTCTTTCGGCGGCTCGTAATCGGGCGGATCGCCCAGCGGAAAGATGCGCTCGAACTCCGTGATGCCCCGCGCCAGCCGGTTGTTACGCATCTGCGCCGCCGTCTCCGCCAGCATCCGCGCGCGGAATTGGGGATCGCGCATGGTGGCGAGTTTCTCCGCCAGCGGTTTGTCCTTGATCGCGGCAAAGGTCTCATGCGCCGAGAACGGATTGAGCGTGCCCTGCAGGCCAAGCAGCACCCCGATGGGCCGCGGCGCCACCTGCGCCTTGATCGGCAGGCCGCCGCGTGCCGCCTCCTCGATGCGGCTGAGGATCACGCGCCAGCCGTCCGGCGATTTTCCCGCTTGCGCCAGCGAAAGCGACAGCGGCCGGCCGGAGCGCGCGATCAGCCGCTCGATCATGGCGAATTCGGTGTCGAGGTCCGGCGTGTCGAAATCGGAGATCAGCTCGATGACGCCGGAGCCGGCGTCGGCCAATCCCATGGCGATACCGCTCAGTTCCGCCTCGCTGGCCCTGAGCGACGGCGTCGGATCGCCCTTCACCGTGCGATGATTGAGCGTGCGCGAGGTGGAGAAGCCGAGCGCACCGGCGCGCATCGCCTCCGCCGCCAGGGCCCGCATCTGAGCGATATCGTCCGCCGTTGCCGGCTCGAGCGCGGCGCCGCGCTCGCCCATTACAAACACGCGCAAGGCGCCGTGGGGAAGCTGCGCGCCGACGTCGATGTCGTGCGCCTTCGCCTCGACCGCATCCAGATACTCGCCGAAGGATTGCCAGTTCCAGGCGAGGCCCTCATGCAGGGCCGCACCTGGGATGTCCTCGACGCCTTCCATCAATTCGATCAGGCGGCCGTGGTCGGTCGGGCGCACCGGCGCGAAGCCGACGCCGCAATTGCCCATCACCACGGTGGTCACCCCGTGCCAGCTGGAGGGCTGCAGCCGCGGATCCCAGGTCGCCTGACCGTCGTAATGGGTGTGGATATCTACGAAGCCCGGCGTCACCAGCCGGCCGCTTGCGTCGATTTCCTCGCGGCCGGCGGCAAGGCCCTGCCCCACCGCCGCGATCGTCCCGCCGCGCACGCCGATATCGGCTTCGAAGAGCGGGCCGCCGCGTCCGTCGGCCAGCGTCCCATTGCGGATCACCAGATCGAATTCGCCGGACATCGGCCTCTCCTCGAATAGCGGAATCTGCAGGGTTTGCCTTTGACTAACCTATGTCAACACGATGTCGGGCGAGCCGCCGCGCGGCCAGTTGCCTGCCGCCATTTTCTGTGCCTCTCTCAGGCGCGCGGAGGTGCTGCCGATGGCAGTGGGACTGGGCAGTGGCACGGCCGAGGCGCATGCGCCCGGCGCCTCGCCGCTCGTCGCCTTTCTGGTCAAGGAGCGTTCGCAGGCCGAGCGCGCGATGTGGCTCGCCGGCGCACTTGCCGCCGCCACGCTGATCACCATGCTGCGGCTCAGTCTGGGGCTCGGCAGCTCCGGCGTGCCGCTGGTGTTCTTCCTTCCCGCCATCATCGTGGTGACGCTGGTGGCCGGGTGGGAATACGGCTTTGCATCTCTCCTGCTCAGCATCGTCCTCGTCTGGTTCGCCTTTCTGCCGCCGCCGTTCACTTTCCACATTCCGCCGGGACCTCAGGCGGTGACCTTCGTCCTGTGGTCGCTGGTCTCGGTTCCTCTCGTCGCCCTCGCGTATTTTCTGCGTGCCTCGCTGCAACTCCTGATTCGCAGCGAGTCGCGATACCGGCAGATCGCGTCAGTTACCTCCGACCTCGTCTGGCTCACCGACGACGAAGGCAACATCCAGAGGCCGCATCCCAATTGGACGCGGGTCACCGGTCTCGAATGGCCCGCCTATGGCGGCCAGGGCTGGCTGAACGCCGTCCACGAGGAGGACCGGAACAAGGTCGAGCCGGTTGCCGGCGACGATCATCACGCCGCCGAATTCCGCCTGTGGGACGCCGCCGCCGGCGACTGGCGCTGGTACCGCTCCCGCGCGGTGGCGCTCAAGGGACCGGACGGGCGCACCGAGGAATGGATCATCGCCATGAGCGATGTGCACGACGGCAAGCTCGCGCACGAGCGGAGCGAGATGATGATCGGCGAGGCTCGCCATCGCCTCAAGAACCTCGTCACCATCATCGATGCACTGGCCAAGAGTTCGCGACAGCGCGGCGGCGAGCCCAGCGCCGAACTGGACGCCTTCCTCAAGCGCTTTCTGGGACGGCTGCATGCGCTGGGTGCGGCGGCCGACCTGGTGCTGGCCGGCCATCATCTGTCGGTCGACATTGGCACGATGATCCGGGCCACTCTGGCGCCGTTCCTCGAGGAGAACGTCAACCGCTTCACCATCGACGGCCCGGAGATTCAGCTGGGCGAACCGACCGGCGGCACGCTGGCGCTGGCCATGCACGAACTCGCCACCAACGCCATCAAATACGGTGCGCTCACCGCGCCCGACGGCCGGGTCTCCGTCACCTGGACTTGCGCCCCCGTTCCGGACGGCGAGCGCGTGGTCATCGAATGGAAGGAGCATGGCGGGCCGCCACCCAAAGTCCCCGAGAAGGAAGGCTTCGGCACCCGCATGATCAAATCCGTTCCCTCGCGCGAGAAGAACGGCGAGGTCACCATCCAGTATCCGCCGGACGGCATCTACTGCCGCATCGAATTCACTCAAGCCGCACGCCAGGAAGAAGCCGCCTGAGACTCAGCCCAGGCGGGCGAGCGCCGCGACGACTTCGTCCGGCTTCTCGATGGTCACCATGTGCCCGGCCTCGGGGATCATCGCGACCTCCGCCCCCGCAATGGCCTTTCGGAACGCCAGCGCATAGGCCGGAACGACGAGCTTGTCGCTCTCGCCCCAGATGAGCAAGGTCTTGGCCTTGATGCGATAGAGCCGGCTGGCGAGCCCCCGATCCGGCACGGGAAACAGAATCTTTCCCGCCATGCCCAGCTGGCGCGCATTGGTGACCAGAAACCCCTTCAGCCATTCGGGATCGTCCAGCGCCACCCCGGCGGTCAACAGCGCCGCGCCGGCTTCCACATTGTGGAACAGCAACTGCGGATATTCGTAGGGCATGGTGGAGAACACATCCGGGATCGGATGCGTGTCGAGCCACAGCCCGGCGGAGGCGATCAACGCCAGCCGAGAGACGTCATGCGGCGCGATGGCCGCCATCTCCGCCGCGATCATTCCCCCCATGGAGTGGCCGGCGAGAATCGGATCCTTCAAGCCCAGCGCGTCGACCACGTCCCAGCTGTGCAAGGTGAAATCGAGCATGTCGCGGATTTCCGGACACTCCTCGGAATCGCCATAGCCGGGAAGCAGCGGCGCGTAGACGCGATATTTCTGCGCCAGTTTCGCCAGGAACGGATCGCCGGGCATGATTCCGCCGGCGCCATGCAGGAACACCAGCGGCTCGCCCTTGCCGCCTTCGAAATAGCGCACCGGCGCTTTCGGCGCGGCGACAGTTTTCAGGTCGAGTTGCATCGGGTCAATTCCTCAATTGCGAATTTCGCTCCCCCCTCCCCTCGCGGGAGGGGGCGCGGAGCGAAGCGACGCGGGGGAGGGGGAGGTGTCGCATCACCCCTCCCCCAATCCTCACTCGCTTCGCTCGCTCGGATTGCCACCTCCCGCAAGGGGAGGGGGGTGATTGTGCAAAGCGCATGCGCGCGGCCGCTAGCCATGTGCAGCCAATGCCAGTTCGGCGACGTCGCGCTCGCGCGGGAGTGAGCCCGGCACCGCCTGGCCCGCGATGGGATGGCACCAGAAGCGCGTGTCGCTCTCGTATTCGGAGAACAGCCCGCGCAGCTTCGGCATCACCTTCTCCGCGAACAGCTTGGACGAATACATGCATTTCTCCTTCGGCATGTTGCCGACATGGAGCAGGCAGAAGATGTTGCCCACACGCAGCGACTTGATCAGCTCCTCCATGCGCTGGCGCACGGTTTCCGGCGAGCCGGCGATGATGTGACCGCCTTCGGTCAAATCCTTCCAGGTCAGATCCTGGAAGCCGCGCGGCGGCGCATATTGCGACAAAGCACCGGTCTGGATGGTCTTGATGGTGCGGTAGCCCGGCGCGTCGGCGAAGCCCGGATAGACGTGCAGGCAGCGATTGTAAAAATAGAGCACGTGCTTTTCGTAGAGCCGCTGCGCTTCCTCGTCAGTATCGGCCACGCAGATGGTCTGCGCGAAGCCGGCGCGATAGGGCGAATTGTCCGGCGCGCCGCGTTCGGCCACCCGCTTCCAGTAGCCGTCCATCAGCGCCTTGGCGCGGATGTAGCCGGTGAAGGACAGGTAGGAATACGAATAGGTGTTGTCGATGCAGAAATCGTAGGTCTCCACCGAACCGCCGCCGGGGATGTGAATCGGCGGATGCGGCTGCTGGATCGGCCGCGGCCAGAGGTTGACGCGGCGGAGCTTGGTGTAGCGGCCGTTCCAGGCGAAAGGATCGGGATCGCTCCACGCCCGCATGATGAGATCGTGCGCCTCCATGTATTTCTCGCGGGTGAGCGCCGGGATCTGGCCGTAGCAGTAATTGGTGTCCATCGAGGTGCCGACCGGGAAGCCCGCCACCAGCCGCCCGCCGGAGATGCAATCCAGCATGGCGAATTCCTCCGCCACTCGGATCGGCGGATTGTAGAGCGCGATGGAATTGCCCAGCACCACCAGCGCCACATCCTTGGTGCGCCGCGCCAGCGCCGCCGCGATCAGATTGGGCGACGGCATCAGGCCGTAGCCGTTCTGGTGATGCTCGTTGCAGCCGATACCGTCAAAGCCCAGCGTGGCCGCGTATTCCAGGAGGTCGAGATAGGTGTTGTAGACCTCGTTGCTCTTCACCGGATCGAACAGCTTCGAATCGATGTCCACCCAGACCGAATGGTGCTTCTCCCGGAAATCGTCCGGCAGATGCGGCCACGGCATCAGATTGAACCAGGTGAACTTCATGGGCGGCCTCCCGATAGCGCTTGGGCTATGGTGACAAACCGTCACCGCGATGGCAATTGCGGCGGATTTCCAGGATTTCCGCGGCGGAATTTTTCCTCGGAAAATCGCTCGGATTCTTGAGGTCGTTTCGGACGCAAGTCGAGCGTTCATAGAATCGAGGTTTTTCGTCGCTGATTGGCTTCAGTCCGGCGGATCGTGCATCGGTCTTCTCCTTCGAAAGAAAGAAATCACGCGGAGGTCGCGGGGGAACCGCTAAACGAATTCCCTGGCGTTCCCCTTCCCCCCTTGTGGGGGAAGGTGGCTGGCG
>DATCOJ010000206.1:0-45374 GCA_036564785.1 Rhizomicrobium sp. | reverse complement strand
AACGCAGACTCCCGGCTTCCCAAGACGGCGACGTCCAAGCTCTGCCCGGTCCTTGTTGTCGAGGAGGGTTCAGTCATGGATACGCCGTCGGCCATCTTCGCCAAGCCGCCGGCGGGATTCGGCAAAGTCGCATGAGCGATCGCGCGCAAGATCCCGGCACGGCGTACGGCCACACGGTTTCCTTCCGCGAGGCCACCTGGACCTGGGCGCGCATCGCCGCGCTCAGCTTCGGCGGCCCGGCGGGGCAGATCGCCGTCATGCATCGCATCCTGGTGGAGGAGAAGCGCTGGATCGGCGAGACGCGATTCCTGCACGCGCTCAACTACTGCATGCTGCTGCCCGGGCCGGAGGCGCACGAGCTCATCATCTATATCGGCTGGCTGCTGCATCGGGTGAAGGGCGGCATCGTGGCCGGCGCGCTGTTCGTGCTGCCGGGACTGATCTCGCTCGGCATCCTGAGCTGGATCTATGCCGCCTTCGGCGATATCGGCATCGTGCAGGCGCTGTTCTTCGGGCTGAAGGCGGCGGTGCTCGCCGTGGTGCTGGAAGCGGTGGTGCGGGTGGGCAAGCGCGCGCTCAAGAGCCGGGCCTCCATCGTGATCGCCGCGCTGGCCTTCATCGGCATCTTCTTTTTCGCCGCGCCGTTTCCGTTGATCATTCTTGCGGCGGCGCTGATTGGATTTTTCGGCAACCGGATCCGGCCTGACTGGTTCAAGGCAAGCGGCGGGCACGGCAGCGCGAAGGCGGACAGCGAGACCCCAGCGGTGATCGATGCGGCTTTCGCGCGGGAGATTCCGTCCCACGTCCGGCCGTCGCTGGTGCGCTTCGCCAAAGTGCTGATCATCGGCGGCGCGATCTGGTTGGGACCGCTGGTGCTGCTGCTCGTCCTCTATGGCCCGGACAACGTCTTCACCACCATTGCCGCCTTCAACAGCAAGATGGCCGTCGTCACCTTCGGCGGCGCCTATGCGGTGCTGGCCTACATGGCGCAACAGGCCGTCGAGCATTATCACTGGCTGAAGCCCGGCGAGATGCTGGTGGGCCTCGGCTTCGCGGAAACCACGCCGGGACCGCTGATCAGCGTGGTGCAGTTCGTGGGCTTCATGGCGGCCTTTCGGCACCCCGGCCCGCTCACTCCCGTGCTCGCCGGAACTTTGGGCGGGGTGCTCGCCATGTGGTCGACCTTCGTGCCGCCTTTCCTTTGGATATTCCTGGGCGGCCCCTACATCGAAGCCCTGATCGGCAACAAAGCGCTGAACGCGGCGCTGTCGGCCATCACCGCCGCGGTGGTCGGCGTCATCCTCAATCTCGCCATCTGGTTCGCGCTGCACACGCTGTTCGGGCAGGTGGTGGCGATGCATGGCTACGGCTTCAGCGTGGGCGTTCCGGTGCTGGCGAGCATCAATTGGCCGGCGCTGGCTTTGTCGGCGGCCGCCATGGTGGCGATCTTCCGCTTCAGGATCGGAATGATCCCGACCTTCGCCGCCTGCTCGGCCGCGGGCATGCTCTATTACCTCGTGGCCGGAGCGCCTTGAGCCGCCCTGTTGGCGAAGGCTGGGGCGATCTGATATAGGCCGCGGCTCCCAGAGGCCACGTGGCGGAGTGGTGACGCAGCGGTCTGCAAAACCGCGTACCCCGGTTCAATTCCGGGCGTGGCCTCCAATTCTTTCCGTCCGCTCAGCGGCTGTGCGTGCTGGCCCAGTGGCGTTCCACGAATGACGTCACCGCCAGCGTGATTCCGAAACCGAAAAGCGACACGATCACCATCGCCAGGTAATATTTCTCGCCGATCGACATGGCCCGTCTCCCAGATTTTGCCGGTAGAGGGTGGCCGGGTGCCCGGCGATATTCTTTGACCGAAATCAACAAATCGCCGGATGGCGGGATAGAAGGTTTCCGCGGCTTGGCTGAAACTGGGCTGTCTTTGACGCAAAGCCCTGGACCGCACCGCTATGTCCATCCGCAATCTCGACGCGATCTTTCGCCCCAAATCGATCGCGCTGATCGGAGCCTCGGCGCGGCCGCGCTCCATCGGCGCGCTTGTGGCGCACAATTTGATGGCCGGCGGCTTCAATGGGCCGATCATGCTGGTCAACCCACATAGTCAGACGGTCGAAGGCGCGCAGGTCTATCCCGACATCGCGAGCCTGCCCTCCCCGCCCGATCTCGGCGTCATTGCCACGCCGCCGGAGACGGTGCCGGGCCTGATCGCGGAATTGGCGGAGCGCGGGGCGCGCGGCGCCATCGTCATTACCGCGGGCTTCCGCGAGGCCGGAACCGACCAAGGCCGCGCCTTGGAATGCGAGATGCTGGAGGCGGCGCGTCCCCACCTCCTGCGCATCGTCGGTCCCAATTGCGTGGGCGTGATGTCGACGCCGGCCGGCGTGAACGCCTCCTTCGCGCAGGTGGCACCGCGCAAGGGCGACGTCGCCTTCGTGGCGCAATCCGGCGCCATGGTGACGACCGTGCTCGACTGGGCCACGGCGCGCGGCATCGGCTTTTCCCATCTGGTGTCACTGGGCGACATGGCCGATGTCGATTTCGGCGATCTGCTCGACTATCTCACAGCCGATCCACAGACGCGCGCTGTCCTGCTCTATGTCGAGTCCGTCACCGAAGCGCGCAAGTTCATGTCGGCGGCGCGCGCAGCGGCGCGGCTGAAGCCGGTGATCGCGATCAAGGCAGGACGCCAGGCGGCCGGCGCCAAGGCCGCAGCCTCGCACACCGGCGCGCTGGCGGGGCTCGATGGCGTTTACGACGCGGCATTCAGGCGCGCCGGCATCCTGCGGGTGTTCTCGCTCGACGAAGTGTTCGACGCGGTCGAGACCCTGGCGATGCATCCGCCGGTCAAGAGCGATGCGCTCATCATCCTGACCAATGGCGGCGGCGTCGGCGTGCTGGCCACCGATGCGCTGCTGGAGCAAGGCGGCCGGCTGGCGGAACTGGCGCCGGAAACGCTTGCTGCGCTGGACAAGGTGCTGCCACACACCTGGTCGCACGGCAATCCGGTGGACATCATCGGCGATGCCGATGGCGCGCGCTATGCCGCGGCGCTCGGCTGCATCTGCGCTGCGCCCGGCGACGATGCCGTGCTGGTGCTCAATTGCCCGACGGCGGTCGCGTCCGGCGTGGAAGCAGCGCGCGCAGTGGTGAAAGTTGCTCGCGACAGCGGCCGCGCCATCCTCACCAACTGGCTCGGCGCCTCCGCCGCAGAGGAGTCCCGCCGCATCTTCGCCGACGCCGGTATACCCACCTATGAGACGCCGGAAAGCGCGGTGCGGGGCTTCATGCATCTGGTGCGTCGGCGCCGCGGGCAGCAGACCCTGATGGAGGTGCCGCCCTCCATTCCCACGGACTTCGCTCCCGACGCAGCGCAGGCCCTCCGGGTGGTCCGGGCGGCGCGGGATGAAGGGGATACCTGGCTCTCGGCGCAGCATGTGACGGAAATGCTGGGCTGTTACGGCATCGCCATGCCGCGCACCGGCTTCGCGGCGACGCCGGATGAGGCAGCCGCGCTGGCAGCCGAGTTCGCGATGCCCGTGGTGCTGAAGATCGCCTCCCCCGACATCCTGCACAAATCCGACGTCGGCGGCGTCAGGATCGATCTCTCGGGCGAGGCGGCGGTGCGCTCGGCGGCACAGGAGATGTTGCAGCGCGTGAAGTCGGCGCGGCCGGCGGCGCGGCTCACCGGCTTCACGGTGCAGGAGATGATCCGCATGCCCGAGGCCTTCGAGTTGATCCTCGGCATGGCGATCGACAAGACCTTCGGACCGTTCCTGTTGTTCGGCCAGGGCGGAACGGCGGTGGAGGTGATCGACGACACAGCGCTGGCGCTGCCGCCGCTGAATCTGGCGCTGGCCAGGGAGCTGATGTCGCAAACACGGGTTTGGAAGCAGCTGCAAGGCTATCGCGACCGCCCGCCGGCCGCGCTCGACGCCGTCGCGCTGACTCTGGTGCAGCTGTCGCAGCTGGTCTGCGACATCGACGACATCGCGGAACTCGACATCAATCCGCTGCTCGCCGATGCGCATGGCGTCGTGGCGCTCGACGCGCGCATCCGCCTTCTACCCACGGCCGAAGTCCGCCGCGACCGCTTGGCAATCCGGCCCTATCCGAAAGAACTGGAACGCCGCGAAAGCGTCGAAGGCATCGGCGAGGTTCTGCTGCGGCCGGTCACGCCGGAAGATGCGCCGGCCTTTATCGGGCTGTTCAAACGATTACAGCCGGAAGATATCCGCCTGAGGTTCTTCGGCGCGCTCAGAAACGTGCCGGCCAACCTGCTCGCCCGCCTGACGCAGATCGACTACGACCGCGAGATGGCGTTCGCGCTGTTTCAGGGAAACGAAGTGCTGGGTGTTGTGCGGCTGGCGGCGGACCCGGACAATGCCAGGGCCGAGTTCGCTGTGCTGGTCCGAAGCGATCTCAAGGCGCACGGCCTCGGGCGCTATTTGATGCACCGGCTGATCGCCTATGCGCGCACGCGTGGCACTGGGGAACTGTTCGGCGAAGTGCTGGCGGAGAACACACTGATGCTGAATCTTTGCAAGGAACTCGGTTTCCGCACCGCGCCGTCGAGCGGAACGCCGGGAATCCTGCGGGTGGAACTCGCGCTTCAGCGAGGGGCCGATGCCTGAAACGATCGTTACGCTGACCATGAACCCGGCCGTCGATTTGTGCGCCAGGGTCGAGCGCGTGGTGCCGTTTCACAAGCTGCGCTGCGCAACGTCCGGGCGCGACCCCGGCGGCGGCGGCATCAACGTAGCCCGCGCGATCCATCGGATGGGGGGCGATCCGCTGGCGGTGTTTCCGGTAGGCGGACCCATCGGCCAGCTGCTCGAGCGGCTGGTGGCAGAAGAAGGCGTTCGCCGCGCCACCATCGAAGTGGCCAACCACACCCGCGAGGACATCACCATCGACGAAAATGCGACCGGCGCGCAGTTCCGCTTCGTGCTGGCCGGAATGCCACTGTCGGCGGCGGAAAGCGAGGCTTGCGTTGTGCTGCTCTCCGCCAAGGCGGCCGGCGCGAAATATGTGGTGGCGAGCGGCAGCCTGCCGCCTGGCTTGGCGGACGATTTCTACGCGGGCATTGCGAAGGTAGCGGTCGCGGCCGGGGCCAAGTTCATCCTCGATACGTCGGGCCCGGCGCTCAAGGCAGCGCTCGGCTCCGACATGCACCTGATCAAGCCGAGCCTGCGCGAGTTTACCGAGCTGGTGGGGTATGCGTTGCCCGATGAACGCGCCTGGCTTGAGGCGGCGCGACGGATCATCGCGAATCGCGGGGCCGAAATGATCGCGCTGTCACTGGGCGAACGGGGCGCCGCTTTGATCGGCGCGGACTTCGCTTTGCGGGCGTCGGCTCCCGCGGTGGCTTCGGTCAGCACGGTCGGCGCCGGCGACAGTTTTCTCGGCGCGCTGGTCCGGTCCTTCGCGCAAGACATGCCGGCGCAGGACGCGCTGCGGATGGCGGTAGCGGCAGGCAGCGCTGCGATGCTGTCGGCGGGAACGGATTTGTGTCACCCGGCGGACGTTCACCGCCTCGCCAAGGACGTCGAAATCAGGCCGCTTTGAGGCCCAAGCCGCGCGCCGCCAGCGCGCCGTAGACCGCGATCCACAGATAGCAGACCGCCGGTATCAGCAGCGCAAAGGCCAGCCCGCGCGCATCGGCCACCGCGCCGGTGATCACCGGAACGATGGCGCCGCCCACGATGGCCATGACCAGCAGCGCCGAGCCGTTGGGCGTCTCGTCGCCCAATCTCTCCAGCGCCAAGGTGAAGATGGTGGGGAACATGATGGAGTTGAACAAGCCGACCGCGATCAGCGTGTAGGCGGCGACTTCACCGGTGCTGAAGGAAGAGACGGCAGCCAGACTGGCCGCTCCGATCGCGCAAGCCGCGAGCACGTAGCCCGGCGGCAGTTTCTGCAGCACGTAAGAGCCGATGAAGCGGCCGACCATCGCCCCGCCCCAATAGAGGCTGACGAGCTTGCCGGCGCGCTCGGCGACGAGGCCGAGCACCGAAGACTGCATCAGATAGTTGGTCATCACGCTGCCGATCGACACTTCCGCGCCGACATAGACGAAGATGGCGATCGTCCCCAGCATCAGCCGCGGCCGGTTCCGCAGCGACCACAGATCGGACAGCCGCGCCGTTTGTGCGTTGACGGGCGGTGAAGGTGCCTTGCGCATGATCCAGAACACGGCCGCCAGCGCGATCAGCACCACGGCAATCGCCACGAAGGGCAGCTGCACCGCCTGCGCCTCCGCGCGGCGCGCTGCGGCGAGCGCCGCGGGCGACAGATGTTGCGCGGCGATGGTCACGCCGCCGCGCAGGATCAGGATGGCGCCGACCCACGGACCGATGGTGGTGCCCAGCGAATTGAACGCCTGCGCCAGGGTGAGCCGGCTGTGCGAGGTCGATTCAGGGCCCAGCTCGGCGACGAAGGGATTGGCCACCACCTGCAGCAGCGTGATCCCCGCGGCCATCACGAACAGTGCGATGAGGAAAGCCGGAAACACACCGAGCGAGGCCGCCGGGATGAACAGCAGGCAGCCCGCCGCCATCACGACGAGGCCCAGCACGGCGCCGCGGATATAGCCGATGCGCGCCAGGATGAAGCCGGAGGGAATGGAAAAGATGAAATAGCCGAGGAAGAAGCTGAACTGGGTCAGCATCACTTCCGTGTAGGAAAGCGCGTAGATGCCCTTGAGCTTGGGGATCAGCGTGTCGATCAGGACGGTGGCGAAGCCCCAGGCGAAAAACAGAAAAACCACGAGGCCCACGAGCGTGCGCTGGCGCGGCGCGCCTGCATCCGTTTGCGCTTCCATCGGGATTGCCATGCGTGCCCCTCCCCTTTGTGTCAGTCGCGGAATTCCAGGCTGGCGCGTGCCGCGCCGAGGAAGGCCGCGTTTTCGTTGCGGATCAGCCTCGTCGGAATCGGCTTGACGAAATAGGACAGCCGACCCTTGTCCTCGAAGCGGGCGCGGAAATCGCTGCGCTCCAGATAGTCCTCGATCTTCTCGGCAATGCCGCCGGCGATGAACACGCCGCCGCGCGCGCCATGGGCCAGCGCGAAGTCACCGGCCACGCTGCCGTAGACCGCGCAGAACATGTCCAGCGCGGCGCGGCATAGTGGCTCGCCGGATTTCGCCTGCGAGACGATGTCCGCCGCGGAAAGCGGCTCGGGTTTGTTTCCGGCGATTTCCGCCAGCGCCTGATGCACGTTCTCCAAGCCAGGTCCCGACAAGACCCGTTCCACCGACACATGCTCGAAGCGCTTGGCGAGACTGCGAAGCACGGCAATCTGATCGTCGCCTTTGGGAGCAAAGCCCATGTGGCCGCCTTCGGTGGCAACCGGCACGGCGCGGCCGCGATAGCGCGCCAGGCAGGAGACGCCGAAGCCGGTCCCGGCGCCTAGGATCGTGATCGGCTCGTCATCCATGCCCTGCAACTCCGGGCCGATGGCGAGGAGATCCTGAGGCGCCAGCGCGGAAACCGAGAAGGCCAGCGCGGCGAAATCGTTGATCAGCAGCGCGTGGCGGAAGCCGAGCTTGCGCAGACCGTCCTCGGATGCCTGCCAGCCGCGATTGGTGAACTTCACTTGTCCGTTGGTGACCGGGCCCGCGACCGCCAAAGCCGCCGCTTCCGGCCGCCCGGAAAGGCCCGCGTGATCGAGATAGGCGCGCAGAGCATCGTCGAAGGAGGGAAATTTGTCGGATTCGAGATCGAGACGGTCGTGGACCTCGAACGGTTTCGACGACACGTCGACAACGGCGAACCGGGCGTGGGTGCCGCCCACGTCCCCGACCAGAACGGTGTCCCCTGCGGTCACGGCGCGATGTCCCGTGCTGCCAGCGCGACATGCAGCGTCGCACTCGGCGATGCCGAGGAGGTGCCGACGCTGACGACATAGTCGCCGGCGGCGATGTGCCAGTGGTGCTGCTGCTCGTCGAAGGCCGCCAGCAGCCGCGGCTCGGCGGTGATCACGACGTGGCGCGTCTCG
This sequence comes from Rhizomicrobium sp., assembly GCA_036564785.1. Classification (GTDB taxonomy): domain Bacteria; phylum Pseudomonadota; class Alphaproteobacteria; order Micropepsales; family Micropepsaceae; genus Rhizomicrobium. Next base: position 37,376 of record DATCOJ010000206.1, on the reverse strand, counting down.
CCGGGCTTGAGGTCGACCTTGCTCCAACCGATCAGGCGCGCCACCGACTTGCCGTTCGCATCGGGGGGCGTGGCATAGACTTGCACAGTCTCTTTGCCCTCGATCGCTCCGTCGTTCTTCACGTCGGCGTCCACCACGAGCGTCTGCCCGCCCTGGGCTTTCGCATTGTCGAGATGGAACGCGCCGTAGGACAAGCCGTAGCCGAAGGCAAACAGCGGCTGCGCGTTCTGCCGCTCGAACCAGCGATAGCCCACATCGGCGCCTTCGACATAGTCGATGTCGATGTGGCTCGTTCCCAGACCGGGGATCGCGGGCCGCGGCAACTGACTCTCGCTCGCCGGAAAGGTGATCGGCAATTTGCCGGAAGGGTTGACCTCGCCGAACAGGACGCGGGCGATGGCCGTTCCGCCGCCGCTGCCCGCATACCAGGCTTCGAGCACGGCCGGCGTTTTGTCGAGCCAAGGCATCAGCACGGGGCCGCCGGTTTCGAGAACGACCACAGTATGGGGATTGGCGGCCGCTACGGCCTCGATCACTGCATCCTGCTGGCCGGGAAGCGAGAGGTTCGGCACGTCCCGCCCCTCGGTCATCCACTGCTCCGCGAAGACGATGGCGAGATCGGCCTGGCCTGCGGCCTTGGCAGCTTCGGCGATGTCCTCGCCGCTTACGAAGCTCACCTTCGCCTGCGGTACCATCGCGATGATGGCCGCCACGGGCGATGGCGGATCGTAGACGCGGGTGCCCATCGGCATCACCTTGGCGCCATTGGGCATGGTTTCGACCGATCCGCCCACGGGAAATTCGTTGCTCTTGACGTGGCCGGTCGGCATGACCTGCGAGGAGCCCCCGCCCGACAGCACGCCGACATCGGCATGCGCGCCGATGACGACGATGCCGTGCATCTCGCGGCCGAGCGGCAGCGCGTTGCCGGCATTCTTGAGCATGACAATGCCCTCCTCCGCCTCGCGCTGCGCCATGGCGCGGTTGCCCTCGACGTCGGAGGCACGCTTGGCCGCCGGCGTGTCGACGAGCCCGTGGGCGAACATGCTGCGCAGAATGCGATGCACCATGTCGTCCAGCCGCTTGGGATCGACCTTGCCTTCGGCCAGCGCCTGCTTCAGCGGTGCGCCGAAATATTCGTCATGATCGAAACCGGAAGCCGACTCCTGATCGAGCCCCGCATTGGCGGAGGCGACCGTGCTGTGCACCCCGCCCCAGTCCGACAGCACCCAGCCGCGGTAGCTCCAGTCCCGCTTCAGCACCTGATTGAGCAGGAAGTCGTTTTCGCAGGCGTAAGCGCCGTTGACGCGGTTATAGGCGCACATGACCGCGCCGGGATCGCCTTTCTCGACGGCGATCTGGAAGGCCAGCAGATCCGACTGGCGCGCGGCGGCCTCGCCGATATTGGCGCTGAGGATGTAGCGCCCTGTCTCCTGGTCGTTGAGGGCGAAATGCTTGACGGTGGAGATGACGTGGCGGCTCTGGATGCCGCTGACCTGAGAGCCGGCCATGGTTCCCGCCAGCAACGGATCCTCGCCGGCATATTCGAACGTGCGCCCGCCGCGCGGGTCACGGGCGAGATTGAGCGCCCCGTCCAGCACCACATTGAAGCCGCGGTCGCGAGCTTCGCTGCCGATCACGGAGCCGGCGGCGAAGGCCAGGTCCGGATTCCACGTCGCCGCCAACAGCGGGCCGGAGGGCAGCGCGGTGGCGGTGTCGCCGGCGCGCAGGTGAAAATTGTTGGCGATGCCGACGCCGGCATCGGTTTCGATCAGCGCCGGGATGCCTAGCCGCGGGATGCCGGGAACGAAGCCCGCGGTCCCCAGAAGCTGAGGCCGCAGGGGTTCCGGGGCGAGTTTGATGAAGGTCGATTTCACATTGGCGCCGAAATAGCCTTTGACCAGAAGGAGCTTCTCGTCCTCAGTCATCTCGGCGAGCACGAGATCGGCGCGCTGATCGGCGGAGAGCGCCATGTTGTTCCATGGCATGGGGGCGGGGGCCGGAGGCGGCGACGCCGGCTGGGCCAGGGCGACGCCAAGCCAGGCCATTGACGAGGCCAGGACGACCGGCCCGAGCCGGCGGCAGACTCGAATCCGGGGCCAGCTTCTGCCGTTTGTCGCTTGACCCATGACTGTCACCAAATTGCCGGTGGCGTGTTTAGAAGGGGCACTCAATGGTGTAACGCGGGGCCGGGCGATCGACGCAACATCGCCCCAACAAATTGTCAGGATTTGGGCTCATTCTCCAATGTGGATCAATGGCCTATCAAGCGTTCTTGCAATATGTTAACCAAATACCGGGAGACTGACATCATGACCGACACCACCAAGATCGATAACGACATCGACGCCCTGACGTCCGAGTTGAAGCAATTGCGCTCGGATTTCTCGCGGCTGGGCGACCTTCTGCAATCCACCCTGCGCCATGCCGGCAAGAGCGCGGCCGCCGAGGCCAGCGCCGCCGGGGAGAAGGTCTGGAGCGACGCCAAGGTCAAGGCCGACGAGGTGGCCAAGGCGATCCAGGGCGAGCCCTTCGCCTTTACCTTCGGCGCCTTCGCGGCGGGGCTTCTGCTCGGCTGGATCTTCAGCAGCCGCCGCTAGGCACCGGCCATGCTACGCATGTTTCGCCAGATCAAGCTCAAGTTTGCGCTGGCGGCAGTGACGCTGCTGTTCGGCGGCGTCCTGATCACCGTCGCCATCGTTTTCGCGAGCATGGCCGTCTACTTCGCGCTGCTGGGGCGGCTGACGCCCACTATGGCGGCGCTGGCGACGGCGGGCCTGGCACTCGCTTTCCTCTTCGTGGTGGTGCTGCTGGCAAGATTGGTCGCCGCCATCGCCGGTTCGCGCAGACCCGACCCCCAGCGCGACGCTGCGTTCCTCGGCAATCTCGTGGGCCGCAGGATGGAGGACTGGCACCAGCGGAACTCGCTCTTCGCGGTGATGGCAGCGCTATCGGCCGGCTTCGTGGTGGGCATGAGCCCGCGGCTGCGCGGCATCCTGCTCGATATCCTCAAGCGGTAGCCGCCCCTGCCGGCGCACCTCCTCTCCTGGTATGCATTGGCTCCGATCGCCATCGCGCCGATCGCGGGCTGGTTCGCCGCGCCGTTGCTGCAGAAGGAAACGGAGTCGAACGAACCTCGCCGCATCCTCGTCGCGGCGGGATTTGCGGTTGTCGCGGTTTGGGCGGCGCTGACGATGCCCGCGAACTGGCTGCTGCCGGCGACCTGCCTTCTGGGCTGGACCCTGTTTGCGCTGGCCACGGTGGATGCGCTTGCCTTGCGTCTACCCGATATCTTCAACCTGCCGCTGATTGCGGCCGGATTGCTCGTCTCCTTGAAGCTTGGCGATCCTCTCGCCCACGCCATCGGCGCGGCGGCGGGATTTCTCGTGTTCTATGCCATCCAGTTCGCCTACCAGGCCGTGCGCAAGCGCGAGGGCCTGGGCCTCGGCGATGCGAAACTCGCCGCGGCCGCCGGCGCCTGGCTGGGCTGGCAGGCGCTACCCGGCATCGTACTGATCGCCTGCGCGGTCGCGGTGGTTTGGATCGGTGTCGCCGTCATCCGGCGCGGGAGGACAGTCCTCGAAGAGCAAATCCCCTTCGGCGTTCCGCTATGCCTGGCGATCTGGATCGTGTGGCTCTACGGCCTGCCCGGCCTTCTCGACACGGCCTGATCAATAGAGATAGCGCAGCCAGTAGGGCTCGGCCTTGTTGTTGGTCAGCTCCACGATGGCAGCACGCTTCACGTCGGCGCCGTTGAGTTTGGCCTCCACCCGCACCGTCAAGGTGCGGCCGACCAGGGTCAGCACATTGGGGATCATGGTGGGAGGCACCTCGCCGGCAATCTGCCGCTCGCGCCGGATCACCTCCGAAGAGTTCGGCTTGGATTCGCCGATGACCTCGAGCGCGAAGGGCGTTGCGGTGCTTTCGGCGAAGCCGCCGCTTTCGCCGAAGAACACGGTCGCCGACGGCGCGATGCGCGCGAACAAGGCGTCGTCCATGCCGTTCAACAGACGCAGCTCATCGACGTTGTGAAAGGCACCGTTGCGCGGCTTGTAGCCCTGCGACAGATACTCCGCCGCCTCCGCGCCGTTGGGCCGGCGGATGTTGTCCGGATCCTGCCAGTCCTCGAAACTGTCGGTCAGCGTGTCGAGGCGCGCGCCGGAAGCGCCGGCGACCGAGAACATGTCGCGCGCCTGGTCCTCGTTGATGCCGTTGAGCGGGATCTTGCCGCGCTCGTCCTCGATGACGATGGAAAGCGGAATGCCGTCGAACAGGGCGTTGCGGGTGCGGCCGTCGATGGCCCATTGCTGAGAGCGGTCGGGATTGGCGATACCGACGATGGCCTCGGCGATGCCGGCCTCGCAGGCCGCCGTCAGGCGGGTGCGCTCGGCTTCCGCCTGGACCTCGGAAATGATGCCGCGGTTTTCCGCCAGCGTTTCGAAGGAGACGTAGCTGAACGCAGCGATCCCAACGATCGCCGCCAGCATGGCATAGCCGCGCTCGCTTCCCGATCTCATCGGCGAACACCAACCCTTCCACGCCTCGAGGTCCTCACTTGTTGTGCTCCTGCAGAGACGGCAGCGGCGTCAGGGCGTGCATCTGGTCCCTGAGCTCATCGGTGATGGATTTGGCGTCCTCGGCGTTGCGCACGACACGGGGCGTGAGAAGGATCAGGAGTTCCGTGCGCTTGTCCGCGTTGGTGGTCGAGCCAAACAGATTTCCGACCACGGGAATCTGGTTCAGCCAGGGGATGCCGGACTTCTCGATGGAGTTGTTGTCTCGGATGAGGCCGCCCAGCGCCACGGTCTGGCCGTCCTTCACCGCAATCGAGCTGGCGATCTTGCGTTCCTGAATTGTAGGAGAGTCGATGCCGGAGGAGCTGGTCGCCGACACGTCGCTGACCTCCTGCGAGATATCGAGCAGCACCAGCCCGCCGTCGTTGACGCGCGGCGTCACGTTGAGGATGACGCCGGTGTCCTTGTAGTCGACCTGATTGGTCGTCGTGGTGCCGCTGATATCGCTGGTCAATTGCGCGGTAAGGATGGGCACCTCGTCGCCGACCTGCAGCGCCGCGTTGTGGTTGTTCAACACCAAGAGCTTGGGCGCCGACAGGACCTTCACGGTGGTAATGTCGGAGAGCGCGTTGAGCGTGGCGGTGATCGACTTGGTCGAGAGCAGATAGGAGAACCCCGGGAATATCTGCGTCGGCGTGGCCGTGGTCCCCTGGGAGACACCGAACTGGCTGCTGCCGGAATTGACCAGCCACTGCACGCCATATTGCAGCTGATTGTTCAGCGTCACTTCGGTGATGGCCGCCTCGATCAGCACCTGCAGCGGCAGGATGTCGAGTTGGCGGAGCGCGTCCGTGATGATGCCGTATTGCCGCGGCGTGGCGTAGACGACGATGGCGTTGTTGCCGTCGTCGGAGGTGATGCTGACCGGCGTCACCTGGCCCGGCAGCAAGAGCGTCTGGGAGACGATCGCGGCCTGCTGCGTGCCGCCCGGCGTGTTCTCGCCATTGTTGTTCATGGTGTTGGCGCCGCCGGGCTGATAGCCGGGCGAGCCGGGGAAATTGTTGGAGCCGAAGCCGCCGCTCGACCCAAATCCGCCCTGGCCGAATCCTCCCGTCGTGCCGCCCTGCTGGTTCTGCTGCTGGAAGCCGGTGCCCTGCTGCATGCCAGCGATCGGCGTGGCTTGTCCCGTGGCAGTCAAATTGGGCGTGGTCGGCTTGGTCGCCTGGCTGGTGTTGCCGCCGAAGGCCCCCACGAGCACCGTGGCGAGGTCGGAGGCGCGGCCGTTCTGCACGTGATAGACGAACAGCTTGCGCTCGTTCTCGCCGCCTTCCCTATCGAGAATCGACACCCACTTCTTCAGGTCGCGCAGATATTGCGGTTGCGACGAGATGGCCAGAATCCCGTTCAGGCGCTCGATGGGGATGAGCCGCACCAACCCTTGTGTGGGCGAGCCCGGCGAGTTCACCATGGCGTCGAGTTCCGGCATCAGCACATGCATGTCGGTGCGCACCGGCACCAGCAGCGCGAAGGACATGCCGCGCATCCAATTGACGTCGAACTGGCGGATCAGCTCGCGGATGGAGCGGCGCTCGCCGGCGGTGCCGGTGATCAGCAGCAGGTTCCGCGAGGCATCGGCCTGGGCGATGGCGTTCTCCGGCACCATCGGGTCGAGCAGCTTCTTCAGCTCGACCGCATTGACGTAGCGCAGCGGCACGGCCTCGCTGCCGAACCCGGCGGCGCTCGCCGACAGCAATTGCGGCTGGCGCTTTGCTTTGTCGAGCGAGACGATGGTGTAGACGTCGCCCTTCTTGACCAGGCCGAGCTTGGCCGCGGCCAGCGACTCTTCCAGGATGGGGAGCACGTCGGCGCGCGCCACCGGCTGCGCGGTTTCCACGGTCACCTGCGCCTGAACCTGCGGATCGACCGAGTAGTTGAGGCCGAGAATGTCGCCGAGAATCGCCTTGGCGACTTCGTGCACGTCGGCATTGGGAAAGTTCAGCGTGACATCGCTGGTCTCTCCGGCGTCCGGTGCGGCGGGATGTCCGCCCGCCGTGAACTGGCGCGTGCCGGGATAGACGGTCGAGCCGGCGCCCGGCTGCTGCAGAGGCTGCGGCGGCGGCTGAGTTTGCGCGATGGCGATGCCGCTCAGCAGCGACCAGGTAACCACCCAGGCCAGAATTCGGGTCATAAGATCTCTCACTCGTCGCTGTCGTCGTTGCTGCTGCTGTCGCTATCGTCGTCGTCGCCACTCGCTTGCGAGGTGGCAACGGGGCCTCGCGTCGCGGCTCTGTGGGTCATGTCGATGGCCAACGACCGGCGCTCGCCATTGCGGTCGAAGGTGAGCTGGCGCGGCTCGATCGTGACCAGCTTCCAGCCCTGCAGGATGGCGCCGGTCTTGATGCGCGAAATCTTGCCCATCGGATCGCGCACGAGCGCGTCGCCGACACTGCCGGCGATGGCGACGCCGAGAACCTCGAAGCCGGTGAGATTTCCCGACGACGCCATTTCCTCGCGCACCGGCGCGCGATCCGGCGCGAACACCGGCCGCGCCAGGATGGTCGGAAAGTCTGGCCGCGCCGGATCGGCAATGGGGGCCGGCGGCGGTGGCGGCCGCACCGTATCTTGCGGCAGCTCGACCGCGGACGGCAGCGACAGCTGCAATCCGGCTGCGAAGAGAAGGATGATCGCCGCCATGCCCGGCACCAGCTCCGGGCTACGATGCGCGGCTGAGCTGAACGGGAGCCGAGATCTCAACCCGGACATCCATCGTAGCGAGATGTCCGGTTTGAGACGCCCGATCGGCAGCGACCGAAACGTATCCAACAACGACATAAGGTGCCTCGCTTTCGAGCCGCGCCAGGCTCTTGTATAGCTGACTCATGGTGAGCTGCAGGTCCGCCCGCACCCGAACCCAGCCCGCCGGAACATCCGCCTGAATATCCGATACCGACTGCACCGTGCCACCGACCTGGCCGGTCAGCCGATTCAGCCGCTGTTTCAGCATCTCCGCGGCCAGCGCCTCGGTGGGCGCGACCAGGGCGAAATCCCGAGCCGTCTCCTTTTGCGAATCGGCCTGCTCGCGCCAGGCGGCGATTCCGGCCAGCACCCGCTCGTTGCGGGCGTAGGTGGCGAGCAGGTCGCGCCGCTCTCCGGCCCGGTCGACGAAGCCGCCGATCACCGGCTCGATCAGTCCAAACCAGATCGCGGCGATCAAGGCAACCAGGACGCCGATGGCCACCAGCCGGCTTTCTCGCGGAGCAAGCTGTCTCATGGGCGGCGCTCCTGCAGAACTTCGGCCGCCAGATCGAAAGGCTGTCCCGAAGGGTTGGTGCCGCGCGGCTCGGAACTGAGCGAGCGCGCATTGTGCAGTTCCGGCGAAGCTTCCAGGCGGGCGAGCAGATCGGGCGTGGTTTTCTTGAAGCCGGTCACGTGCACGGTCTTGCCGTTCCATTCGAAGCGCTGGACCCAGGCGTCGTTGGGAAGGGCGCGCGTGACGGCGTCGATCATCTTGAGCGGCGAGTTCTGAGCCTTCAGGTTCATCAGCGCGACGCGACGCGACGCCTCGCGGCTGACCTTGTCGCGCAGGCGCATGGCGACGTTCACGGGGGCCTGCTGCGAGTTTACCGTTTCGCGCAGCTGATCGAGCGCGTTCGAGTCGCGATAGCCGAGCAGAAGCAGATTGAAGAGAAGCAGCGCCGCGGCCCCGGCCCACAGATAGGCCGCCCGCTTGCGCGCCGCGCCGCCGCCTTCGGCCTCGCGCAAGGCCGGAAGGAAATCGAAGCTGGTGCGGCCCCCTTCCCTGTCGCGCAAGACGCCGATCGCCGTCGGATGCAGATTGTTCGCCCGCACGCGTTCCATCAGCTTGGCGGCGGAGGCGCGCGGAAACACACCCAGCAGTACGGTCTGGCGGCCGCCGTCCTGATCCTTCGCGACGACTTCCGCGTCGAACAGCACCTGATCGGCGTGGAACGGCGTCAGGCGATCGATATCCAGCGCCAGCATGCGCTTGACGTCGCTCAAGGGCAGCAGCGGCAGGTCGATCTCCCGCGTCAGCACGTTGCGCGGTTCGATTGCCAGCTTGACGGCGCCGCGCGGCCTGGCCGCCTGCTCCGTTCCATCCCGGGCATCGCGATAGAGGATGGCGCCGTCGCGAACCTCGGCGAAGGTTTGCGTGCGGACCAGGAACCGCTCGCGCCACTCCGCCGGCACCATCTGCGAAAGCTCGTCCAGCCACCAGCGCAGCGCGCGGAGAAAATATTGCCGCAGGCCTTCCAGATCGGTGTCGAGAATGTCCTTGAAATTCATGCCCGCCCCCTGCACTTGCCGGTGCGGACCACGAGCACGCACTGCGAGTCCACGGTGGCGACCGGCCTGATCAGCAGATCCGGCCAGACGCGGGGATCCTGCGGCGGGAACTGCACGCGGATGCGGATGAGCTTGGGCAGGAACGACATGCGATGCCATTGCAGCTGCCAGGACGGCGCGCTGGCGGGCGGCACCGTGCCGTAATAGGCGATGTCGAAGCCCTGCGCGCCGTGCAGCAGCGCGAGGCTCTCGCCCGGCGGATTGGCGGCGAGATCGCTCGCCGAGGCGAGGATGAGATCGCCGTTGGAGGCGAGGCTCAGCACGTAGCGCCGCAGCGCCGACGGGGCCTGCACGTCGCGCGGCGAAGAGAGAAAGTTGAGCGAGCTCGCCGTCCCCTCGATGTCGGAATAGGCCGGGATCTTATCGAAGCGCGTGGCCGGAAAGGCGCGCTCCAGCCGCTCGCGCAGAAGCATCTGGGCGCCCGCCACCGTCTCGCCCGCGAAATTGGCGGAGTCGATGTGCTCCCACACCCGGCGGCTGGCGCTCAGTCCCGAGATCATCAGCGTGCTGGCGAAGCCGATGATGATCAGGCTGGCCAGCATTTCGACGAGCGCGTATCCGGCAGAGCGGTCTCTCATGAGGTAGCGCCTGCGAGCTTGACGGTGTCGATGTGGATGAGGTCGCGGCCGCCCGGCTTGCGCACGGAGACGGCGATCTGCCAGAGCTGGCCGACGTTGGTGCTGCTGCCCAGCGGTGAAATCTCCACGCGCCAGTTGAGTCCGGCCTGCGTTCCGGCCGAGACGCCCGGCTCGAGCGGGACGATCGTGCCGACGGCCGCCAGTTCGGATTGCGCGACCAGGAGCGCGGTGCGCTTCAGATCCGCCATCTGGTTGCGCGCCGCCGTTTCGATGACGGCGCGATACATGGTGGCGACCGTCATGGCGATGATGGCCGTTCCCACCAGCGCTTCCAGCAGCGCCGAACCGGACTCACGGCGCCTGATCATGGCGCACCGGCCGTGATCGCGCCGGTCGCGACATTCATGGTGATGGCGATGCGGCGGCCGCGCGAGGAGATCTCGATGGGGGTTGCCACCATGGACCCGTCGGCGAAGAACACCACCGGCTGGGACATTTCCAACTGGATGTCGGCAGGGAGTTTTCGCGTGCCGCCGATCCAGTCGTAGCCGCCGGAATCGGGAAGCGGGCTGACGCGGACCGGCTGTCCGGTGCGCATCGCTGTGGCGCGCGCCACCCGCAGATCCGCCTGCAGCGTGCGCGCCGATTCGCGCAGAGACAGCACATGCACCGCCTGGGTCACGTTCGGCACGGTGATCATGGCGATCAAAGCGACGATCGCGACGACGACGAGGGATTCAAGGAGCGTCATGCCGACCCGCGCTCACCAGCTGCCCACGTCCTGGGCTTCGCCGGTGCCTCCTACGACCTTGTCGGAGCCCAGCGAGAAGACATCCACTTCGCCGTGGTCTCCGGGAACCTTGTAGAGATATTGATTGCCCCAGGGATCGACGAGAGCGCTTTCCTTCTTGAGATAGGGGCCGTTCCAGCCGGTGGCCGAGCCCGGCGCCGTCACCAGGGCGGGAAGTCCCTCCTGCGGCGTCGGATAGCGGCCGACGTCGAGGCGATAGAGTTCCAGCGCCGCGACCACGTTCTGGATCTGCACCTTCGCCGCCTGCGTGCGCGAGGTGCCGAGATACCGGATCACCTGCGGCGCGATGATGGCGGCGAGCAATCCCAGGATCGCCAGCACGACAAGGAGTTCGAGGAGTGTGAATCCGGCCTCACGCCGGCGGATTTTCAGGTTCATCATGGTCCCAGTGCCAGATCGTTGAAGCCCAAGATTGCGGACATGATCGAGGCGATCACGCCCGCCACCAGCGCGCCCATCGCCACCGTGATGACGGGGGTCATGATCGCGATCAAGCGCTGGATGGTGTTGCGCACGTCGCGGTCGAGCACGTCCGCGAGACGGTTCAGCATGAGGCCGAGCTGCGCGGTCTCCTCGCCGGTGCGCAGGAAGCTGAGCGCCATCGGCGGGAACAGGCCCGTCGCCGCCAGCGGGCGGGACAGTCCCCCGCCCTGCTTCAGGCCGGACGTCACCCGGTCGATGGCCTCCGCCATGTGCATGTTGGCCAGCGATTTGCGCGCGATGGCGAGCGCCGAAGCGAGCGGCACCCCGCCGTCGAGCAGGCTGCCCAGGGTGCGGGCGAAGCGCGCCGTTTCGGCGTTGCGGATCAGAGGCCCGAAGGCCGGCATGTTCAGCAGCTGGCGGTCGATGATGCGGCGGATGGAAGGACGCCGCGTCCACCTGAAGAGAGCGAAGCCGGCCACGACCAGAAGAACAAACGCGATCAGCCCGTAGTCCTTGAGCGCGTGGCTGGCGGCGAGCACCACCTGAGTCATGAAGGGGAGTTTGCCGCCCACGTCGGAGAACAACTCCTCGAATTGCGGCACCACGAACAACAGCATGACCAGGATCACGCTGGTGGCGATGATGAGCAGCAGCGCGGGATAAACGAGCGAGGAGACGATGGTCTCGCGCAGCGCTTCGGCGCGGTCGAGCGCCTCCCCCAGCCGGGTGAGGCTATCGTCCAGGCGGCCGCTCGCCTCGCCGGCTTCCGCCATGGCCGGCGCCATCGGCGGGAACACGCCTTCGCATTCGTTCATGGCGCGAGACAGCGAATGACCCTGCCTGACGCTGTTGCGGAGCCGGGTGAACACCGCCTTGAGGTTCGGCTTGGTGATGTTTTCGACGCAGACGGCGAGCGCGCGGTCGAGCGACAGGCCGGCGTTCAGAAGAACCGCCAATTCGCCGATGGTATTCGACAGGCCCTTGCGCAGCGCCGCGTTGACTTTGATCACGCCACCTTCGGTGGCCCGCGACGTGGTTTCGACGGCTTCGATGGGCATCAGCCCCAGCCGCTTCACCCGCTCGATGACGTCGCTGCGCGAGGAGCCTTCCAGGACGCCCGTCTTCAGCGTTCCGGTGGCGGTGGCGGCGCGGTAGCGGTAGGTCGCCATCTCAGACCTCGCGCGTCGCCCGCAGGACTTCTTCGATCGTCGTCAGGCCCGCTTGTGCCTTGCTCAGACCGTCGTCGAACATGGTGCGCATGGCGTGGGATACGGCCGAGCGTTGAATCTCGCGCGCTTCGGCCCGCGCCAGCACCAGCCGCGCGATCTCGTCATCCATCACCAGCAACTCCGTCACCGCCAGCCGGCCGCGGAAGCCCGTATGACCGCAGGCATCGCAACCTTCCGCGCGATAGAGCGTTCCGATCGACTCGCGGGAGCGATCGACGGCCAATCCTCGCAGCATTTCGTCGGAAGGCTCGTAAACTTTGCGGCAGTGCTGGCACAGCCGGCGCACCAGCCGCTGGGCCAGCACCGCATTCAGGGTGGAGGTGATCAGGAACGGCTCGACGCCCATGTCCAGCAATCGGGTGACGGTGCTGGCGGCGTCGTTGGTGTGCAGGGTGGAGAGGATGGTGTGGCCGGTCAGCGCGGCCTGCACCGCCACCTCGGCGGTCTCCAGATCGCGGATTTCGCCCACCATCATCACGTCCGGGTCCTGGCGCAGGAACGAGCGCAGGGCCGCAGCGAAGCTGAGGCCGATCTGCGGCTTGACCTGCGTCTGGTTGATGCGGGCGAGGCGGTATTCGATCGGGTCCTCGATGGTGAGGATTTTCCGGTCCGTGGAGTTGAGCACCGACAGCGCGGCGTAGAGCGTGGTGGTCTTGCCGCTTCCGGTCGGGCCCGTCACCAGCACGATGCCGTGCGGCTGGCGCAGCACGTGAACGAAGCGCTCGACGATGGCGGGATCGAAGCCCAGAGACTGGAAATCGAGCGCCAGATTGGAACGGTCCAGGATGCGCAGCACGACCGTCTCGCCGTGAATCGTCGGCGAGGTGGCGACGCGCAGGTCGATTTCGTGGCCGCGCACGGCGATGCGCAGGCGGCCGTCCTGCGGCAGGCGCCGCTCGGCGATGTCGAGGCCGGACATGACCTTGATGCGGGAAACCAGGGCGGATCTCAGATGCGCCGGCAGCGTCTCGATTTCCTTGAGCGCACCGTCGATGCGGAAGCGGACATCGACGCCGTCGTCGGTGGGCTCGATGTGAATGTCGGAGGCGCGGGCTTCCGTCGCCCTGGTGATGATGCCGTTGACCGCGCGCACCACCGGCGCGTCGCTGGCCAGATCCTTGAGCCGCTCGACATCAGCCTCGTCCGCGGATTCGAGATCGCCGCCCTCGCCGCCGTCCGGCAGCGAGCCATAGAGCCGGTCGAGCGCCGCCTCGACGTCCCCCGCCTTGGCGACGCGCGGGCGGATCTCGCGCTCCAAAGCGAAGGCCAAGGCCTCGCGCGGGTAGGGATCGAGTGGATCGACGAACGCCACATCCAGGGCGCGCTCGCTCTCCGAGAGGGGAATCGCCTTCAAGTCGCGCAAGAATCGAACAGAGATCGAATCCACGCCGACAGGCTCCTGCGGAAAGTCCGCGGCCGCAACCACGGGAAAACCGGTTTCCCTGGCGATGGCCTCAGCGAGGGCCTGCTCCGCAACCATGCCGAGCCGGGTGAGAACCGAATCAAGGCGTTCGCCGGTCTCCGCCTGCACCAGCCGGGCGCGGGCCAGCGTGTCGGGACCAACCAGCCCACGCTCCAACACGAGCTGATCCAGCCTCATCGTTCCTCCGTTGCCTCAATGTAACACCCCGGGTGGCCGGCCAGCGGTGGCCGCTCTGCTCGGGGGGCGGCGCAGCCAAACCGGAAAAGGCTACGCCATTCAAATCGTTAGCCCGAAACCTTGCCGAACCCAGGCCCTTAAAAGGCCGGCGAGTTCAATACAAGGGGTGATGCGCAAACTCCACCCTAAACCCAAAAGATGGCTAGAATATTTCTTTACACTTACAAATCGGAAAGGCAAAGTCGCCTCAGAAAGCCGGCTGACAACCCTGACGCACCCTCGGTCGATCGAGGGACGACCGCGCGCGAGCTGGTCCGGCGAACCCCGGCGCGAGGAGCCCTCTGCCCTCGCATCCCTACGCAACGCATCCTGTCGCCTCCGTGCCACAATGTGTAGTTCACGCAACCGCGTAAGGCGATATCGTTCGCAATTTGATCTTTACTGTCTTGAGTCGAGAAATTCTTCATCATGGTCAATCGCAAATTGCAATGCGCAACTCGGCCTTGCCGCGACAGATCGTGAAATTTTTTGCGCCTGCGAGCGCAAATTTTCGTCGGCTTGCGATTGAACTGCCATGAACAAACAGATAGGTTCCGCGCGGGTGTGGCATTCCGCCTTTCCCTCAGGCCTGCCCAGTGGGGCGTTGGGTGACATCCAGTAACAGAGTACGGACCGCTGAGGGGGCCGTGCGATCTCAACCTTCCGAAAGGGGGACTTTCGAATGAGCAAGACAACACTTCTTGTTTCGACAGCAGTTGGCCTGACGCTGGCCGTGGCTCCTGCTTATGCTGCAAAGCATAACCCGCAGGGCAAGACATCCCATCCGAGCCTCAACACTCTTCAGAAGAATGGCTTCAAGGGATGGAGCACGACGAAGCATGGTACCGTCACTCCCGACGGCAAGAAGACCGTTCTGACGTGGAGCGTCTCCACGATGGCCGGCTCCTTCTTCGCTTTCGATCCGACGTCAAGCGCGACAGTGACCTGCAAGAAGGGCTGCACGCTGATCACGGAAAGCGTTGCCAACATGCTGACCAGCAACGGCCCGTCGACCTACGAGCAGACCGCGATCTGCCCCGTGGTGGACGGCACGTTCACCAATGGCTCGTGCTACTATTCGGGGAACAGCGAGTTCCACGATCTGTATCACACCATCACCAACGACACGAACATCACTCTCGGCTCCGGCTCGCACTCCGTGTACGTCTATCTGTATTCGGAAGGCCCGGCCTACTGGGGTCATCGTCAGAACCAGTACAGCCAGATCAAATAAGACAGCATTTGGCGGCGGCGGGATTCGTCCCGCCGACGCACTTTCCGGGGCTTTGCCTCGGCTCGTTTGGCGGCGCCGCACCATCGGCGCCGCCCTTTTTTCAGGCCGGTTCGTTAAGCACGCGAACAGGCGCCCAGGACATGACGTTGACAGGATTGCAGCGGCCGTTCTTTGATTTCGGCCAATCCTGAAAGCTCCGAAGGAAGGACTTTTCGTGAGTGTTGTTTCGCCGCCTGCGCAGCCGCAGCCCGTGGCCGCAACCGACCGGCGATTTCAAAGAGCGACGGCGGCGTTTCGCGAGAACCGGCCCGAAGTGGCCGAGCTTCTGGCACGGCAGTTCCTGGAGACCCATCCGGACGACGTCAACGGTCTCAAACTGCTGGCCGACTGCCTGGGGCGCCAGGAGCGGCATGCGGAGGCCGAACAGGAACTCAGCCGCTGCCTGACGCTGGCGCCGGATTTCGTCGCGGCACAGCACAGCTATGTGCGGGCGCTTCTGTCGCAGAACAAGGTTGAGCAGGCGCAGGCCCGATTGGATCAGCTGCTGGCGCGGGACCCGGACAATCCCGGCCACAGGAACCTCAAGGCCGTCGCCTACATGCTGGTCGGCGATTACGCCAACACGGTCCTCGAATACGAGAAGGTGCTGAAATCCGATCCGAAGGCCCCTGGACCGTGGATGGCTCACGCCGTTTCTCTGCGCACGCTCGGGCGCTACGAGGAGAGCGTCGCCGCCTACCGGGACATCATCGCGAAATTCCCCCGCTTCGGAGAGGCCTATTGGAGCCTGGCCAACCTGAAGACCTTCCGCTTCGCGCCGTCGGAAATCGAGGCCATGCGCAGCCTGCTGCAGCGCGAGGATGTGACGGTCGAAAGCAAGACCCACATCCGCTTCGCCCTCGGCAAGGCGCTCGAGGATTCCGGCCACTACGCCGAGGCGTTCGAGCAATACCGCGAGGCGAATTCCATCCGGCGCGCCACGATGGAATACAATTCCGAGCTGACGACCGCCTACATCTCGAATTCCATCGCCTTGTTCACGAAGGAATTCTTCGCCGCCCGCGCCGGCGCCGGCTGCCAGGCTTCCGATCCGATCTTCATCGTGGGAATGCCGCGTTCGGGTTCGACCTTGATCGAGCAGATTCTGGCGAGCCACTCCATGATCGAGCCGACCATGGAGCTGCGCGTTGTGCCTTATCTGGTGTTGACGCGATTGGGCCGCAAGCGCGTACTAGACACCTTCATTCCCTATCCGGAATCCGTGCGGGGGCTGAGCGCGGATGAGTTGAAGTCGCTCGGCGAAGAGTATCTCGAGCGCGCCCGCGTTCATCGGCGGCTCGGCCGGCCCCACTTCATCGACAAGCTGCCCGAGAATTGCGGGCATGTCGGGCTCATTCTCTCGATGCTTCCGAACGCGCGGATCGTGGACGTGCGCCGGCACCCGCTGGCCTGCTGCTTCTCCTGCTTCAAGCAGGATTTCCCGCCCGGCCAGCACTTCAGCTACAGCCTGAGCGACCTCGGCCGCTACTATTCGGACTATGTCCGGCACATGGCGCATTTCGACGCCGTGCTGCCGGGACGGATTCATCGCGTCATCTACGAGCAGTTGATCGACAATCCAGAGGCGGAAGTCCGCCGCCTGTTCGATTATCTGGGGCTGCCCTTCGAGGAGCAATGCCTGCGCTATTACGAGAACGACCGGCCGATCCGAACCGTGAGCTCGGAGCAGGTGCGCATGCCGATCTTCAAGGACGGCTTGGATCACTGGCGCCAATTCGAGCCATGGCTGGATCCGCTCAAGAAGGCGCTGGGGCCGGTTCTGGAGAGCTATCCCGCGGTGCCTGAATTTCGTCGCTCGGTCTAAAGTCCATGTCGACCGATCCAACCCAAGCCGTAGCGCGCGAAGGGCCCGACGACGAATTGTCGGCGGCGATCCAGGCGCTGATCCGTCTGGTTGGCAGCGACCCGCCGGCCGCGGAAACCCGTGCGCGCGAATTGTTGAAGGACTACCCGCAGGAGCCCGGCGTGCTGCTCCTGCTGGCGATGGCTCTGCGGCGCAAGGGCAACCACGCCGCGGCGCAGACGATCCTGGAGCCGCTGGTGCTCAACCAGCCCGCCATGGCTGCGGCGCATTACGAGTTGGGCATGGTGCAGATCGCGCTCGGCCGCAATCGCGAAGCCACACGCCACATCGTCCAGGCCGTCGAGCTCGATCCCAATCACGTCGGCGCCTGGAACGCGCTGGGCGACCAGCTCACCCGCCTGCGGCGCAAGCGCGGAGCGGACGCCGCCTATGCCAAGGCCTTCGAGATTTCGGTCGAGGATCCCAAGCTGCGCGATGCCGTCGCCTTCCTGAAGCAGGACAAGGCTGAACAGGCCGAACGCCTGCTGCGCGAAATCCTGGTGGCCGACCCGAACCATGTCACGGCGCTCAAGCTGATGGCCGAACTTTGCCTGCGCGCCGAGCGCTTCCGAGCGGCGGAGACTCTGCTGGCCCGCTGCCTGCAACTGGCTCCCGACTTCATCGGCGCGCGCTATCGCTACGCCACGGTGCTGTTGCTGCAGAACAAGCTGAAGCTGACCTTGGCGCAGCTTGACGAGCTGAGTCGGCAGGATCCCGTAGAGACGTACTATCGCAACCTGCGGGCGGTCGCCCTCACCCGGATGAGCGACTTCGAAGGCGCCGCAGCGGAATACGAAGCGGTGCTGAAGAACGATCCCAACCAGCCCGGCGTGTGGATCGCCTATGGCCACGCGCTGAACGTGATCGGCCGGCGCCAGGAGGCCATCGACGCTTATCGCAAGCCGATCGCACTCGTTCCCGGCCATGGCGAGGCCTATTGGAGCCTGGCCAACCTCAAGACCTTCCGTTTCACCGCCTCCGACATGGAAACGATGTTCGCCAACCTGCAGCGGCCGGATTTGAAGGGAGAAAACCGCTCCTACTTTCATTTCGCGCTGGGAAAGGCGCTCGAAGACGAAGGCCGCTTCGAGGAGGCGTTCGACAATTACCGCGCCGCGAACAATCTGCTGCGCTCTACCATCACCTACAATGCCGAAGAGACCAGCGAGCATGTGCGCCGCGCCAAGGCGTTCTTCACGCGCGAGTTTTTCGCCAAGCGCGCGGGCCTCGGTTACCCCGCCACCGACCCGATCTTCATCGTCGGCCTGCCCCGTTCCGGCTCCACGCTGATCGAGCAGATCCTGGCGAGCCACTCGATGATCGAGGGCACCTCCGAATTGCGCGCCATCGACTATATGGCGGGCAGGATCGGCGGCCGGACGCGGCGCGCCGACAGGGCGGTGAACTATCCCGAGGTGCTGGCCGGCCTCGACGCGGAGACCATCAAGGGCCTGGGCGAGGAATATGTGAACCGCGCCAAATCCTACCGGCGCACGGCGCGTCCCTACTTCATCGACAAGATGCCGAACAATTTTCTGCACCTCGGCTTCATCCATCTGATCGCGCCGAACGCGAAGATCATCGACGCACGCCGCCATCCGCTGGGCTGCTGCCTTTCCAACTACAAGCAGCATTTCGGACCGGGACAGTACTTCTCCTACAGCCTGACCGATCTCGGCCGCTATTATTCCGACTATGTGGAGCTGATGGCGCATTTCGACGACGTGCTGCCCGGCCGGGTGCATCGCGTGATCTATGAGCAGCTGATCGAGGACCCGGAGGCCGAAATCCGTCGCCTGCTGGAGCATCTCGGCCTGCCCTTCGAGGAGCCGTGCCTGCGGTTCTACGAGACCGACCGGGCGGTGAGGACACCCAGCGCGCAGCAGGTGCGCATGCCGATCTTCAAGGAAGGCGCCGACTCCTGGAAGCATTTCGAAGCCTGGCTCGGACCTTTGAAGGCGGCCCTCGGTTCCGTGCTAGAGAGCTATCCGGCGGCCCCGACATTCTTCGGCCGGCTCAGCGCCGAGCTGACCCAATCGCCGGCGAACTGGGGCAACGAGGTCTGGTCCGCCAAGCCGCAATGGTCGAAGATCGCGGCAGGCGAAGCGTAACGGAGTTCCATTGCCAATGTCGGATGTTCAGGCTCTCGCGGAGCGGCCGCCGGAAGCGGGGTCGGCCGATACCGGTTCCAATCCCATCGACGCGGTCGCGGAGCTGCTCGAAACCGATCCCGCCTCGGTGGAAGCCCAGGCGCGGCAGAGGCTTGCTCAATCGCCCGACGACCCGGATGCCCTGCTGGTCCTCGCCGCGGCGCTCCGGCACCTGGGCGACTGCGCCGCTGCGATAGCCATCCTCGAGCCCTTGGCGATCCGGCTGGTGGGCTCGGCTTTCGCGCGCCTCGAGCTCGGCCTGGCTTGGCGCCAGCTCGGCGATCACAAGAAGGCCATCGCGATTCTGACGCAGGCCGTCAATCTGGACAATTCCCTGTCGGACGCCTGGCGGGCGATGGGCGACGAATATCTGGAGATCGGAGACATCGTCGCGGCGGACCGCGCCTTCGGCCAGCACCAAAACCTATCGATCGGCGAGCCGCAGCTGCAGCGAGCGATGACCGCCCTGCGCAACGGCCGCCCCGACGTGGCGGAAGATCTTGCCGTCGAGTTCCTGGAAGCCGATCCCGACAATGCCGACGCCATAAAAATTCTTGCCGAGGTGGCGGTTGCCGAGGATCGCGAGGAGGACGCCAAGGAGCTGCTTGCCCGCTGTCTGGACCTGGCGCCGGACTTCGTTGGCGCACGGTTCCGCTATGCCACGGTGCTGGTGCAGCTGAACCAGCCTTATCCTGCCCTTGCGGAAATCGATATTCTGCTGAAGCGCGATCCCAACAATCCGCAATTCCGTTCGCTCAAGGCACATATTCTCGCCCATCTGGGAAAGCCGGCGGAGTCGCTGGCCTGCTTCGAAGGCCTGGTGCAGCAGTTTCCCAATCACTGCGCCGCCTGGATCCAGTATGCGCATTCGCTGAAATCCGCCGGCCGGCATGACGAATGCATCGTCGCCTACCGCAGGGCCATCGAGCTCATTCCCGATCTCGGCGGCACCTATTGGAGCCTCGCCAATCTGAAGACCTTCCGATTCACGGAAGAGGACATTCAGGCGATGCAGCGCTACCTGACCAAGGACGATCTGTCGGTCGACAGCCGCCTGCACTTCCACTATTCGCTGGGCAAGGCCTACGAAGATCTGAAGCAATACGAGAAATCCTTCGATCACTACAGCAAGGGCGCCGCGCTCCGGCGCTCCACCGCCGACTATGACGGCGAGGCGGTGCGCAATCTGGTGCTGCTGCACAAGGAGCTGTTCACCCCGGAATTCTTCGCCGAGCGCAAGGGTTGGGGCTGCCAGGCCCGCGATCCTATTTTCATCGTCGGCCTGCCGCGCGCCGGCTCGACCTTGATGGAACAGATTCTCTCCAGCCATTCGATGGTCGAAGGCACCATGGAATTGCCGGAGATCACCAGCCTCGCCCGCCGCCTCAATCTCGACAACGCCGCGACGGACGAGGCGGGCTATCCGAGCAATCTCTACGATCTGTCCGCCAAGGAGTGCCGCAGCCTCGGCGAAGAGTACATGGACAGCACTCGGGTGCAGCGCCATCTCGGCCGGCCCTTCTTCACCGACAAGATGCCGAACAATTTCGCCCACATTCCTTTCATCCACCTCATCCTGCCCAATGCGAAGATCATCGACGCGCGGCGCCATCCGCTGGCCTGCGGCTTCTCCAACTTCAAGCAGCATTATTCGCGGGGACAGGTGTTCACCTACAGCCTCACCGATATCGGCTGGTACTACCGCTCCTATGTCGAGCTGATGGCCTATTTCGACGAAGTCCTGCCCGGCAAGGTCCATCGCGTGATCTATGAGGAGATGGTGGGCAATCCGGATCGGGAAATTCGCCGGGTGCTGGAGTTCCTGGAATTGCCGTTCGAGGAGAGCTGCCTGCGGTTTCACGAGACGGAGCGCTCGGTGCGGACGGCGAGTTCGGAGCAGGTGCGCCAGCCTATGTACAAATCGGCCAAGGAGCACTGGAAGAACTACGAGCCCTGGCTCGGCCCGCTCAAGGAAACGCTGGGGCCGGTGCTGGACGCTTATCCCGACATTCCCACATTCGACGATTTGCCCAAACCGCCGCGCCCAGGATGGGCCGTGTAAGTGCCCGGGGGGCCTGGAACGCAGCTGGCCGATGCGGATTTGCAGGACGCTTCGCGCGCGCTTCGCGAGGGGCGACCGGCGCAGGCGGAAGATTTGCTGTTGGTCTTGCTCGAGCGCGAGCCAGACCACGTCGAGGCCCTCAAGCTGCTGGCCGAGGCGGTGAATGCCCAAGGCCGGCATGAGGATGCCGAAGCCCTGCTGGCCGAAGCGGTCCGGCTCGCTCCGGATTTCGCCCCGGCCAGATATCGCCATGCCGCCGTGCTGCTGCAGCTGAACCGGCTGGACGAGGCGCAGGCGCAAATCGACGAACTGCTCAAGCGGGCGCCGCGCAATCCCAAATTCCGCACCATGAAAGGCCGCATCCAGACTCTGCGGGGTAAGCCGGAGCAGGCGCTCGCCTGTTTCGAGGCGCTGGTGAAGGATTTTCCCGGCCGCCCGAATGCGTGGATTCAACTGGGCCATGCCAACAAGCTTGCCGGCCGCAGTGAACAGGCGATCGCGACCTATCGAAGGGCAATCGAGCTGTTTCCCGAACTTGGCGTTGCCTATTGGAGCCTGGCAAACCTGGGTGCTGTCCGCTTCAGCGATGGCGACATCGCGGCGATGGAGGCGCAGGCCGCGCGAGCCGATCTGCCGGCCGGGGCCCGCGTGCAATTTCACTATGCGCTGGGCCGGGCCTTCGAGGATCGTGGCGCTTTCGAACGATCCTTTCAGCATTTCCGGAACGGCGCCGACCTTTGGCGCTCCACCATCGAATACGACGCGGCGTCGACCCTTGCGCTGACCGTCGCGGTCAAGTCGCTGTTCACGCGCGAGTTCTTCGCGGCACGCGCGAGCTGGGGCTCGCTCTCGCGCGATCCGATTTTCATCGTCGGCATGCCTCGCTCCGGCTCGACCCTGGTCGAGCAGATTCTGTCCAGCCATTCGGCGGTCGAAGGCACCATGGAATTGCCCGACTTGCCGGCGCTGGCCAAGCGCCTGGAATTGAGTGAAAGCGGAGTGACATATCCGGATGCCGTTGCGGAGCTGACGGCGGAACGCGCGAAGGCGCTGGGTGAGGAATATCTCGCCCGCACGCGGCCGCTCCGGCATCTGGATCGGCCTCGCTTCACCGACAAGATGCCGAAGAACTTTCAGCACATCCCGTTGATCCGCCTGATCCTGCCCAAGGCGAAGATCGTGGACGTGCGCCGCCATCCCCTGGCGTGCTGCTTCTCGAACTACAAGCAGCTGTTCGAGCGCGGCCAGAATTTCAGCTACGACCTCGCCGAGCTGGGCGGCTACTACCGTTCTTATGTCGAGTTCATGGCCCATATCGACGAGGTGCTGCCGGGGACGGTTCACCGCGTCCTCTACGAAGAATTGATCGAAAATCCGGAGCGCGAGATCCGCCGGCTGCTCGAGCACTTGCAGTTACCTTTCGAAGGTTCCTGTCTTCGCTTTCATGAGACCGAACGCCAGGTGCTGACCGCCAGCTCCGAGCAGGTCCGCCGGCCCCTGTACAGCGACGCCACGGAACATTGGCGCAATTACGAGCCCTGGCTGGGACCGTTGAAGGACGCCCTCGGACCCGTTCTGGACGTCTATCCGGAGGTCCCTTGCGAGGAGGCGGGGTCATAGGCTAAGGCGTTGGGCCTTCCGGCGTATCTGGCCAGTCAGGAGCGGGTTATGCGCAACACCGTCGTCGGCGTCGTGCTGGCGCTTGTCTTCATCGCGGCGATGTTCGCCGTCGGCCAATACGGCCCCAAATCGCTGAGCGGCGGCAGCCCGTCCGCGCCTCCCCCACCGCCTCCGCCGAAGGAAGCGGCAGCGAAAATCAAGGCGAGTTTCGTGGGCCGCACCAAGATCGGCGACTGGTCGCTCGTCTGCAGCGAGCCGCGCAAGCTGCCCAAGCCGCCGCCGCTTACCGGTGGCGCGCCACCGCCTCCTCCGGGCATGGCCAATTCCGCCGGGATCAAGATGGAAGTCCCGCCGCCGGACTTCCGCATTCCGCGCTGCCAGACCGTGGCGCTGCTGCCGGTTCCCGGTCATCCCAAGCAGGCGTTTCGGGTGGTGTTCCGCCTGCTCGGCTTCAAGCGCCGCCTGGCGGTGTTTATCCAGATTCCCCAGGTTGCCGACCCTGGCGAGCAGGTCGATATGCAGTTGAGCAACGGTGCCTTGGCGATTCCCGTGCGGGCCTGCAACGAGGTGCGCGCGCGCTGCCTGGCGGCCCAGACCTTCAAGCCGGAGGAAGAGGCGTCCAAGATCATGCGGACCAAGAGCCTCGGTTTCGCTTTCCAGCCTGGCAAGGACGGCAAACCGCGCGTGTCGATGGGCTCCGCCTACGGCTTCACCGAGACGCTGGCCACCATCCGGCGCATCGATACCTAGCCGCGCTCTCAGAACTGACCGGCGCGCCGCGCGTTGATTCCGGCATGGCGCGTAAGACCGCAACCGGGAAGTCCGCCAGGCGCCGGGATTCGCCGCGGCGCTGGTCGGGACAGGTCACCCGCGAGAGCAACGCGCTGGACCTGCGTAAGGGCGTGTTCACCCTCGACGATCCGAAGAGGATCGCCGCGTCGCTGAAGCGCTCGGCCGAGCGCAGCAAGCGCCGCAAAGCCGATCCCTACCGCTCGGCGCTGTCGATGCTCACCTTCTACATCAACCGCGCCGGCAAGAACCTTCCGACTGTTCGCAAAAAGACGCTCCAAGCAGCCAAGACGGAGCTGAAGAAGCAGTTCCACTGCGAATCAGGCCTTGCTTGAAGGGGGTGGCCGCGGCGACTACTTTCGTTGGCGAACACGGCGCCCGGGCTGCGATGGATATCCGCAAAGACGTTCTGGCCGCGATCGGAAACACCCCGCTCATCCGGCTGCGCCGCGCCTCGGAACTGACCGGCTGCGAGATCCTTGGCAAGGCGGAGTTCCTCAATCCCGGCCAGTCGGTGAAGGACCGCGCCGCCCTCTTCATCATTCGGGACGCCATGGAGAGCGGCCGGCTGAACCCCGGCGGCATCGTGGTGGAAGGGACGGCCGGCAATACCGGCATCGGTCTTGCCACGGTCGGCAATGCGCTCGGCGTGCGCACGCTGATCGTCATTCCGCAAACCCAGAGCCAGGAGAAAAAGGATGCGATCCGCATTCTGGGCGCGGAGCTGCTGGAAGTCCCGGCCGTTCCCTACAAGAATGCGAACAACTACGTGAGGCTCTCCGGCCGCATCGCCGATGAGCTTGCCAAGACCGAACCCAACGGCGCGGTTTGGGCCAATCAATTCGACAATATCGTCAATCGCCGGGCACACGAAGAGACGACAGGGCCCGAGATCTGGCGGCAGACCGACGGCCGCGTCGACGGCTTCACCTGCGCGGTCGGCTCCGGCGGCACGCTGGCCGGCGTGGCGATGGCGCTCAAGAGCTTCAATCCGAAGATCCGCATCGTTGCCGCCGATCCGATGGGCGCGGCGATCTATTCCTGGATCAAGACGGGAGAGCTGCGCGCCGAAGGCTCCTCCATCACCGAGGGCATCGGGCAGAACCGCGTCACCGCCAATCTCGAAGGCGCGCCGATCGACGATGCGTTCCAAATTCCGGACGCGGAGGCGCTACCCATCATCTTCGACCTGGTCGAGCATGAGGGCCTGTGCCTGGGCGCCTCGTCCGGCATCAACGTGGCGGGCGCGATCCGCCTGGCCAGGCAGATGGGGCCGGGGCACACCATCGTCACCATCCTGGCCGACTACGGCAATCGCTATCAGAGCAAGCTGTTCAATCCGGAATTCCTGCGCTCGAAGAACCTGCCGGTTCCGCGCTGGATGGCCGAACAGCGCCGGCCGATCGACATTCCCTTCGTCGCATGACGCCCGTCTCCCCACTCGTTTCCACCGAATGGCTGGCGCAGCACCTCGACGCGCCGGACGTGCGGATCGCGGATGCCTCCTGGTACCTGCCACAGGCCGGCCGCGACGCGAAAGCCGAATACGCTTCCGCTCACATTCCGCGCGCCGTTTTCTTCGACATCGACGAGCTGTCGGACGAGAAGAGCGAACTGCCGCACATGCTTCCGCCGGCGCCGAAATTCGCCAGCCGCATGCGCCGGATGGGATTGGGCGACGGCAACCTGATCGTGGTCTATGACGGCGCCGGCATCTACTCGGCACCGCGTGCCTGGTGGATGCTGCGCGCCATGGGGCACGAGGAGGCCGTGGTGCTGGACGGAGGCTTGCCCAAATGGCGGCGCGAAGGCCGTCCGCTGGAGGATCTCGTCGCCAAGCCCTACCCCCGCCACTTTACCCCGCGCCCCGACAATGGCCTTATCCGCAGCTTCGAACAGATGCGGGCCAATCTGGAAAACCATGCCGAACAGGTCGTCGATGCCCGCGGCGCCGCGCGCTTCCGCGGCGAGGAAGCCGAACCGCGGCCCGGCGTGGAGCGCGGCCACATTCCGGGCAGCCGAAATATTCCGTATACAGAGCTTGTCGCCGAGGACGGGACGATGAGACCGCCCGGCAGCTTGCGGGAAATCATGCAAAGCCGCGGCATCGATCTCGAGCGGCCGATCGTCACCACCTGCGGCTCCGGCATTACCGCGGCGATCGATCTGCTTGCGCTGGTGCAATTGGGAACGAAGAAGCTCGCGCTCTATGACGGCTCCTGGGCCGAATGGGGAGCGCGCCCCGATGCTCCAAAGGAGCGGGCATGAACTTCAAGAGCATAGACGGCGGCGATTCCAAGCGCATTCCGACGGTGGTGACCTTTCTCGAGATGCGCGCCAAACCGACCAACATCGTGGCGCCGCTGCCCAAGGACAAGATCGCGATCTTGCGGGCGGAGAATCCGGCTGTGCACTTCTACCGCTATCTGTATGACGCGATCGGGCGCGACTACTACTGGGTGGATCGCAAGAAGCTGGACGACGCGGCGCTGGAAGCCATCATCCGGCACCCGCGGGTGGAACTCTACGTGCTGTACTGCAACGGCAGCCCGGCGGGGATGGGCGAGCTCGACTTCCGCAGCGAGGGCATCTGCAATCTGGCCTATTTCGGCCTGATGCCGGAGGCCGTGGGGCGGGGCCTCGGCTTCTTCTTTCTCAATCAATCGATTGCTTTGGCCTGGGCCAACCCGATCTCCAAGCTGCTGGTGAATACTTGCACGCTTGATCACCCCCGCGCCCTGCCCCTCTACCAGCGCGCCGGCTTCGAGCCTTACTCCCGGGAAGACCGCTACATCGAACTGCCCTGAAGCCGCCTCACAAGCCCGCGAAGACCGTTCCCTTCCGGCTGCGAACCGGGCACACTCGCGCCGCCACGCGACCAGGGAGTCTGAAGGATGGCCACGACGGACGTGACGCAGGACGATTCGCCCCAGCTGTTCGGTCATCCCCGCGGGCTGACTTACCTCTTCACCACCGAGATGTGGGAGCGCTTTGCCTATTACGGGATGCGCGCCATCCTCATTCTCTACCTGGTCAACTTCCTGCTGCTGCATCCCACCTCGGATACCGTGGTCGGCCTCGCCACGTTGAAGCACTTCTTCGAATCCTTCACCGGGCCGCTGAACGCCCAGCAATTCTCCTCCATGATCTACGGCACCTACACGGCGTTCGTGTACTTGACACCGTTCTTTGGGGGAATGATCGCAGACAATTGGATCGGGCAGCGCTACAGCGTCATCGTCGGCGCCGTCCTCATGGCAATCGCCGAATTCGTTCTTATGGTTCCGACGCTCTTCGTCCTCGGCTTGCTCCTCCTGATTCTAGGCAATGGCTTTTTCAAGCCCAATATCTCGACCCAGGTCGGCAATCTCTATCGTGCGGGCGACAGCCGCATCGACCGCGCCTATTCGATCTTCTATGTCGGGATCAATGTCGGCGCCTTCCTGTCGCCTATCATCTGCGGTTCCTTCCTCGGCGAGCCCTACGGATATCACTGGGGCTTCTTCGCCGCGGGCATCGGAATGATCGTCGGCCTGCTGATTTATCTGAACGCATTGCGCACCTTGCCGCCCGATCGCATTGCCCGCCTCAAGGCCAAGACAACCGAGAGGAAGGCGTTGACGGGACAAGAGTGGAAAGCGGTGTTTGCGCTGATCCTGCTCTGCATTCCGGTCACGTTTTTCTGGGCGACCTATGAGCAGCAGGGCAATACGATGAACCTGTGGGCCCAGGATTTCACCGACCGGAGGCTGATCCCGGGCCTGATCGATTGGAAAATTCCGGTCACTCTGTTCCAAGCATTCAACCCGGCGATGATTGTGTTGTTTACGCCGCTGGTGGTCTGGTTCTGGGGACGGCAATCCCGCAAGAACACCGAACCCACCACCGTCACCAAGATGGCGCTCGGCCTTTTCATGCTGGCCCTGTCCTACGCCATCATGGCGCTTGCGGCCTATGTGACTCCGGCGGGCCACACGACCAGCTGGCTGTGGCTGCTCGCTTTTTTCGTCGTGATTACGCTGGGCGAGCTTTATCTGTCGCCGATCGGGCTGGCGCTGGTGGCGCGAGTGGCGCCGGCGCAGATCCTGTCGATGATGATGGGCCTGTGGTTCATCACCAGCTTCACCGGCAATCTGCTGCAAGGCTACATCGGCACCTACTTCACCATCCTGGACAAGGTTCAGTTCTTCCTGCTCTGCGCGGTGATCGGCGCCGTGGCCGGTGTGGTGACCTGGATCTTCAACTTCCCGCTCAAGCCGATCCTGGAGAAGAAGGGCCCCGTCAACCAGCCGGAACTGGCCGAACCGCAAGGCGATCCGCACATGGAGCCGAGGCCGGCGGCCGAGTGAGATTCGAACGACGCCCGTGTCGGATGAGAGCGAGCTGAGCAAGGAGACGACGGCCGTCCATTCCGGCCGCATGAGCGCGGCCCACTTCGGCGCCGTCAACACGCCGGTTTATCGCGTCTCGACCATTCTCTATCGCGACCTCGCTTCGCTGGAATCCGGCGATGTGCCGTATATCTACGGCCGGCGCGGAACGCCCTCCTCCCGCAGCCTGGAGGAAACCGTGACCGCGCTCGAGGGCGGCGCGCGTGCGGTCATCTGTCCCTCCGGCCTCAACGCTATCGCGCTCGCCATCTTTTCGGTCTGCGGCGCCGGCGATCACCTGCTGATGGTGGATTCCTGCTACGCGCCGACCCGCACCTTGTGCGACCGCACGCTGTCGCGCTTCGGCATCGAGACCACCTATTATGACCCGTTGATTGGAAGCGGCATCGCCGCCCTGTTCCGGCCGAACACCAAGGCGGTGTTCTGCGAGAGCCCGGGCTCCCTCACCTTCGAGGTGCAGGACGTGCCGGCCATCGCCGCCGCCGCGCACGGCCATGGCGCCTCAGTCCTGCTCGACAACACCTGGGCCACGCCGCTCTTCTTCGATGCCTTCGCCCACGGCGTCGACCTTTCGATCCAGGCGGCGACCAAATATATCGGCGGGCATGCCGACGTGATGATCGGCTATGTCTGCGCCAACGAAAGCCATGCGCCACGGCTGGCGCAGACGCACGATCATCTGGGCCTGTGTGCGAGCGGCGACGACTGCTTCCTTGCGTTGCGCGGATTGCGGACCATGGCGGTGCGGCTGAAGCGGCATGGTGAGACCGCCATGGCGTTGGCACGCTGGCTGCAGGCTCGACCGGAAGTCTCGCGCGTGCTTTATCCCGCGTTGGAAAACGACCCCGGCCACGCCATCTGGAAACGCGATTTCTCTGGCGCCAGCGGACTCTTCGGGGTGGTGCTGAAGCCCGTGCCGCACAAGGCGCTGGCGGCCTTCTTCGACAGTCTCAAGCTGTTCGGCATGGGCTTCTCCTGGGGAGGCTATGAAAGCCTGATCGTGCCGTCGAAGCTCCATCGCACAGCGAAGACATTCGAGGCCGAAGGGCCCGTTGTCCGCATCCATGCCGGCTTGGAAGACGCGAACGATCTCATCGCCGACCTGGAGCAGGGTCTTGCGCACATGCGAGCAGCGCAATGAGCGAGGTGCTGGCGCACGATGAATTCCTGCAAGCCGTGGCCTTCAATTCCGAGGGTCTGATTCCCGCCATTGCGCAGGATCACACCAGTGGCGCGGTGCTGATGCTCGCCTGGATGAATCGCGAGTCGCTCGCGCGCACGCTGGAAACCGGCCAAGTCACCTACTGGTCTCGTTCGCGCCGGGCGCTGTGGCGCAAGGGGGAGACTTCCGGCAATACCCAGCGGCTGATCGAAGCCTGGCTCGATTGCGACGGCGATGCGCTGCTGCTCAAAGTCGAGCAGACCGGCGCCGCTTGTCATACCGGCTCTCCGGTATGTTTTTTCCGTCGATATTCACGTTGATGGTGAGCTTGCCGTTGCGCTCGCGCGGATCCAGATCCGTCGGGAAGGCGCGGACGAAGACGACGACGGCGATCCCGGCCACCGCGCCCATGATGGCGCCCAGGAGATAGTTGGATTCGACGATCAGCAGGCTGGCGATCATGCCGCAAAGCGCGGCAATTCCCAGAATCCACAAATGCCGATGCATTGAGGCGCCTCCCAGCTCTCGCTCAATGAAATATAGCGTGGAGATGGGAATTCAAGAACTTATCATTTGTGTCCAATCTGCGGCGCAGCGCCCGGAAAGCGCCATATTGCGGATAGAGCGATTCGACCTCCGCTGCGCTTCGCGTATGGCGCTTGCCCCAATGCGGACGGCCGTCGTAGCGCCGGAAAATCGCCTCGCAGGTGTCGAACAGCGCCGCCGTCTCGACCCGATGAAATTGATGGACGGCGATGGTGGCGCTGTCGCGGCGATAGAAGGGGCTGAGCCAGACGTCGTCCGCGGCCACGGTGCGGTACTCGATGGGGAAGCCGGTATTGATCTTCCGTGCACGGATCGCCGCCACGAGCTCCCTGAGGCAATCCGGCCCCTTCTCACGCGGCACCGCGTATTCCATCTCGTTGAAGCGTACGGTGCGCGGACTGGGGAATATCTCGTGGCTCCAGCGGACCTTCGCCGGCCCCGGCATCAGCTGCGAGAACAACCGGTGCGCGGGCTTCAGCAGGAACGGCGCGTAAGGCAGGGCCTCATTGATCATCGCGAAGGTCTGCGCGTCCGCCCCCGCCTTCTCGCCGCGCTCGCGCATGGCCTCGGCGCTGCGCGGCTCCGGCGCTTCCGCATCGGTTTCGTTGAGCGACTTGCACACCGCACGGTCGGCATAGGGAAACCAGAAGAACTCGAAATGGCGGTTGGCGGCGACGAGCTCGTCGAGCCGCGCGAACAATTCATCGGGCGGCAGCAGGAAATTCTTTTCCGCCAGTTTGTAGGCCGGCTGCACCTGCATGGTGATTTCGCTCATCACCCCCAGCATGCCGAGCGAGCAGCGCCCCGCGGCGAAGATCTCGCCGTTCTCCGCGGCCGTGCAATTCAGCACGTCGCCGCTCGCCAGTACCAGCCGGAATCCCGCGACCTCTGCCGAGAAGCTGCGCAGCGTGGGTCCGGTGCCGTGCGTGCCGGTGCCGACGACTCCGGCCAAGGTCTGCCGGTCGATATCGCCCATGTTCTTGAAGGCGTGGCCCTCGGCATGCAGCGCCGGACCTGCAGCCCACAGCGGCGTCGCGGCCGCCAGCGTCGCGGTTGCGGCGACGCGATCGGCACGCTTGAGGCCGCTGAACGCCGCGAGATCGATCAGGGTGCCGCCGCTTTCGCAGAGCGGCGTGAACGAATGGCCCGAGCCCGGCACGCGGACGGGGCCTTCGGCGGTCCGGATCGCGGCGGCCAGATCCACCTCGTTTTTCGGCGCCAGGACTCGTTTGGGCTTGCAGGATACCCCGCCCGACCAATTGCTCCACTTACCGCCGACGATCTTCATGCTGTTCCGCGCCCTTCAGGCCAGGGGCGGCTTTGTAGCCGACGCCGATGGAAGGTCAATGCGCGGGCGGCTCAGAGATCGGCGAAGCGCGGCGCGCGCTTCTCCACGAAATGCGCGACGCCTTCCTTGAATTCGGGACCGCTGAGGCTCGTCTTCATCTCCTCGTCGGCGACGGCCAGCGCTTCGTTGAAGTCCTGGAAGTTTGCTTTCCACACCTGTGCCTTCATCACGGCCATGGAGCGCGGCGATACGGTCGAGGCAAGTGCGCGGGCATAGGCGCGGACGTTGCCTGCAAAGGCGTCGGCGGCGAACGTTTTATTCACCAGCCCGATGCGCTCGGCTTCGGTTGCCGAAATCTTTCGCGCCGATAACAGCAAGTCCAAGGCGTGTGCCTGTCCGACCAGCTTGGGCAGCAGCCACGACATGCCGTGTTCCGCCACCAATCCGCGCTGCGCGAAGGAGGTGGTGAACACCGCGTTGTCGGCGGCAAAGCGGATATCGGCATAGAGCACCATCACCAGGCCGATGCCGGCGACCGGCCCGTTGATGGCGGCGACGATCGGCTTCCTGGTGCGCGCGAAATAGCCGAAGCGTTCGGCGTCGCGGAACTCGTTGTCGAGATTGGGACCGAGCGAGGAGCGGAAGCGCGCCTCGATCTCACTGGAGTCGCGGCGCGGTCCACTCTCGCTCGGCGTGTTCGCCTGGTCCGCCAGAATGCTCATGTCTGCGCCGGCGCAGAAGCCGCGGCCTGCGCCCGTGATGACGATCACCCGCACGGCGGGATCGTTGGCGGCGTCGGCCATGGCGCGGCGGATGCTGCTGGCCATCCGTCCGGTATAGGCGTTGAGCCGCTCCGGCCGGTTGAGCGTGATGGTGGCGATGCGCTCGTTCACCTCATAGAGAATTTCGGGATAGTCGGTCATGAAGTCCTCCCACAGCATTGCCTGGCTGTCGCCCCCATGTTCCCATATCGGGGGCTTTCGGCAAACGGCTGCAAGGACACACGATGGATTTCCACGATATTCTCGTCGATGAGCCGGAGCCGGGAATCGGCCGGATCACGCTCAACCGGCCCGAACGGCTCAACGCCTATACCGGCCGGATGTGCCGCGAACTGGTCGCGGCGCTGGATGCCTATGTCGAACGCGACGAATGGCGCTGCCTGATCCTGACCGGCGCAGGGCGCGGCTTCTGCTCCGGCGGCGATGTCGGCGGCGACGATCCCGAGCGGCCGGACTATCGCAACAAGCAGCTCGGTTTCGCCCATGAGATGCGCATCGGCATGCACCGGGTGGTGCTGGCGCTGCACCATTGCGACAAACCCGTGATCGCGATGATCAACGGAGCCGCCGTCGCAGGCGGGCTGACCTTGGCGCTGGCCTGCGACATCCGCATGGCGGCGGACGGCGCCAAGCTCGGCGACACGTCTGGGAAGTTCGGCCTGCTGCCCGACGAAGGCGGTGCCTGGTTTTTTCCGCGTGCGATGGGGCTGGACCGCGCGCTCAAGATGACCATGCTGCACGAGGTCTATCCCGCCGCCGACGCGCTCAAGCTGGGACTAGTGACCGAAGTCGTGTCCGCGGCCGAACTCGAATCGCGGACCTTCGCGCTGGCCCGCACCATCGCCAAGCAAGCGCCGCTGGCGGTGCGTCTCGCCAAGAGCATGATGCGCCATGGACTGACGGCGTCGCTGGAGCATTCGCTCAACGATGCTGCGCTGGCGGTGATGATCGCCAACCCCAGCGAGGACGTGCGCGAAGGCGTGAAGGCCTTCTTCGCCAAGCGGGAGCCCGACTTCAAAGGCCGTTGACCTCTGCCGGGCGCGGCTTGAGAATTGCCGCAGACCTATATTCCCGACATCGAGGGGGACCGATGAAAACCGCAATTGCAACTGCCGACTTCGACCGCCGCCAGATTCTCATTGCCGGCGCGAGCACGGCCGCACTGCTTGCCTGCCGCGCCAAGGCCGACGCGGCTGGCCCGATTGTTCAGACGTCGAATGGGCCGGTGTGCGGCAGCACTTCCGGCCCCATTCAGGTATTCAAGGGCATTCGCTACGGTGCACCCCCGACCGGACCGTTGCGTTTCATGCCACCGCAGAAGCCTTCGCCCTGGACCACGGCTGCGGACGCCACAGCGTTCGGCGCGCCGGCCGTGCAGATGCCGCTCGGCACCGCGGCGCAGGAGCCGAAAACCGACCTCGCGAAGTCGCTGCAGGTCGTCTATCCGACTCTCGCGGAATGGAAATCCGGCAAGGAAGACTGCCTGTTCCTGAACGTCTGGACGCCCTCCGTCAGCGGCGGAAAGCGACCGGTGATGGTGTGGCTGCACGGCGGCGGCTTCGCCTACGGCTCCGGCGCCTGGCCCGCCTATGACGGCACCAATCTCGCCAAGCGCGGAGACGTGGTCGTCGTCACGCTCAACCACCGCCTCAACGCCTTCGGCTATCTCGAGCTTGCCGATCTGGCGGGGCCGGCCTTCGCCAAGTCGGGCAGCGCCGGCATGCTGGACATCGTGCTGGCGCTCGAATGGGTGCGGGACAACGCGGCCGCCTTTGGCGGCGATCCCGGCGACGTGACCATCTTCGGCGAATCCGGCGGCGGCGCCAAAGTCTGCAACCTGCTGGCCATGCCGTCGGCGCAAGGACTGTTCCACAGAGCCATCGTCGAAAGCGGCCCGGCGCTCAAGGCCCTGCCCCGCGAGCTGGCGACGGCCGATGCCAAAGAGATTCTCGCCGAACTGAAGATCGCCCCAAGCGATGTGAAAGCGCTGCAGAGCGTTCCTGCCGATGCGATCATGAAGGCGGCCTATGCGGTGTCCGCAAGGCGCGGGCCGGGCGCGGAGATCCGCTTCCTCGGCCCCGTCGTCGACGGCGATGTCCTACCGTCCAATCCGTTCGATCCGGCAGCGCCGGCAATCTCCGCCAATGTTCCGATCCTCATCGGCACCAACAAGGACGAGATGACGCTATTCGTGGCCGGCGAGCCGTGGTTCGGCAAACTCACCGACGATCAGCTGGCGGCACAGGCCAGGATGATGGCCGGACCGAAATCCGATGCGCTGCTCGCGGCGCTGCGCAAGACCTATCCCGGCTATTCGCCCAGCTATCTCAATGCGCAGGTGCTGACGAGCACCTTCATGCTGGGCGATTCCATCAGGCTCGCGGAGCGCAAGGCGGCGCAGGGCGCGGCGCCGGTCTACATGTACCTTCTGACCTGGGAGACGCCGGTCGGCGCCGGCGTCTTCAAGTCGCCGCATACGCTGGAGATTCCGTTCGTCTTCGACACGGTGGAAAGCACCAGGCCGCTGGTGGGTCCGGGGCCCGAGCCGCAGAAGCTGGCCGATCAAATGAGCAGCGCCTGGATCGCCTTCGCGCGAACAGGCAATCCCAACAATCCGGCGATCCCAGCCTGGCCCGCCTACACGGCCGAGCGCCGCGCCACCATGGAGTTCGACGTCGAGAGCAAGATGACGGACGATCCAGCGCCGGATGTCCGTCGCGCGCTAGAGGCCTGAGCGGCGAGCCTTCGCGTGCGCCGCCGGCCGGGGGTGACTCCAGCGCGGTACGCTCGCCCAGGCTTCGGCATCGGTGCCGGCCAGCGGACTGAGCCGTTTTGGCACTCCGGTGGCGAGAGCGGGCTGCGAATCGTCAGACTGGGCGGCGGCGCTCCCATCTCCGTCATCACTCGTCGCAACCGCCGTTGTGGCGAGAGCGGGCTTGCCGGAATCGGCTGCCTGTGCCGATGCGACAGAAATCGCAAGAAATGCAAGAATTCCGAGAGAGATGTTGTTCATGGCCGCGCTCGCAGATGCTCTGCGTGGTAACGGACGCGAGCCCGGGAGTTTCCGGATTTCCAAAGATTCTTCTGTGTCCGGCCGCGATGGCCAATCGTTAATCTTGCAGGTGGGCGCAGGTTCATCTGCGGTTCAGGTGGCGCGCGACAGGTTGGCGCCATGAAACGCTAGGCCGCCACGCCGTATTTCGAACGCGGAGCCGCCCTAAAGCGTTATCCGATTCAACGAGGTGACCAACATGAATCGCGTACGTACGAGTATTCTTGCCGGATCGTCGCTGCTGCTCCTGGCAGCCTGCGCGACCACCCCCATGGGACCGATGATCCCGGTGATGCCGGGACAGAACAAATCGCAGGCCGCCTTCGCGGCCGATGAAGACGCCTGCCAGCAATATGCCGAGGACCGCGTCCAGGGCCGGGTCCAGGAAGCCCAGAACCGGGAAGTGACCAACGGCGTGATCGGCACCGCCATCGGCGCCGGGCTTGGCGCAGCCGTGGGCAACACCAAGGGCGCCATTGTCGGCGGCACGGCCGGAGCGCTGATCGGCTCCCAGGCCGGCGCCGGCTACCACGAGGCGGGCATCCAGCGCTCCTATGACATGGCCTATGCCTCCTGCATGACGTCGCGGGGCAATGTCGTGGCCGGCGGACCGCCCATGCGGCATCGCCCGCGCTGGTACTACCGCCATGGCTACGCGCCGCCGCCTCCGGGTGCCGGCGGACCGCCGCCGGATGAGCAGGGCCCACCGCCCGACGACCAGGGACCTCCGCCGCCGCCGGACGACCAGGGACCGCCTCCTCCGCCGCCCTCGGGTTCCTAAAAACCTCAGGCCAAAGCACTGAGCAGCACGCCGGCGATCCAATCGCCGGCGTGTTTGTTTTTGTGGCTGGCTTGCCGAGCCGTAGCTCGCGGCAACCGGCCCGCCTTCGCCTTGCGGCTCCGGCGCGGGCCACCTTCGCCGCTTCGCGAGCGAAGGCTGGCGGTCCCGGCAGGACTCGAACCTGCAACCTTCTGGTTCGAAGCCAGATGCTCTATCCGTTGCGCTACGGGACCGATCAGGGATCGGGTATCAGGTATCGGGTATCGGAAGGTCAAGTTTCGAATTCTGATACCTGTTTTCTGCTGGCTTGCCGAGCCGTAGCTCGCGGCAACCGGCCCGGCGCGGCAGCCTTCGTCGCTGCGCGAGCGAAGGCTGGCGGCCCCGGGAGGAATCGAACCTCCATATCGCAGCTTAGAAGGCTGGTGCTCTATCCATTGAGCTACGGGGCCTCGCCGGGGATCAGGTATCAGGAATCGGGCATCGGAACGAGACGCCAGTTCGCATCCGATCCCCGATATCCGGCTAATGAGTCCAGGGAATCTTCCGGTCGAAGCGGAAATTGTCCGAGTAGGATTTGGGCCGCTGCGCCGTCGCATGCGGCTCGAACACCTGATAGGGAATGCCGTGTCTCTCGGCATAGGTGGTTGCCTGCTCGGCCGTCTCGAATTCGAGCAGCAGCTGGCTGCGCATATCGTCCGAGCTGGTCCAGCCCATCAGCGGATCGGGCTCGCGCGCGCTCTCCGGCTCGTATTCCAGCACCCACACCTTGGTGTTGCGCCGGCCGGACTGCATCGAGCTCTTCGCCGGACGATAGATGCGCGCGCGCACAAGCTCTCCTTCGAACTGGCCCGCCACCCGAAGCGGCGGGAAGCTTCACCGGTCCACCTACGCCAAGGCTTCGGTGGACGACCACCCTCCGCAGCTCCGCCGCGTAGGGTGGTCGGGGCGGCGTGATTCGAACACGCGACCCTCTGCTCCCAAAGCAGATGCGCTACCAGGCTGCGCCACGCCCCGAGGCGCCGTCCCTTACACGCTTGGGCTCGCCCCTTCAACCACCGCCAGCCATGCTAGCGTAGCCCGCCATCCTGAAGGGGAAAATCCATGCCGCACGACCTGATCCTGGCGCCGATGGGCGTCCTCGCGCTTCTCACTTTTACCGCACTGCTCATCGTCCCCATCCGCCGCTTCCGCGCCGCCTTCGCCGGCAAGGTGGGCGCCGGCGATTTCAAATATGGCGAATCCCCGCGGGTGCCGGGCGAGGTTTCCATCCCCAACCGCAACTACATGAACCTGCTGGAACTGCCGATTCTGTTCTACGTCATCTGTCTTATCTACTTCGTCACTGGCCCGGCCGTGACCGCCGTCACGCTGGCGCTGGCCTGGGCCTATGTCGGCCTGCGGCTGCTGCACAGCCTGGTGCACCTGACCTACAACAACGTGATGCACCGGCTGGCCGTGTTTGCAACCAGCAATTTCGTGCTCGCCGCCATGTGGATCCTGTTCTTCGCGAATTATTCCCTGCGCTGAAGCATGGCTGCCATTCCTGGCGGGGGCCGTGCTAGAACCTATATCGGGCTGGCAAACGGAACTTGGAGACAACACATGGCCCTGCGCAAATTCATCATCGAACGCGACATCCCCGCCGTCGGCTCCTTCGAGCGCGAGCAGCTGAAGGGCGCCGCCGCCCAGTCCAACAAAGTGCTGCGCGAGCTCGGCCCCGACATTCAGTGGGTGGAGAGCTACGTCGCCCCCGACAAGACCTTCTGCGTCTATCTGGCGAAGGACGAGGACATCATCAAGCAGCACGCGCAGATCAGCGGCTTCCCCGCCACCAAGATCACCGAGGTCAAGAAGATGATCGATCCCACGACGGAGAAGGCGGAGTAGGACCTAGACGTTCCCCTTCCCCCCTTGTGGGGCAGGGGAATCGCATATGGCGATTTTTGGCTTGCCGGCTTTGTTTGAACGGATTCTGAAGGTGTCTTGCGATTCGCATGGAGACACCGATGAACCGCTTCGTCGAGATTTTCGAGCTGTTGCCGGATCCTCGGGCGTCG
>DATCOJ010000205.1:0-40132 GCA_036564785.1 Rhizomicrobium sp. | reverse complement strand
TCATGGGCGTGCCAGTCGCCGGCCACCACCACGGCGGCCCAGTCGGCATAATTGTCGGCTAGCACATAGGAGCCGGCAGCCGCCAGCGCACCGGCAATGCCCATGACGGCAAGCACCAGCCAGAGCCGGCGGCCGTAGCGTTGCCAGTCAGTCTCGGGCGAAGCTGGCGACGAGCTCGATATGCGCCGACCAGAGAAACTGGTCGACACCCAGGACCCGATCCAGTCGAAACCCGCCATCCGTCAAAACCCGCCCGTCGCGGGCGAAACTTGCCGCATCGCAGGAAACATATGCAATGCGCTTGATGCCGGAGCGGTTAAGCATCTTCGCCTGCGCCAGCGCGCCCGCCCGCGGCGGATCGAGCACGGCTGCGTCGAAACGGTCGAGCTCTCTCGGCTCCAATGGCCGGCGGAACAGGTCGCGCCTTTCGGTCGAAACGGGCTTGAGGCCGGGCGTCGCGCGCGCAGCCTCGGCGAGCGCCTCCAGCATAGGCGCATCGGAATCGACGGCATGGACCCGGGCGCGCTCGGCCAGCGGAAGCGTGAAGGTCCCGCATCCCGCGAACAGATCGACGACCACCTTGCCTACGGTTTCGAGCACACGCTGCTGAAGCATCAGTTCGCCCTCGCGCGTTGGCTGGAGAAATGCCCGCGCTGGCAGCGGCACGCGTGCCCGGCCCAGCGCGATCTCGGGAGATGCGGTGCGATAGAGCAACTCGCCATTGGCGGTAACGCGCACGATTCCGAGCTTCGGCGCCCAGTGCGCGATGTCCGCAATCACGTTTGACGTGGGGCGCCGTTTCCAGGCGATGGCAAGGTCGAAGCCGTTGTCCGCTTCGACAGCGTAGAGTTCGGCGCCCTCGCCGTCCTGCAGCAGCGTCGCCATCATCTGGCGCAGACCTTGCGTCACGTCGAATAATTCCGGCCTCAGCACCAGGCATTCGCGCATGTCGACGATGGCATGCGAGCCCGCGGCGTGAAAGCCGAGTTCGGTGCGCCCATCCCGTTTGGCGACCTTGAAGGTGGCGCGCCGGCGGGAGCGCGGCGGCACGGCGACGATGTCTTCGATCGCGGCGTCGGCGAGGCCGTGCCTCGCGAGCGCTTCGGCGATCAGGTTTCGCTTGAAGTTCCGGTACTCGTCGACCGGCAGATCCTGAACGGCGCAGCCGCCGCAGACTCCAAAATGCCGGCAGAGCGGAAGAGAGGAACCAGCGGCGGCACGCGAGCTCAACCTCGCATTGCCCGCATCACGGCGCGGCCGGTCGCATTCGCGCGAAGAACGCGACGATCAGGCCGAACAGCAGCATCGCCGCCATGTTCGCGGTAAAGCTGTACGGCGTGAAATGCGGCCAGCGCGCCCAGGCCGACAGCGGCACCACGACGTAGTTCATGACAAGGAAGACGACCACGCCATAGGCGAGTCCGAAGGCGATCCATTGGCGGCCCAGGACCGGCAGCCAAGAAGCGGCAAGGACGTAGGCCGCGACGATGATCATCGACATCAGCCATTGCAGCACCAGGCCCAGCAGCGCCACCGGAATTCCGCCCGACAGCGCCGCCTTTCCGAGCAGGCCGCCGGCAATGAACTGCAGGATGCGGATCGGGCTGAGCAGATTGATCAGCGACGCGGCGCCGACATCGACGGTGCCGGCAACGAAGCCGCCGAGAAGGATGGCCGTCAGATCGGATCGGCGCATGATCGTTTCCCCAAGATCGGTCGTTATCCGCTACGCGATCTTTTCCGCCGCGCGATGCTTGTCGCGGCCGAGCACGCCGAGCGCGGTGTCGACAATGGCCTTGGCGTCGAGGCCCGCCGCCTCGTACATGCGCTCCGGCGTGTCCTGATCGACGAAGCGGTCGGGCAAGGTCATCGGGCGCAGCTTCAGGCCTTTGTCGAGCGCGCCTTCCAGCGCCAGGAACTGCATGACATGCGCCGCGAAGCCGCCGATGGCGCCTTCCTCGATGGTGATCAGCACTTCGTGCTCGCGCGCCAGCCGGCGGATCAAATCTTCGTCGAGCGGCTTGGCGAAGCGCGCGTCGGCGACGGTGGCGGAGAGACCGAAGGCGGAAAGCTTCTCGGCCGCCAGCAGACACTCCTGCAGGCGGGCGCCGAAGCTGAGAATGGCGATGCTGGTGCCTTCCCGGACAATGCGGCCCTTGCCGATCTCGAGCGGCGTTCCTGCCTTGGGCCGTTCGAGTCCGATGCCCTCGCCGCGGGGATAGCGCAGCGCCGAAGGCCGGTCGTCGATCCGCGCCGCCGTGGCCACCATGTTCATAAGCTCGACTTCGTCGGACGGCGCCATGATCACGAAACCCGGCAAGGTGCCG
The DNA here is from genome assembly GCA_036564785.1 of Rhizomicrobium sp. Taxonomy (GTDB): domain Bacteria; phylum Pseudomonadota; class Alphaproteobacteria; order Micropepsales; family Micropepsaceae; genus Rhizomicrobium. The sequence goes on along the minus strand of DATCOJ010000205.1, from coordinate 37,805 downwards.
AGATAGGCGACATCGAAGGAGCCGGCATGAGTGGGGCCGTCGGCGCCCACCAGGCCCGCGCGATCCATGGCAAAGCGCACGGGCAATCGCTGGATGGCCACGTCGTGCACCACCTGGTCGTAGGCACGCTGCAGGAAGGTGGAATAGATGGTGGCAAAGGGCTTCATGCCTTCCGCCGCCAATCCGGCGGCGAAGGTCACGCCGTGCTGCTCGGCGATGCCGACATCGAAGCAGCGCTCGGGAAAGCGCTTGGCGAAGAGATCGAGACCGGTGCCCGCCGGCATCGCCGCGGTGATGGCGACGATACGTTCGTCCTTTTCCGCTTCCGCGATCAGCGCCTCAGCATAGACTTTGGTGTAGCTCGGCGCCTTGGCGGAGGATTTGCTCTGCTCGCCGGTCAGCACGTTGAACTTGACCACGCCGTGATACTTGTCGGCACTGGCTTCGGCCGGCGCGTAGCCCTTGCCCTTCTTGGTCACCACGTGAACGAGGATGGGGCCGTTCTTCGCGTCGCGAACGTTTTCCAGCACCGGAATGAGCTGATCGAGATTGTGCCCGTCGATGGGGCCCACGTAGTAGAAGCCCATCTCGTCGAACAGCGTGCCGCCGATCCACCAGCCGCGCGCGAAATGCTCGAGCCGCCGCGCCGTCCGCTCCATGGAGGTCGGCAGCGCACTCGCCAGGCGTTTGGCCAGATCGCGCACCCGGCGATAGGGCCGTCCCGAAATCAGCTTCGCCAGATAGCCGCGCATGGCGCCCACCGGTGGCGCGATCGACATGTCGTTGTCGTTGAGGATGACGATCAGCCGTTCGCGGCGCGCGCCGGCATTGTTCATCGCCTCATAGGCCATGCCCGCGCTCATGGCGCCGTCGCCGATCACACTGACGACGTTGTGATGCTCGCCTTTCAGGTCGCGCGCCACCGCAAAGCCGAGGCCGGCCGAAATCGAGGTGGAAGAGTGCGCCGCACCGAACGGATCGAAGGGGCTCTCGCTGCGCTTGGTGAAGCCGGAGAGGCCGCCGCCCTGACGCAGCGTGCGCATGCGATTGCGGCGCCCGGTCAGGATCTTGTGGGGATAGGATTGATGGCCCACGTCCCAGATCAGCCGGTCGCGCGGCGTGTCGAAGACATAGTGGAGTGCCACGGTCAGCTCGACCACGCCGAGGCCGGCGCCAAGATGGCCTCCGGTGACGGAGACCACGTCGATGGTCTCCTGGCGCAGCTCATCGGCCAATTGACGCAATTCGGGGCGGGAAAAGCCTTTCAGCGCCTGGGGATCGGGTACGCGGTCGAGAAGCGGCGTCTTGGAATCCATGGACTCGAACTCTGTCGCGGACCTCACGCCCGCCGTGACACCGCAAAATCCGCCGCCGCGCGCAATAGGTCGGCCTTTTCATCGAACAAATCAAGCAACGATTCTGACTGGAAGTGACGGGTCGTCGCAACCTTGGCGGGTAACGAATCGACGTATATAGTCAGTCAACCCTGCGTCGTTTTGGGCTGTTGGACAACCTCAATAAATGGAAGGCCAGACCATGACGATACATTTGAAGTCAATCAGATCAGTCATCCTTGCGGCGATAAGTCTGGCCTATGCCAGTTCCGCCATAGCCCAGGTCGATGAGGGAAAGGGGCAGCGAATTCCAAATCACATACACGTTTCGTCGCAACTCAAAGCCGCAATTGCAACCGGGGATTTCGTGGCCAAGATAGCGCCCCGCCAAGGCTATATTGGGCAACTGATGATTGGCCGCCTGCCTGACGTGCAGCTAAAGAAGGGAGGGTTCGTTCCCGGCGACTCCTACTACCCAGAGGATTTGGGCTGGTACGGCGGTCCCGTGGTCACATCGGCAAGTCATATCAATGTCTATTGGGGAAAACCGGACGGCTCGGTCTGGGGATATCCCGCAAGCTACGAGTACTATCTCAATCTCAGCGTCATGAGCGAAACGCTGAATCGGTATACCGGGAACTCGCTATACAGCACGGGCCATTACCCTGTTGCGAATTGGTATTGGAACAACGGCAATCCGGGCTCCCTCGTGTACCAATCGCAAATCGCCAGCCTTGTGCAATACATGGCCGGCCAAGATTATACTTACCGTGGAGCGCGGCTAGGCTACACGGATATCTATCATGTATTTCTGCCGCCGGGGACAGATACCTGTTTCGACGATCCCCGCAATGGTTGCTACAATCCCGACGGTCGAGCGCCAGGGCCCTTCACGTTCTGCGGATATCACTATTCCACGAAGCTGAGCAACGGAACGGTCGTTCTCTATTCCGTGGAGCCATTCGAATCCGTCTACGGCTGCTCGACTGGGACGAATACGAGCAATGACACTGCCAACGTCCTGGGACACGAAATCGCGGAAACGGTCACCGACCCAATTCCTGGTACCGCTTGGAAGGCGCAGTGGCACCCAGACTACGGTCAGGAGGTTGGCGATGTGTGCAGCGGGCAGTTCTTCTACCACTATTTGGCGGGAGCCAATTACTACACACAAGATTGGTACGGTAACAACTACCACCAGTGTGTCGACGGACCATAACCTCGGCGAAAATTGCAGCCCTCGTCCCGCCTTGTATCGCGACCGAAGGCGGGACGCGGGCTGAAGTTCTTGATCATCAGAAGAAGCAGCTGTCGCGGACGATCAGGCCCGCCGTGACACCGCAAATTCCGCCGCCGCGCGCAATAGGTCGGCCTTTTCATCGAACAAATCAAGGTGACGAACGGCCTGCTCCGCGAGCGCCTGCGCCTGGGTTCGGGCGCGCTCGACGCCAAGCACGGAGACCACCGTGGGCTTGCCCCGGACCGCATCCTTTTGGACGGCCTTGCCCACCTCATTGGTGTCGCCTTCGACATCGAGCAGGTCGTCCGCGATCTGGAAGGCGAGTCCCAGCGCCTGGCCATAGGCCGACAGCGCATTGCGGGCAGCTGGCGATGCTTTGCCCAAAATCGCTCCCGCTTCGCAACTGAAGGTGATGAGGGCCGCGGTCTTCAGGCGCTGCAGCCGCGTGATTTCCGCAAGGGCCGCAGGATTGCCCTCAAGTGCGATATCCATCATCTGGCCGCCGATCATGCCGCCATGGCCTGCGGCCTCGGCCAGCCGCGCCGCCAGCTCGCAGCGGACGAAGGGATCCTCGTGGGCCTCGGGCGAGGCGATGAGACCGAAGGCGAGCGTCAGCAATGCGTCCCCGGCCAGAATGGCGGTCGCCTCGCCGAAGGCCTTATGGACGGTGGGTTTTCCCCGGCGAAACGCGTCATTGTCCATGGCCGGAAGATCGTCATGGACCAGCGAATAGGCGTGGATGCATTCGACGGCGGCCGCGACCCGGCCGAGCGACCGCCGCGCGACCCCAAAGAGGAGGCCGCTCTGCAGCACGAGAAAGCCCCGCACGCGCTTGCCGCCGCCCAGCGCCGCGTACCGCATGGCCTCTTGCAGCCGGGCTTCCGGACCGGCGACGGGCGGAAGCAAGGCATCGAGCGATTCTTCGACGAAACCGGCCGCTTCCTTGAGCCGACTCGAAAAAACGTCGGGTTGGACGGACCGGAGCGTCATGACTCGCTAGCCAAGGTCCACCGGCTCCACACCTTCGGGCCCTTTGGCGCCGTGGACGATCTTCTCCAGCCGGCCTTCGGCCGCCTTGAGCTTTGCCTCGCAATGGGCCTTCAGAGCCTGGCCACGCTCGTAGAGAGAGATGGAGGCTTCAAGCTCCACCTCGCCCTGCTCGAGACGGCCGACGATGTCCTCGAGCTCGCGCAGCGCCGCTTCGAAACTCAACTGTGCGACCGGTGTGCTCTCACTCTTGTTCGCAGCGGACATGATCACGCCTCCAGTGGTGCGCGCGCAGGCGCGGCAGAGCAACGCGCCGGCGCATCGAGGTCATAGCCGCCTTCGAGAGTCGAAACAACGCGGCCCGCGCAAACAGCTGTCAATTGCTCACAAATCCGGCGACCACCTGCAACGCCCTCAATCGGGTTGGTAACCGAACCGCTCGACCCAAGGCTGAAGGAGCGGGAGGACAGGAGCCATTTGCTCCTTGTAGCGCCGCCATTGCCCGATGCCTTCGCGGCTCAAGCCCCGCTCGATCTGCGTGGCGCTGGGTGTGGCGATTGCCCGGCCCCGCCGGCGCTGCGCGAAAGCTTGCATGCCGTCGTCCCACGGCACGTCGACAGACTCGCAAATGGCGCGCACCTGAGCCTCCATGTCGGCCACCAGGTCTTCGTGGCGTTGCTCATACAAACGCAAGGACAGCTTCTGGCGATACAGGTCGGCCAACCGCATGACGGCATCGTAGAAGCGCGCGGCACTCTCGAGCGTGAGCAATTCGAAATTGGAAGGGTTCATCCGGAAGCGCCGGCGGAAGCAGGAAAACACGACGTCGCGCGGGTCGCGGATGCTGAAGATGATCCTGGCCTCCGGGAACAGCTTGGAAATCAGCGGCAGCTTGATGGTGTTGTAGGGCTGCTTGTCGAGCAGAGTTCCGATGCCGGGTTCCACGCCCTGCTCGCCAAGCCGCTGCCAATAGAGCCGCCGGTAGCGCGAGAGGCCGGCTCCCTGCAGCGACGCGAGCCTGTCGAGATCGCCCGGCCTTCCCATAAGTTCGCGCACGCCGTCCGCCAGGCCGTCGCGTTCGTGCGTGGCCGTCACGGATGGATTGGCGCGGAATATCTCCTCCAGCAGTGTGGTGCCGGAGCGCGGGAATCCGAGAAGGAAGATGTGGCTGCGCAGGGCGGGGCCGTCTCCGGGCCCCGGCGCCGACGACAACCACTGCGAAGGATCGAGCCGCTCGAACCGGGAGGTCAGCCATTCGAGATACCGAGGCATGGTCTCGGTGCCGGGAGCTGAAAAGCGGGGCGCGTGGGTATTGCGAAGAAGCGTGTTGCTCGAGGCATAGGCGTCGAACGCTTCCTCCGTTCGATCCAGCGCGTCGAGGACATCGCCCAGCAGACCTTCGGCATTGGCCCGATCCAGGGGCCCCAGCGAATCGTCGGCAAGCATTGCCCTCAAGCTTCGCTCGGCCACCGGGGCATCCCCCTTGGCCAGGGCAACGTTCGCCAAGGCCTGCATGGCGATCGCATTGCGTGCATCGAGCTTCAGCGAGCGCTCCGCGTCGATGCCGGCGGATTCCCAGTCGCCCAGGCGTACTGCCAGCGCCGCCAGCCGCGCCCAGGCGTCGGCCGATCCGGGATTCAGATCGGCGGCATGTCTGAAGCATTCGCGGGCGAGGTCCAGATTGCCGAGCTCCTCGCTCGCCCAGCCCTTGTTGAAATAGGCGGGGACAAAATCCGGCTTCAGCGCAGTGATGGAATCGAACACCCGCGCGGCCTCCAGCATCCGCCCGGCTCTTCCATGGGCAAGGCCCAGCGCGTTGAGCACGGAAATGTCGTTCGGCGCGAGCTCGTGGGCGCGCTGAAGATCGCCGAAAGCCTCCGAATCGCGGCCTTCGGCCTCGTGCCAATAGGCGCGCAGATTGAGCAGGAGGGGGTGCTCAAGCCCGGCAGCCAGCGCCTCGCGGGCAAGCGCGGTCGCTCGAGCCAGGTCCTGCGCCTGCAAGGCGGCCAGGACGTCCGCGAGCCGTCTTTCGTCCGCAGCGGAAATGATCATGCCTCCATCAATGCGCGCACATGCGCGGCACTCGAACGCGCCAGTGCATCGAGGTCGTAGCCGCCTTCGAGACTCGAGACCACGCGGTTGTCGCAGACGCGCGCGGCGATCGCGCAAATCTCGCGCGTGACCCAGTGAAAATCGTCATCGACGAGATTCAATTGCGCCAGCGGATCGTCGCGATGGGCGTCGAAGCCCGCGGATATGAAAATGAATTCGGGCGCGAAACCTTCCAGCGCCGGAAACACGAAATCGCTGTAAATTGCTCGGAAATCCGTCGACCCGGCACCGGGGCGCAGCGGACGGTTGAGCACGTTGCCGGCGACGCCGCGCTCATTCGCAAATCCGGTTCCCGGATAGAGCGGCATCTGATGCGTCGACGCGTAGAACAGATTCGAATCGTCGAAGAAGATGTCCTGCGTGCCGTTGCCGTGATGCACGTCGAAATCGACAACGGCGATTCGCGACAGCCCGTGCACGGCGCGTGCGTGCATCGCACCGACGGCGATGTTGTTGAAAAGACAGAAGCCCATCGCGCGCGTTCGCTCGGCATGGTGTCCGGGCGGGCGCACGGCGCAAAACGCATTGCCCATGGCGCCCGCCATCACCGAATCGACGGCGGCGATGACGGCGCCGGCGGCACGCAAGGCGGCCGTCGCCGAGCCCGGCGACATGACGGTGTCGCCGTCGATCGCGGCATAGCCCGCCACCCTCGCTTCCCCGTCCAGCCGGTCGAGGATGTCCCCGATCATGGCCCCGGCATGGGCCCGGCGCAGACTCTCCCGAGAGGCCTGGGGCGCAGTTTCCCGGCGCAAACCGTGGAATTCCGGGCCGTCGAGCGACTTCAGCACCGCCTCGAGCCGCTGCGGGCACTCGGGGTGGCCCCGTGGCGGCGCATGGCCGAGGCAGTCCGGATGGCTGAAAAGTCCCGTTTTCATCGCGACCACTCGACCCGAGGTCTCAAATACAGGTTTTTCCGCCCGTTTCGATTCGTTTTCCCGAGTCGGGCGCTCGGCAGCGGCGGTGAAACTCGCCAAAGCGAGAATACTTTCCGCCGTCACGCTTGCGCGAGCCCTTCAGAAGGCCGATTGCGTCGCAAAATAGATGCACAAAAGCCACAGACAGCCGCGGAAAGTCTGCCAATCGCCAATTCTATTTTGACCAGTGGCGCTGCTCTCTTCTAGCTTCCGACCAACGGGCATATCCGCGCGGACCGGGAGTGGTGCGCGAGGGGCTAGCTGCCATGCGGCAGATCACCGTCCGTTGTATGGCAGTCGTCGTTACGACAGAACCAAGGGGGTTCCCAGTGTACCAGACCAATCTGAAACAACGCAGCCTGCGTTCCGCCCTGCTCCTCGGAGCAGCTTCCGTCGCGACAATCGGCCTCTCCTTGCCCGCGCTGGCGCAGGAACAGTCCGTTGAAACCGTGGTGGTCACGGGTTCGCGCATCCCGCAGCAAGGCCTCTACAGCACCAGCCCGGTGACTGCGGTCGGGCAGCAGGAAATGAAATTCGAGGGTACGACCAACGTCGAAAACCTCATCAACAATCTGCCGTCGGCCTTCGCTGACTTCGGCTCCAACGAGTCGAACGGATCGGTCGGTACCGCCACCGTCAACCTGCGCGACCTGGGTTGCAATCGCACCCTCGTGCTGATCGACGGCAAGCGCTTGATGCCGGGCGACAACGAACTGCCCTGCGCCGACTTGAACCAGATCCCCGCGGCTCTCGTCGATCACATCGAAGTTCTGACCGGCGGCGCCTCGGCGACCTACGGTTCGGACGCGGTCGCCGGCGTGGTGAACTTCATCATGCGCAAGGACTTCGAGGGCATCGAGGTCGACGGCCAGTACAGCGTCTACCAGCATGACAACAACAACAGCGACTATCGCGCTATCAGCGCGGCCGGCCTTGGCGGATCCACCCCGGGCACGGTTGCCCTGGCGCCGCATCACGTTTTGGACGGCGCGGACGTGGACGGCACGGTCGTCATGGGCGTCAATTCCGACAACGGCAAGGCGAACCTGACGCTCTATGCCGGCTACCGGAACATCCAGGCGGTTCTCGAGAGTCAGCGCGACGTGTCGACTTGCGGCTCGGCCACGACCTTCAGCGGCAGCTTCATCTGCGCCGGTTCGAGTACCGCGGCGTTGGACGGCGCGGGCGGCCGCTTCAACTACATCACGGCGCTGGGCGGGGTCGGCCCCAGCAAGACGATCGACGGGACCACCGGCGAAGTGCGCGGGTTCCTGCAATCCGATCGCTTCAATTTCGCGCCGTTCAACTACTTCCAGCGTCCGGACACCCGTTACACCTTCGGCGCCTCGGGCCATTACGAAGTGAACAAGATGCTCGACGTCTACACGTCGCTCATGTTCATGGACGATCACACCGTGGCTCAGATCGCTCCGTCGGGCCTGTTCTATGGAACGATCGCGCAAGTGAACTGCGACAACCCGTTCCTGGGCGACCCGGCCGATCCGAATTCTCCGTTCTCGCAATTCTGCACGGCGGGCGGTTATACGGCGGCTGACAACACCACCATGTTCATCGGACGGCGAAACGTCGAAGGCGGCAACCGCCAGGACAATCTCCGTCATACCTCCTACCGCATGGTTGTCGGCGCCAAGGGCGATCTCGGCGGCGGCTGGGCCTACGATCTGTCTGGCCAGTACGGCGACACGATCCTGGCGGAAGAGTATTTGAACGACTTGTCGATTAACCGGATTCAGCGCGCCTTGCTGGTGAAGGACGTGGGCGGCGTGCCGACTTGCGAATCCGTGCTCGACGGCACCGATCCGAACTGCGTGCCGTGGAACATTTTCGAGCCCAACGGCGTGACGCCGGCGGCCACCAAGTATCTCGGCGTGCCGGGCTTCCGCGCGGGCAGCACCGAGGAATGGGTGGTGTCGGGTTCCGTCACCGGCGATCTCGGCGAATGGGGCATCCAGTCCCCTTGGGCGAAGAGCCCGGTCGCCGTGGCGTTCGGCGGCGAATACCGTCAGGAGAAGTTGGACAATCGCGTCGACCTGGAATTCTCGTCCGGCGACTTGGCCGGCCAGGGCGGCCCGACCCTTCCGACGCATGGCGGCTTCAATGTGTCGGAGCTCTTCGGCGAAGCGCGTATTCCCATCATCCAGAACATGCCGTTCGCCCAGGACCTCACCCTGAACGGCGGCTACCGCTATTCGTCCTACAACACCGCTGGCCACGTCGTTGCCTACAAGTACGGCGCCGAATGGCAGGTGGTGGACGATATCCGGCTGCGGGCCAGCTTCGACCGCGCGGTGCGCGCACCGAACGTCATCGAGTTGTTCACCGGCCAGGGCATCAGCTTGTGGGGCGGTCAGGACCCGTGCTCGGGTACGACGCCGACCTTCACGTTGGCGCAGTGTGAGAACACGGGCGTCACGGCGGGGCAGTACGGCAACGTCATCGAGTGTCCGGCTTCGCAATGCTCGGCCTTCACCGGCGGCAACCCGAACCTGCATCCTGAGACTTCGGACACCCGTTCGGTGGGCTTCGTCTTTACGCCGACGTTCTTCGACGGCTTTACCGCCACGGTCGACTACTTCCACATCAAAGTCGACGGCCTGATCGGCGTGGTCCCGGAGGCGAACATCCTGCAGGCCTGCGGCTTCACGGGCGATCCCGGGTTCTGCGGCGCGATTCACCGCGGCACGGGCGGCATCCTGTTCGGTATCCCCCCGGGCGGCGGCTTCATCACCGACCTGAACACCAATACCGGGTCGCTGAAGACCAGCGGCGTGGACGTCGAGGCGAACTACAACACCAGCTTCAGCGACTGGGGCATGGGCGACAATGGTGGCCTGTCGGTGAACTTCCTCGGCACCTGGACCAAGGAACTCGTCCTCGAGCCGATCCCGACCGGCTTTGCCATCGCCGCGGGTCTTCCCCCGCCGTACACAGGCGACTGCGCCGGCCACTTCGGCATCGTCTGCGGGACGCCGGTTCCCAAGTGGAGGCACAAGCTGCGTGTGACGTGGAGTTCGCCTTGGGACTTCGACCTGTCGCTGGCATGGCGCTACATGAGTTCCGTGACCCTCGACGCCAACCAGACCAACACGGTGATCGGCGGCTCGACCTTCGATTGCAGCGTGTTCGGGACGAAGTTCAAGGGCGTGCACGGCGCTTGCGACCTCTCCGACAACCAGATCTCGTCATTCAACTACATCGACGTGGCCGGCAATTGGACGGTGCGTCAGGGCGTCGAGCTCCACATGGGCGTCAACAACGTGTTCGACAAAGACCCGCCGCTGCTCGACTCGAACAGCCTCGGCGTTGCCTCGCCGCCGTTCGGCAATGGCAACACCTTCCCGCAGGTTTACGACTCGCTCGGTCGCCTGCTCTTCATCGGCGCGACCATCAAGTACTAAGCGCGTCCGGTATCCAATCTTCCTGGCGGCGGCCCAAAAGGCCGCCGCTTTCTTTTTGGCCACACCGGCCGTCGCGACGGCGCAGACCGTCCGCCGCCGTCAGCTTCAGGCCGATACCGCTTTACGGGCGATGCCGGGGGTGCCATCAGTTTCCGCGATGAACGAGAGCGCGCGATGAGTGAACCGGCGCAAATGGCTGAGATGAGTTCGGCGGACGAAATTGCGGCCGAGGCGGATGCCGCCATCCGCGCCGGCGACGTGCCGCGCGCCACCGCTTTGGCGCAGGCCGCGCTCGATCGTGGCCTGGAGCACCCGCTGCTGCTCAACCTCCGGGCGTTTGCGCTCGAGCGCAGCGGGCACGCCCACCAGGCGCTTGCCGATCTCGAGCGGGCGCGCGAGCTGGCGCCGCGCGATCCCTTCATTCTGAATGCGCTGGCGGAGTGCCTGTCGCGGCTCGACCGGCAGGCGGAAGCCGTGGCCGCCGCCGAGGCGGCGCTCAAGATCAACCCCGAATATGCCCGGGCCCGATACACCAAGGGCGTGGCTTACGAGATGCTGGGCGAACTCTCGCTGGCCGAGCGCTGCTTCCAGCAAACCGTACTGCTGGAGGCGGGTTTCGCCGACGCCCATGCCCGTCTTGCCGCGATCGCCTCCCGCCGCAGCGACTGGGACGACTGCCGCAAGTTCGCCGACCGGGCGCTGCTGACCGACCCGGGCAACAGCATCGCTCTCTTCGCCCTTGCAGCGGCGGAGATCGCCACGGGCGCCCTGGAACAGGCCGAGCAACGCCTCACGACCGTGCTGGACGATGCCCGCATGAGCGCCCATGAGCGCGCCAATGCCATGAGCCTGCTGGGCGACGTGCGCGACCGCCAGGGCCGCATCGCCGAAGCCTTTGCGCTTTACGAGAAGGCCAACCTGGAACTGCAAAGCTTTTTCGCGCCCATCTTCGCGGTGCCCAAGACCGAATCCACACAAGCCTTGATCGCGCGGCTGGCGGCCTACTTTGAAACCGCGCCGGCCTGGGCACCGCCCGCACCTCTGCCGAAGGCGCAGAACGATCATTCCGCCGGACACGTCTTCATTGTCGGATTTCCCCGCTCGGGAACCACCCTGCTGGGCCAAATTCTGGCGGCCCATCCTCGCGCGGCCACGGTGGACGAGAAGGCTCCGCTGATCGACGCCATCCGCGATTTCGTCGACGATCCGTCCGGCATCGAGCGCCTGGCGACGCTGAGCGACGCGGAGATCGTGCGCTACCGCGAGGCCTATTGGCGAAACGTGCGCAATTTCGAGATGCATGTGCGCGACAAGGTGTTCGTCGACAAGCTGCCGCTGAACCTGCTGCGCCTGCCGCTGCTCGGCCGGATCTTTCCCGAGGCGAAGATCCTGCTCGCCATCCGCGACCCCCGCGACGTCGTCTTCAGCTGCTTCCGCCGGCTGTTCGCCATGCACCAGTTCACCTACGAGCTGCTCACCCTGCCGGGCACAGCCCTGTCCTATGCCCGCGCCATGCGGCTGGTGGAGGTGTTCCGGGAAAAGCTGCCGCTCAATCTGCTGGGAGTGCGCAACGAGGACGTCGTCGAGGATTTCGACGGGCGGGTGCGGGAGATCTGCGATTTCGTCGGCCTGGAATGGAAGGATTCGCTGCGCGGCTTCGCTGAGAAATCCCGGCGCCAGCAGATCGCCACCCCCAGCGCCACCCAGGTCGCGCGCGGCCTCAGCCGGGAAGGCGTCGGGCAATGGCGCCGCTATGCCGAGCAACTGGCCCCGGTGCTGCCGCTGCTGCAGCCCTGGGTGGAGAAATTCGGCTATCCGCCGGAATAGGCGCCGTTAGCCGGCGCCGTAATAGGCCCGCCCTCGCTCGCGGGGCGCAGACCAGCTCGCGCTCGGCCGCCGTCAGAAGCGGATTCCAGATATCGAAGATCAGGATGACGCGGAGCTTGTCGCTGTCGTTCCACGCCTCGTGCTCGATGGTGTCGTCGAACACCCAGGCCTTGCCGGCCTCGAAGGCGCGAGACTCATTGCCCACGCGAAAGCCGGTATTCTCCGGCACGATCAGCGGCAGGTGCACGATAAGCCGCGCATTGGTGACGCCGGTATGGGGCGGAATTCTCGTGTGCGGCTCCAGGGTGGAGAAGAACACCGCCGGCGCATAGCCGGGGAAATCGGCCAGCGGCATGGACTCGGTGACGGAGGCGGTGCGCGGGCAGCGCTCACAGTGGGCGTCGATCCGCCTGCCGTCCTGCCAGAGGAAGAAGGCGCTCCAGCGCGGCGAGAAGTTGAGCTCCGCCCATTGGTTCAGCGGCGCCCCGGCCGGATGCTGCACGTAGGGCCCGAACTCCTTGGCATCCTCGCGCAACAGGGTCAGCAACTCCTCGCGAATCGCGTCTGTCTGCGATTCCAATTCCGCCAGCCACGGAAATTCGGAGCGGTCGTAGAACGGAATCGCCGGCAGCCGCGGAACGTGAAGCATGGTCGGTTGCTGGGTGTAGATCTTCTTGCGGCCGAGCATCGCCTCCTTGCATTCCTCGAAGCGGTCGAATTGCGCGTCCGGATGATTTTCGCGAATCTGCGCCAGGCGCGGCTGCAGTTGCGCGTCGAGATCGCGCGCGTTCTGCTCGACCAGCCCGCGGGCCCGCGCCACATGCGTCCTCAGTTCGGGCGACAATTGCGCATCGGGCGGCACGATCGCGAGCGCGTCGCGATAGACTCTGGCCGCCTGGCGCGCCTGCCCTGCCCGCTCCAGCGCCGCGCCCTTGGCCAGCAGCGCCGGCAGAAAATAGGGATCGATGGCCAGCGCGCGCTCGATGGCCTCCAATTCGCCCGGCTTGTCGCCCAACGCGCGATAGGCGAAGGCCAGGTTCAGCGGAATGACCGGCGTGCCGGTATCGGCCTTGGCGGCGCGGATCAGGAGCGGCAACGCGCCTCTGGCATCCTTGCGGATAAGGCGGTCCTGGCCCAGGTGGAACAGCGCCTGCGGATGCTCCGGCGAAAGCGACAGCACCTGGGTCCACAGGTGAGCGGCTTCGTCCATCCGGCCGGCCGCCATGGCCTGCTGCGCCGTTCGAACCAAGCCTTGCGTTTGTATGCTGTCCATGTCGCCGGGACGCCTTGAGTCCAGGCGGGGTTATCCCACGAAACCGCCGCTTCTGTCGCCAAGCCGGCGGCGCATGCGACAGGTTGCGCCGCGAAACTGCGACCCTAGTTCGCGGGCAGTCCCACCGCCTTCATCTGGATGCCGCCGCTGGGGGTATCGGCCATCGCCCGCATCATGGCGCGGGCCAGCGGTAGCTGCTCGATGACGGCCAGGCCCTGCAGCGCGCGGACGCCGGCGGCGGTGCCGCTGAAGGTCGAATCCAGCATGGCGAAGAAGCTGGCGCGCTTGGGATAGCGCTTGAAATCCACCCGTTCGTCCGGCGCGATGCCGGCCAGCTTCTTGGCGTCGGCCACGGCCGTCCAGAAGCCGCCCAGCTCATCGACCAGGCCGCGGCTCTTGGCGTCGGCGCCGGTCCACACGCGGCCCTTGGCGATCTCCTGCACCTGGGTGAGCGGCAATTTGCGGCCCGTCGCCACCTTCTGCGTGAAGTCCGCGTAGATGGCGTCCGCCTGGTGATTGAGGTTGGCCCACTGCTCGGGCGTGTAGGGCGAGATCGCGGAATCGAACAGCGCGTTCTTGCCGACGCCGATCTGGTCCACGCCGATGCCCAGCAGGCCTGCCGACTTGCCGAAGGAGACCTTGCCGGTCAGCACGCCGATCGAACCGGTCAAAGTGCCGGGCTCGGCCACGATGCGGTTTGCCGAGCTGGCTATGTAATAGCCGCCGGACGCCGCCAGAGTCGCCATGCTCACCACCACCGGCTTGCCGGCGCGCTGCGCCTTCCTCACGGCGTCGAGAATCTGATCGGACGCGGTGACCGATCCTCCCGGCGAATCGACGCGCAGCACGATGGCCTTGATGTCGCTGTCGCGGGTGGCGTCGCGGATGGCGGCGGCATAGTCGTCGCCGGCCACGACGGAATTGCCGCCCATCAGACTGTCATGGGCGGAGCCATCGACGATCTCGCCCGCGGCCTCGATCAGGGCCACGCGCGGATGGCCTGCGGGCCGCTCCATGTCATTGGTGGCGCGGGCATATTGGCGCAAGCCGATGGCTTTGGCCGAGCCGGCGCGGTTGAGCGCTGCATCCTTGGCGTCGTCGTCGTAGCCGATGCGGTCGATCAAGCCCGCATGGCGGGCGTCTTCGGAGAATTGCGGACTGGCTTCGAACACCGCGGTGACGGCCTTGGTCTGGAGCTTGCGGTCCGCGGCCGCGCCATTGGCGGCGCTGTTGTACCAGGATTGCAGCAGCGCCGTGGTCTGCTCGCGATCGGCCGGCGTATAGTCCTTCTCCATGAAGGTATCGGCCGCGCTCTTGTAGTCGGTGCGCTTGGCGATCTGCGGCAGCGCCTCGATCTTGTCGAACAGCCCGCGCAGGAAGATCGCGCCGGCACCTTCGCCGGAGGGACCGAACGGCGATTTCGGCTGCATCCAGATTTCATTGGCGCTGGTGGCGGCGAGATAGTCGCCGAGGCTCGCCGAAGTGAAGCCCTGCGAATGGGCAACGACGAATTTGCCGGACTGGCGGAAGCGCTTCACGGCGGCGCCGATTTCCTCGGCCTGAGCGACCGAAAGGCCGCCGCCGCCGACCCGCAGGAACAGTCCCTTGACCCGGGAATCGCGCGAGGCGCGGTCGAGCGACAGCACCATGTCCATGACGGTGAGCGGCCGGTCGCCGAAATCGAAGGCGCCTTGGCGGGCGGAGTCGGCAAGCGGCGTGCGCAGATCCGCGGTCAGCACCATTTGTCCCGGCAGGCCATCACCGCGCGCCAGACCGATCAGCATCAGCACGATCAGCAGCAGGACGATGAAGAGGGTGAATTTGACGACGCCGTTCAGGGTACCAAGCGCAATCGACTTGGACCACCGCAGGAAACCGACCATGGATGCCACCTCCGCTAAAGCCCGCCGGGCCGGGAACCATTGGGAGTTATATGGGGAGGCTCTTAACGAAGGCCAAGGGTCGCCGCGAAGTTTTAAGGTATTGATTTCGCTCGCATTTTCTTTTGAACCGGCTGTGTTTCATTCTTGCCAGCCGGCCCTCGGGCGCTAGGATCGCGCGATGACAATCTCACCCTCCCAATTCGAATGCGTACGCTACGAGAGCGGCGATCACATTGCCCGGATCACGCTCAACCGGCCGGAGCGGCGCAACGCCCTCAACCCCCGCGCCTATGCCGAGATCGAGGCCGCGTTCCGCGTGGCGTCCGCCGACTCAGACGTGCGCTGCGTCATCGTCACCGGCGCCGATCCCGCCTTCTGCTCCGGCGAGGACGTCAAGGAGATGATGACGGGTGAAAAGCGCGAGCCGGCGGATCGCGGCACGACGTTCAAGGCGACGCCCGCGGCGATGGCGGCGCTGGCGTGCGAGGTGCCTGTGATCGCCGCCGTCAACGGAGCCGCGGTCGGCTGGGGCATGGAGCTGGCGCTGTTCGCGGACATCCGCATCGCCTCCGAACAGGCCAAGTTCGCCGAGCTGTTCATCAAGCGCGGGCTGATTGCGGATATCGGCGGGCTGTGGCGCCTGCCGGCCATCGTCGGGCCGGCGAAGGCCGCCGAACTGCTCTTTACCGGCGAGACAATCGATGCGCGCGAAGCGCTGCGGATCGGCCTTGTTTCGGACGTGGTGGCACATGCCGAGCTGATGCCAAGGACGATGGCCATGGCGCAGCGCATCGCAGCCAATGCACCGCTCGCATTGCGCGAAATGAAGCGAGCCCTACGCGGAGCCACGTTTGGGAACCCGCATGAGATCGGTGCCCATGCCATCGAGACCATCTACCGCCTGTTCGCCACCGAGGATCACCGCGAGGGGGTCAAGAGCTTCCTCGAGAAGCGGCCGCCGGTGTTCAAGGGCCGCTAGTCCAAGCGGGCGCTGCGCTCGCACCGAGAAAAAGGGATCGCCGATGAGTCATTTTGAGAGAATATGCGGAA
The DNA here is from genome assembly GCA_036564785.1 of Rhizomicrobium sp. Lineage (GTDB taxonomy): Bacteria > Pseudomonadota > Alphaproteobacteria > Micropepsales > Micropepsaceae > Rhizomicrobium. The sequence continues at coordinate 21,763 of DATCOJ010000205.1, read as the reverse complement.
CGCTCCTGGCGATCTGTATGATCACGGCAGCCGGGATTGCGCAGATTGCTGACGCCCACGCCGGCGTTCTTGCGGTTCTGCACAGCTTTACGAGCCCCGATGGCGCCAATCCCTGGGCAGATGTCCTGATTGATAAGCATGGCAACCTCTTTGGTACCACGTACCTGGGAGGCGACGGCGGCAGTGGCGTTGTCTTCAGGCTCAATACAGAGGGCAAGGAGACGGTTCTCTACTCCTTCCCGGACGGCAACGATGGCGCCAATCCAACCACCCCAGTCATTCGCGATCATCTGGGCCATCTTTATGGGACGAATCCGTATTCAGGCGCTCTTGGCGGCGGTACGGTCTTCAGGGTTGACCGGCATGGCGATGAAAGCGTCGTCTACGCCTTCGGCAACGATCGGATCGGTTACGGCCCTGAAGCTGGACTGATCATCGATGCTGCCGGAAATCTTTACGGAACGACGAACACAGGCGGCTCAGGGGGGAAGGGGACCGTATACAAGCTTACACCGCAGGGTACCGCCACGCGGCTTCATGCGTTCAAGGGCCACGATGGCGCCAATCCATTCGGCGATTTGATTATGGATCCTTCGGGAAACATCTATGGCACGACTTATTTCGGCGGCGCTTCAAACCTGGGCACGGTTTTTGAACTCTCGCCGGATGGAACTCACAGAGTCCTGCACTCGTTCGCTGGCGGAAGTGATGGCGCCAATCCGGTCGCCGGGTTGGTTGCGGATGGGTCCGGCAATCTCTACGGCACCGCACCCGCGGGTGGGAGTCACGGCCTTGGTGTCGTCTTCAAGGTCGCCCCCGACCGTACTGAAACTGTGCTTCACAGTTTTGCCGGAGGAAGTGACGGCGCAGTCCCAGCTGCTCATCTGACCAAGGGCAAATCCGGCGTCTTTTATGGCACGACCGACAAGGGAGGCAGCGCTGACTGCGGCACGATTTTCATGATCACCAAGCGCGGCCAGGAAACAACTCTCTATGAGTTTACCGGGACAACCGATGGCGCCGATCTCCGAGCTGGGCTGACGATGGACAAGGTCGGGAATCTCTATGGCACCGCATATGCCGGCGGCAAAGGATTCGGCACGGTGTTTAGGTTTTCCAGGTGATCTCGCTTGACCTGCCTTCGAATTCGCAAAGAGCCTGATATCGTGAAGGAGCGAATTTCGGAATCGGGACACGGGTGAAACCGCGACACTAGTAGTTCAGGCTCCACGACAGGAAGTGCAGGCTCAAGGCGTACCACACGCTCAGCACGCAGGCCGTGGCCACCAGGATATCCGTCAGCTTGGTCCACCAGGGCCGTGCGCGGTCGCCGATTCCTTCACTCACTTCCAGCAGCGGAATGAACACGCCGATCACGCCGATCAATCCGATCGCCTGCAGGATGCGATAAACCCAGTCATAGGACGAGCCCAGCATGTCCAGATGATTGGTGGCCGCGGCGTAGCCGACGAATCCGAGAATGCCGCCCAGCAGCGCCAGATCGCACAGCGCCACCACGCGGGTGAGGCGATAGAGCATCGCCGCGCGGCCCGTGAGCGCAAACGGCCTGTCGTAGCGCCAGCGCAGGATCGCCTTGATGGGCCAGAAAATCACGGTCAGCGCCAGCATCGCCAGCGTACCCACGAACAGCGGCAGATTGAGGGCTTGCGACTGCCAGAACGGCGCGCGCCGGAAGGTGAAGACCTGCGGATAGGCGTCCGTCGCGATCTCGGTCACCTGCCCGTTCTCGCGCTCGGCCATGAGCAATTCGCGACCGTGCACCTCGCGCCAGACGAACGGCTTCACCTCCCGCCACTTCTTCGGCGTCCCGGCGAAATCCGTCAGCGCATCGACGCTGACCGTGCCGTCGTCGTTCACGTTCAGCTTCGGTTGACCGAGGAGATTGCCGATGCTCATGAAATTGGAGAAGGAATTGCGGCTGGTCTCATAGTTGCCGGCGGCCAGCGCGCCGTCCGCCTTCGCCGATTTCAAGGTCGGCTCGAGGCCAAGCCGCGGCGCCGGGAAATAGCGGTCCATGAAGGCCTTGAACAGGGGGCTGCGGATGCCGGAGCGCTCCTTGCCGGCGCTGTTCTGCGAGACGAACAGCCCGACATTGCGGTCGAGGATCAGATGCAGATCGCTGTGGAACCACAGCGTGTCGCCGCCATGGCCGACGATGGTGTGGCCGTTGCGATCCTCGTGATAGAAGCCGTAGGCCATTCCAGGCAGCGGCGGGATGCGCTGATAGGCGATGCCGTGCATGCGGATGGCCGTTTCCGGCTTCAGGATTTGCGCCCCGTTGAAGCTGCCATTGGCGAGATGGGCGAGCATGAAGCGGGCCATGTCGTCGCCGCTGGCGGACAGCGCACCCGCCGGGCTCATCGGGATCAGCTCGAAAGGCTGCGGCTTCTTGGAGGCCTCGTCGTAGCCCTTGGACATATCCGCGGCGAGCGCCTTGGGCAGCGGTTGCACGAAAGTCGCATGCGCCATGCCCAGCGGCTGCAGGATGTGCCGCGCCACATACTGCTCGAACGGCTCGCCCGACACCCGCTGCACGATGTAGCCGGCCAGCGCCGCGCCGTAGTTCGAATAGGCGGGCACCTGACCGGGCGGAAACACACGCGTCGGCACCCAGGCCTTCAGCGCCGCATCCAGCGCAGTCATCCTTTTGGGATCGGTGACGAAGAGGTTCTTGACGGTCTCCTCGAAGCCCGGCGTGTGGGTCATCAGGTTGCGCAAGGTCACCGGCTTGCCGAAGGCAGGCGGAATTTTGAAATCGAGATAGGTGTTGACGTCGGCATCGAGATCGAGCTTGCCTTGCTCGACCTGCTGCATCACCGCGGTCCAGGTGAACAGCTTGGAGATCGAGCCGGGGCGGAACAGCGTGGTCTTGGGATCGACCGGAATCTGCTTGTCGATGTCGGAGAAGCCGTAGCCCTTCTCGAACAGCACCCGGTTGTCCTTCACCACGACCACGACGGCGCCGGCGATGTTGCCGCGCTCCAGCGCCAGCGGAACGAAGCCATCAAGGAAGGGGCCCACATCCTGCGCCGTGAGTTCTTGCGGCGGCGGCAAGGGCAGAGTCGGCGAAGCCGGCGCCGAGCCGGGTAACGAAAGGAAAGCCAATGCCGCCAAGGCGGCAAAAACCGGACGCATGAACCCCTCCAACATCGATGCCCGCGATGTATCATGTAGGCAGGGACGGCCGGTTGGCGAGGGGGCAGAGGTGGATTTCGATTCGGACGGCCTTTCAATCGCTTATGACGATCTCGGACCGCGCGATGCGCCGGCCGTGGTGCTGGTGCATGGCTTTGCCTCCAACCGCGGCGAGATGTGGCGGCGGCTCGGCTGGTACGGCGCCTTCGAGCGTAAGGGCCGGCGCCTGATCGCCCTCGACTGCCGCGGCCATGGCGAAAGCGGCAAGCCGCACGCCGCCGAGGCCTATGCAGGCGAGAAGATGGTGGGCGATGCGATCGCGCTGATGGATCATCTGGGCGTCGCCCGCGCCGACCTGATGGGCTATTCGATGGGCGCGCGGATTGCGCTCTCCTGCGCGCTGGCGCGGCCCGACCGCATCGATCATCTCGTGCTGGGCGGCGTTGGTGGACGGCTGTTCGATCCGCCGCCCGCCGGGCATCCCATGGCTGCGGCGATGGAGGCCGACGATCCCTCAAGCCTCGCCGAGCCGATGCTCAGGAGCTTCCGGGCCTTTGCCGACGAGCAGGGCGAGGACCGCCTGGCGCTGGCGGCCTGTGCTCGGGGAATGGATTTCGCCCTGTCGCGCGAAACGGTTTCCGCGGTTCGTTCGCCGTGCCTCGTCGTGGCGGGTGCGCGCGACGCGCTGGCAGGCGATCCCGACGAATTGGCCACCGCCATTCCCGGCGCCCGCGCCGTGACGCTGCCGGGATGCGACCACTTCTCCGCCATCCCGCACGCGCTGTTCAAGGCGGCGGTGTTCGACTTCCTCGACGACATGCTCGAATAGCTGCGCGAAACGATCAGCGCGCCGCCGTCACCATCACCGGCATCTCGCGATAGAGCTGCGGATAAAGCCGCTTCAGCTGCGCGATCTTCGGCAGGTCGTTCACCTGGATGTACAGGCTCTCCGGATGATGGATGAGATAATCCTGGTGATAGCCTTCCGCCGCGTAGAATCCCTTGGACGTCTCGACGCGCGTGACCATCGGCGAGGAGAACGCGCGCGCGCGATCGAGCTGCGCAATATAGGCACGCGCCACGTTTTGCTGGCTCGCGCTCGCCGCGAAGATTTCGGAGCGGTATTGCGTGCCCTCGTCCGGCCCCTGGCGATTGAGTTCCGTCGGATTATGCGCCACCGAGAAATAGATGCGCAGGATCTGACCGTAGGAAACTTGCCGCGGATCGAACACGATCTGCACCGACTCGGCATGGCCGGTGTCGCCGCCGCTGACCGTGTCGTATTGCGCAGTGCCGCGCTCGCCGCCGGCATAGCCGGAGAGCACCCGCTTCACGCCTTTCACGTGCTCGAACACGCCCTGCATCCCCCAGAAGCAGCCTCCCGCGAGCACCGCGGTCTCGCCGGTCACTGTCGCGGGCACGTGCTCATCGACGGTGGGCGGCGGCAGGAGGCGCGCGTCGTCGGCCCGCGCCATGCCGAACCAAATGGCCCCGGCGAGCGGCAGCGCCAGCAGCGCGAACAAAAGTGCGCGGCCGGAATTCTTGAGGGTGGAGGTCGTGGACATGTTCGGGCTCCGGTGGAGAGGGATCAGGCGGTAGCGCGCGGCACGAAATGCAGCGCGACGGAATTCATGCAGTAGCGCAAGCCGGTCGGCTTCGGTCCATCGTCGAACACGTGACCGAGATGGGCGTCGCAGCGCGCGCAGGACACGGCCGTCCGCGTCATGAACAGGCTGTTGTCGCTCGTCTCCACCACGTTCCGCTTCGAGATTGGCTGATAGAAGCTGGGCCAGCCGGTGCCGGACTCGAACTTGGTGTGCGAATCGAACAGCGCGGTGTCGCAGCAGATGCAGCGATAGAGGCCGTCGGCATGCTGGTTCGCATAGGCGCCGCTATAGGGGGCTTCGGTGCCGGCGTGGCGCGTGACGTCGAACGATTCGGCGCTCAACTGCTTGCGCCACTGGGCTTCCGGCTTCACGGTTTTTTGAACGCGCGAGGGGCCGAGATCCTTTCCGGACGGCGAGAAACTCTCGATCACCACCCAATTGCCGGCGGCCAGCGCCGGGAAGCCGGAAACCGCCGCAAAGCCCGCGAGAGCCGCCCCGGCGCCCAGGAATTCGCGGCGCGATGCGGCTTTTCGCGGCAAATCCTCCAAGACTGGTTTCGTCCGATCCATCGCATTCCTCCGGCGTCAGGCTGGTTGCGCCCACAATACGTGCGCCGGAACACAATAGATCAAGCTGCCGAGCCGCGCACGGCTAGTCGATCGTGGCGCTGCCGGTCATGCCGAAGGAGGCGTGCAGGAAATGCGAGCAGTGGAAGGGATAGCTGCCGGGCTTCAGCGCCTCGACCCTCACCGCGACGGTCTGCCCCTCGTCCACTTCGACCTTGCCGTCGACGACCTTGCCCCGGTCCTCCGGCGCGATGGACACGGCCGAGAAGAATTCCGGCGAGGTGAAATTGTGGTCGGAGGTTCCCCGGTTGGTGAACTCGAGGCGATAGGCCGTGCCGTGATGGAAGCGGAGCTCGTTCGGCGTGAACTTGAAATTGGTCATGACCACGCTGAGCGGCTGGGCGCTGGCACCGTCGGCGGCAGGTTGGGCCGAAGCCGGCAAGGAGAGCGCCATCGCGGTCAATGCGCAGGCGGAAAAAACAGAGCGAGGTAACCACATCGTCGCATACTCCTAAATGGCCCCTTAGGGTTATCGTACGCCTCCAGCCGCGCGCGTCCACTTCGGCAGCGATCAACAGGACGCTCGCGCCGTCGGCGCTTGTTGCTAAGACGTTGCAAGACCAGGGTTTATTCCCCAACGCGCAGACAAGATATTGTCCTGAAGGGCGGCTCATTCACGGATGCGGCACCAAGAGCGGCTCGATTCGCGCAACTCTGCGACAGACCGCGCGTTATGAATTGGGACGAGGAGTGTATCGCCCTTAACCACGTCTCAATTGTGTGTGCAGGCCGCATCGCTCTCCCATCCAAATCGCGGCCCTTCGGAACACCCAATCCCTTCTGACGTTTCTCGTCCAGATGCTGCGCGAGCTTTCGCGATAGCAAACCAAACCGCGAGGATGCCCCATGAGGCGCAGCGCGTGCTTCATCAGTGCTGTCGCTTGCGTTTTGGCCGTGGCAAATGGCGCCAGCGCGGTCAACATGTGGAACTACGGCACCCAGGGTGCTGCTGAGCCGCGCCATGCTATCGTCGGCGATACGGATGCAACGGACGACAGCGCGATTGCCGAACCGGTCGACGACGGCACTTACTCACAGAACAGCCTGGAAAATCCGGGTGCGATCGACTCGCACGAGCAGCAGGTCAAGCAGCGCCTGCAGGTCTATCTGACGCGGGAACTGCTCGAGCATTTCGACCTGTTCGTCTATGTGAGCAAAGCCTCGGAAGGACCCTGGGCCCAGCGCATGTACGTGTTCCAGAAGCAGCCCGACGAGAGCCTCTACCTGCTTTACAACTGGCCGGTCTCCACCGGGCGCGAGTCCACCGAGCCCAATCCGGCCGGAACGGAGGTTCCCACTTCGACGCCGGCCGGGTTCTACGAACTCGACCCCGAGCGGTTCTACTCGCAGTACCGCTCCACCCAGTGGCAGGAACCGATGCCCTACACCATGTTCCTGAAATGGGTGGATCACGGGGTCAAGACCGGGCTCGCCATCCACGGCGCAGCCTCCGATGACGCCGTGGGAACGCTCGGCGCCCGCGCCAGCGCCGGCTGCATCCGGCTGGCGCCCGACAACGCCAAGACGCTGTTCACCCTCATCCATGACAGCTACAAGGGCGATATCCCGGAAATGGCCTACGATCAGACCAGCCAGACCATTTTGAACAACGGCATGCTGATGCGGGACGAGGACGGTGACCTGAAGTTCGCCCCGGGCTATCGCGCCCTCGTCGTCATCGACGAATATGGCGGCGGGCGGGCCATCGAGACGGCTCTTAACTGAGACGCGCGGCTGAGGCTGCCGCGGCCCGGCGGCTGCGGTAAAATCGCAAATGAGGGAAACCGGAGCCCGGCTTCCACATTGTGAATGGGCCGGGATCGACCGAACAGGGGACTGCGTGCGCCAGCGGATCGTTCATCTAACGTTGTGCCTGCTCGCCCTGTTGGCCACGTCGACCATCGCGATGGCGCAGACTGCGCCCGCGGCGTCCGGCTCGAGCTACGTCGTGCGCTTCGACCATTGGACCGACCGCGACGAGCGCGACTTCAGCGAATTCATCTCCGCCATCGGCCAATCGAACTGCCGCACGGTGGATGAATGCCTGCACGGCGTAGGAAATCCGTTCCGCGCCTCCGATCCGCCGGGCATCCGCTTCACGTCGGATTGCGCCAACCTGCCCTACGTGCTGCGCGCCTATTTCGCCTGGAAGCGCGGCCTGCCGTTTTCCTACGCCAGCGCCGTTTCGCCACGCGGCTCCGCTGCCGACATCCGTTATTCCGCCAATGGCAACCAGATCACAGCCCGCACCGACGTCACCACGGGCAGCACGAGCGGCTATGCCCTGCTGAGCGCGCTGCTGGCGGCGACGTCGTCGGCCACCTATCGCGTCCATCCCGCGCTCGAGCAGCCGCGCGAGCCCGACTTCTATGCCGCGGCGATCTCGGCCAAATCGATCAAGCCTGGCACGGTGATCTACGATCCCGACGGCCACGTCGCCGTCGTCTATCACGTCGAGCGCGACGGCCGTATCCAGTTCATGGATGCGCATCCCGACAACCTGCTGACCCGCGGCTATTACGACCTGCGCTTCGTGCGAGGGCCACCGGGCGTGGGCGCCGGCTTCAAGAATTGGCGGCCGCTCAAGCTGGTGGGCTACACGCGCCGCGGCGACGGCGCGCTCGTGGGCGGGCATGCGGTGCTGGCCAGCAATGCCGAGATCCCGGATTTCTCCGACGAGCAGTTCTATGGCAACGGCCCCCGCGCCGGCGATTCCGGCTGGGCCAACGGCACCTTCAGCTCCAACAACGAGCCGATGGACTATTACGACTGGGTCCGCGCCAGGCTGTCCGGCGGCAAGCTGCAGATCGAGCCTGTGGCGGAGCTGGGCGACATGGTCAACGCCATCTGCGCCGATCTGCACGACCGCCAGCAGGCCGTCGATCTGTCGCTGGCAGCCGGGATGCAGAACAAGAGCGAGCCAAGCCGCCTGCCGCCCAACATCTACGGCACCGAAGGGGATTGGGAAACCTATTCGACGCCTTCGCGCGATGCCCGGCTGAAGACCTCGTTCAAGGAGGTACGCGATAAGGCGCAGCGCTTCGTCGAGATGTATCGCAGCGGCGATTCCCATCTCGTCTATGCCGGCAGCGATCTGGTCGCCGATCTCGCCGCCACCTATGAGCACCAGTCCGGGCAGTGCTCCATCACCTATGCGCGGACCGACGGCTCGAAGATCACGCTGTCTTACGAAGATTTGCGCAAGCGGCTGTTCCAGCTGTCCTTCGATCCGTATCAATGCGTGGAGCGGCGCTGGGGCGCGAGCGATCCTTCCGAGCTTTCCACCTGCCGCGACGGCGAGCTGAAACAGGCCTGGTATGCCGCCGAACAAAATCTGCGCAACCAGATCGACCGCACCTATGAAGCGCGCATGGATTTCACCCTGGAGCAATTGAAGGTTCCGGGTCCGGGCAAGGGCGTGCCCACGCCACCCGACACCGACGTCCGCGCCTACCTTGGCTCCGTAACCGGTACGCAGCGCGGCGCCACACCAGCCACGACCGTGGCCGCCGCCGATCCGCCGCCCGTGCCGACGCTCTCCATGGAAAAGCCCAATCTCGACGAGTGGCGGCAGAAGCGCGCCGCAGCTTTCGCGCAGTGGCAGGCCAGCCATTCGCCGCGCGAAATATGGGACGCGCCGGACGCCCCGCCGATGACCATGGTGCCTGCCGGCAGTTTCGTCATGGGTTCGCCCTCCAGCGAGCCGGGGCACTGGCCGGCGGAAGGCCCGCAACACCGCGTCACCATCGGCAGCGCCTTCGCCGTCAGCACCTATCCCGTCACCTTCGACGAATGGGACGCCTGCGTGGCCGACGGCGGCTGCAACGGCTACACGCCCTTTGACGAGCGCTGGGGCCGCGGGCGCCATCCGGCGATCAACATCAGCTGGGACGACGCGCAGGCCTATGTGGCCTGGCTGAGCGCCAAGACCGGCAGGCGCTACCGGCTGCTGTCGGAGGCCGAGTTCGAATATGCCGCGCGCGCCGGCAGCACGACGCCTTATCCCTTCGGCTCCGCGATCTCCCCTGCCCAGGCGAACTATATCGATGCGGCCGGCGGCGATGGCGACCAGGGCAAGCGGCCGATGCCCGTCGGCAGCTTCCCGCCCAACGGCTTCGGCCTCTACGACATGCAGGGCAATGTCTGGCAGTGGGTGGCCGACTGCTGGAACAACGACTATAGCCGCGCGCCCGCGGACGGCTCGGTGTGGCGCTCCGGCGATTGCCAGCGCCGCGTGGTGCGCGGGGGCGCCTTCAACCGCGACAAGAACTTCCTGCGCTCGGCCTTCCGCTACTGGATCGTGCCCCAGCTGCGCTCCGCCCTCGCGGGCTTCCGGGTTGCCCGCTCGCTTTGATCCATTCGAAGGAGCCGGCCGCGAAGGTCAGCTGCCGCCGCAATTTGCTAGGGGGCGAGATCGGCCACGCGCCTGGGCATCGGGTCGGGGGCATCCTGCATCGCCACGTCCGTGGCCGTGCCGGGAGCAGCTCCGGCCGGGACCCAGCCCGCGACTTCGGTCGATCCCGCGGAAGCGACCGCCACCGGCGCGGCCCCCGCCGGGACCCAGCTCTCGGCCACCATCTGCGATCCGCCGTTCCCCGACTCGGCCGCGACGCCGGCCGGCGTCCAACCGGTGGAACCGAGCGAATCCGCCAAAACCGGGCTCAGGCCGCCGAAAAGGCAGGCTGCGGTGGTGAATATTGCAAATCGCTTGAAGCGCATTTCGTTCTCCAACGTTATCCGTCGGAGGCAGGATAAGCGGGGAAACTCTACGGTCTCCTTCACCGGATCGCTCAAGTTTTAATTTGTGTCGTTTGATCCGGAGGACTTGAACGAAAAATGTCCTGCCTGTAATTTGTTAACTTGTTCCCCGTCCGAGCGAGGGGGAGCCGTCCACGAGAGGGAAGCATGGCCATTCATTCGCGCGGAGCGCTTTTGCTGTCCGCAGTTGTCGTACTGGGCTTGGCGGGATGCGCCGAGACCGTCGTTACCCCGGGCGATCCCGGATTTGTGGCGCTCAGCAATGGCGATTACGAAAAGGCGCGGGACGCCTTCGTTGTCGAGTATGCGGCGCACCCGAACGATCCGTTCGTGCAGCTCGATCTGGGCCTTGCGTACCAGAACCTCGGCCGCATGGATCTGGCGGAGCCGCTCTACCGGCAGGTGATGGTGGACGGCCGCGGCGTGGTGCCCATGACGACCACCACGAACCAATCGGCCGGAATGCCGCTCGATCAGATTGCCTGCCGAAACCTCAAAGTCGGGCTACACAATCCGAATGCCTGCTAGCCGGGAACCTCGTACGGTTTGAAACGTCAATTGACTTCGCCGCGCCTTGTGCGCAATTCTTGTTAACCCCTTGGTTTGGAGTGTGGCAATGGTTCGGAAATGGCTTGCGAGCGGCGTTGCCGCGACGATGCTTTTGGCCAGCGGCGGCGCTTTCGCCCAGTCGGGCGGTGCCAGCGGCGGTGCCACGAGCGGTGGAGCGCAGAGCGGCGGAGCATCCAGTGAAGCTGCCCCTGCCGCAGCGGCGCCCGTGGAAGGCGCTCTCCCGGCCGGCACGGCTGCCGGCGCGGCAGCGGCTGCGGCGACATCGGGGACCTTGATCGCCATCGGCATCGTCGGCGCAGCGATCGTTGTCGTGGCTCTGGCGACCGGCGGCGGTGGCGGCGGAAGCACCTCGACCACTGGAACCTGATTGAACGATTCTTGCGCGAACGGCCCGTGCCTTGCGGCGCGGGCCGTTTCGTTTTCCAACGGTTTTGGGGCGCCGGCCTCTAGTACGCCTTCTCGCCCATGATGTTGCCCTGCGGGCCATACTGGCAGACCAGATATTCGTTGCCGCCGCCGGTTGCGACCGCGCAGCCGACTTCCCGCGTATCCCTCCAGACGATCTGGGTGTAGTGCCCGACGTCCCGCCAGTTTCCGTTGGTCGAGATGTCCGGAAACGTGCCCGGCTTGAAGAGTCTCTTTTCGCCGCCCCAAATGTCGATCAATTGGGTCAAGGTCATGTGGCCCGCGGTGGCGAAGGCGAGATTTTCGCCCACGCCTTCTGCCCCGCTGTGCTTCAGCCGGCCGAGAGCCGCCATCTGTTCCGCCCATTTTTGCGCGCCGTCGGCGAGCTGCGCCGACCAGGCGAGCGGGGGCGTCCCGACCATGGCCCGGTACTTGTTGTGGGCGGTGAGAATTTCGGCCTGATCGACGGGCGCGGCGAGCGCGGCCGATCCCCATGCAAGACAAACAAGCGCGGCGGCCGCGCCACGAATACGTACGTAGTCCATGGGTCAGCCCCCCAGCCATATTCAGACAAAAGCCCGCGAAAATGCCGTGAATTTCGCCCGCTGACAATGCAGGCCGCGGCAAAGCCGGCCGCCGGGCTTCGCGCCTAGGTAGATTCCCCGACTGGAAGCGCGGCTGTGACGGGTGCAGCGTTCGTCATCGCCGGCGATGAAGTGTCTATGGGTGCCGGCGGAGGAGAGCGATCATGAATTCCGAAAGCAGAGCGCCCAGGGAGGCGCAGGAACTGGCCCAGGCGCTTCGTGGTCATGCGCGCGAAACGCAGATGCAGGAATACGCCTCGATGATGTTGCGGGCCGCGCGGGAGCTCGAAGGTCTGGCTGTGAGAGCACCAGCGAGCAGCCCGGCCGATTCGCGGCTTGCCTTTGCTTGAGCGTGGCACGCCGGCGATAGCGCGCGCAGTACGTTCCCCTGCCCCAATGATGGGAGTCGCGTTTCAACTGCACAATCGAGTTTCGTGATGAAGCAGTGCCGGACACTCCGCAGAGATGAACTCGGCTTTGTTGAGTACAGCCATCAGCCATTGCGACTTTTTTTACCTCCCGCCAACGCGGGGAGGTGCGCCAACATTTTCTGCCACGCGAACCAAACCAACCATCCGTCATCACCCGGTCGCGAGCGCTTCCCGCGAGCGATCCGGGTGACCCATTTTTCGCAGCCGTGAAACGAAATTGGGGCGCCCCGACCTCACTGTCCGCTCGGCCGGGCGATGACGGATCTTGCAGAATCCGGAAATCCGCCTACAACTACTGGTTGACAGCGTGACGCTGGTTCTGTATGATTTCGTCATTCCTGAGAAATGCGGGTTGAGCGGTGCGGTCCTGGTGGCCGCACTTTTGTTTTGCGCGGCCGCAATCGGGAATCGCGCCTCTTGCTTGTGCGGATACTTCTCCCCGAAAGGCCGAAATGGGGGGTGGGGGGTAAGGTCACGCCGTGAAAACGAAGATCAAGACCTTGTGCCTTGTTGCCTATAGAGCGGCTGCATGCTGTGGGTTGAACGGGACGTTGGTGGATAGATCTACTCTCGCCACCCGAATTGAATCGCCACTGGCGCTGCAAGCGCGAGACGGCGCGAGCGAAGGCTTGAAAACCCTCGCTCGCCACCGCAGGCGCAGATCAGATCAGTTGGGGGCGATCACGCCGAGAAGACCGTTGGCCTCGTCGTTCGGCCCGGCCGAGAAGCTCACCTTGGTATCGCCCGGCCCCGGATCGAGCGCCCACAAGCCGTCGATCTTGAGCGCCTTGCCGTTCGCGTCGTTGAGCCTGCCCAGGAAGTCGCCGGTTGAGGGATCGTAGACGTTGATCTTGCCGTCGCCGAAATTGCCGACCAGCAGATCTCCGCTGAAGGCGCCGAAATTGGCCGGGGCGATCGCCAGCCCCCAGGGCGCGTTGAGCTTGCCGTTGGAGATCAGCCGCGTGATGAGGGTTCCGTTGGTGCCGAACACGTCGACATAGCCCAGGCCCTTGCCGGCGATCTCATCGGCGCCGCCGCGCTCGCGCTTGGCGAAGGCGACGTAGACATTGCCGTTGAGCACCGCCACATTGAACGGCGCGAAGCGGCGGGGCAGATCGGGATCGGTGAAACTGCCGAGCACGTTGAAGCCGGTATCGAGGATTTGCACCTGGTTGTTGGTGAAATCCGCTGCCAGCAGGTGCTTGTTGACCTTGTCCAGCGCCAAGCCTTTGTAGACAGAGCCCTGCGCCGAGCCGTCATAGCCGACGATGGCGTTGTTCTGGTCCACACCCGGCGCCCAGCCGGTGATGAAGCCGGTCTCGCTGTCGAACAGGAAATAGGCGCGGCCGGTCATGCCGTTTTCGGTCAGGTTGAAGTTGGTGCCGGAGGGTACCGCCACCAGGCCGGTGGGCACGCCATGGGGAATGGCGACGACGGGGAACTGCTTGCTGCCGGTGTTGCGGTCGTAAAAGGTGGATTTGTCGGTGCCGTTGTCCGACACCCAGACCGGCGCGCCGTCCATCAACTGGTCGAGACCCCAGGGATTGACCAGGTCGGGATCGGTCACCGGGGCAATGCCCGGCTGATCGGCGACCAGCGGCGCGATGCTGTAACCCGCGGCAAGAACCGGTGACGCCAGCAGCGCCAGACAGAATGCAAGACCGACTTCCCTTTTCATAGAAACCCTCCAGTTTGGCTGTGCGTCAGCGGACGGGGCGCGCGCGCCCCAAGGCCTCCCGCACTGGGTAGACGGCTCACGGCCCGATCCTATTCCCAGCGAGAGGCGACCTGCCCGCAATGCTTTGCCTCGGTCAGGGAATAAAGTATCCGAAGCCACCGTCCTTGTGAAAGAAAGGTGACGGCGGTGGCCCTGGCCAGGGCGACACAGGGACCGGCGGACCGGACCTTCCGGAACGTCCGTTTCGCCGGAATCGGGGCTGTGCTGAGAACGGACACGCGCGGAGAATTCTCGAGCGCCCTGACGGCGCAGCTGCCGGCGCTGCGGCGCTATGCGACGGCGCTGACCGGCAACCCGGCGATCGCCGACGACCTGGTGCAGGACTGCGTGGAGCGGGCCTTGCGGCGCGCCGAGCAGATCCGCGACGCGCGGCGGCTGGGCGGCTGGCTGCGCTCGATCCTGCACAATCTCTATGTGGACGAATTGCGCCGGCGGCGCAGCAGAGGAATCGAAGAGGACATTGCGAATTTGACGGACGATACGGCCTTGAGCGTGCCGGCGCATGACCGGGCTCCGCTGAAAGAGCTCAGCGCCGCCTTGAACACGCTCAATTTCGAGCACCGCCAGATCCTGCTGCTGGTGGGGCTCGAAGGCCTGAACTACCGCGAGATCGCCGACGAGCTGCGCGTGCCGATCGGCACCGTGATGTCGCGCCTGGCGCGGGCGCGCGAACGACTGCGCCATGCTTTGGAGAACGGAGTGACGCGGGAAGCCTCCAACACCATCGTGCTGGCGGCCCGCCGGAAGGTCGAACGATGAGCGATCGATTTGGAATCAGCGAAGCGGATTTGCACGCCTATATCGATGGCGAATTGAACGACGAGCGGCGAACCGAGGTCGAGCGAATCGCCGGCCGCAATCCCGCCTTGTCCGAGACCATCGCGGCCTATCGCTCCGACATGGCGCGGCTCGCCGAAGCCTATGCGCCGCTGTTGGATCGGCCGCTGCCGCCTGCGTGGCTGGCGCGGATCGCGGAGCAACCGAAGACCCAAAAACAGGACTACCTGAGGCCGCTTCTGGCGCTGGCCGCGACGCTGCTGTTGGCGCTGGGGATTGTGTTCGGCTACCGCAGCGTTGCGCCGGGGGGTGAGGATGCGATCGTGCGCGAGGCGCTGGCCGCGCGCGCGGGACAGGTCCAGCCGCACCAGGTCCTGGCGGTCAATTCGGCGGCCAAGGCGCAAGCTGCCGACAAGCTGGTGGCAGCGGCCCTGCATCTGCGGGCCAAAGCTCCGGATCTGTCGCGCATGGGCTACGCGCTGACCGCCGTCCGCGTCTACGACGGCGTGCCCGGCGGCAGAGCGGTGCAGCTCCTCTATCGCGACACCGGCAATCGCTCGCTCGCGCTTTATCTGCGGCACCCCTCAAGCCCCGCCCGCTTCGACCAGTACAAGCAGGACGGCCTTCGCATCTGCATCTGGCAGGACGAAGTGCTGGGCACCGTGATGACCGGGGAAATGTCGGCAGCGGAAATGCAGCGGCTGGCGAGCCTCGCCTATATGGGGATCGAGTCCTGAAGCCTGGTGCCGGTCAGCGCACCGCTTGCGCCGCCAGAATGTCGGGCGAGAATACGCTCGCCGGGTGCGGCGCGGTGATCTTGTAGGCCCGGCCGTTGAAGGCGAAGCCGTAGACGTAGCCGCCGAGATCGAAATCGTAGACGAACTGGCTCCCCAGGATGACGGCCGGCACGTCGGGCATGAGATACATCGTGCCCTGGGCGAACTTCCACAATTTGCCGTCCTCGTCCCAGGAGTCGCTGTAGACAGCGAGCCAGGTATCCTCGTCGATGTAGAGCCGGCGGCGGGGCACAATGTGGTGCTTGCCGGGCGCCAGCGTTCCTTCCACCACCCAGACCCGGTGCAGCTCGTAGCGCAGGTCGTCCGGATTGGCGTGGGTGGGCTGCATCACATGCTGGGCGGACTGCAGGTAGAAGCGGTTGTTGTTGTAGGGGATGTACATTTCCCGCTTGCCGAGCAGTTTGAAATCGTAGCGATCTGGCCCGCCGAAGAAGATGTAGTACTCGTCGAGATTCTCGAAGCCGGACGCGTCGGGATCGGGAATGTCGTAGGAGAGCGACGGGGCCCGGCGCACGCGGCGCTCCCCCGGCAAAAGACGCCAGGCGGCGAATTTGTAGCGCGCCGTGTCGATCGGCTGCCAGGCGAGATAACTTTCGCCGAATTTCGCCGGCGGCGAGTCCTCGACGTGGCGCGTCTTGAAGTAGTAGCCGTCGAAAGAGGTCGGCGTGGCGCCCGGATAGTAGTAGGGAAAATCGGCGACCTCCTTGTAGCCGGTGGCCAGCTCGATCGAGCCGTTGGGCGAGGCGACGTAGGTGTCGAGATGCATCTCGCGCGCCGGTCCCCAGAACGCCAGCAAGTGGTTCCACACCACTTCGAAGCCGCTCTTGGGGATCGGAAATGGAATGCCGCCCGCCGCGCCTTCGACGCCGTAAGCGATGCCTTCAGGCGCCGCATGCGCCCGCGTGGCATTGCGGAAGATGTTTTCCGTGACGGCATCGGGAAAGGCCGCGCTCCGATGCGTCGGATAGATGTCCATCCGGTAATCCGGATACTTCTTGAGCAGCGCCTTGGCCCCTTCAGGCAGCTTCGCTGCGTAGCCGGCGAGGTTGACGGCGGCGATGGAGAACAGCGGCTTCTCGCCGGCAAAGGGATCGGGCCGCGGCTTGCCGTTGCGATAGGCGGCCGCACTCGAGGTGTAGCCGCCGGTCCAGGCCGGAATGGTGCCGTCCTTGTTGCCTGCCCGCTCGGCCCCCACCTGCGTGAGCGTGGTCTTAAGAAGTCCGGCTTCCTGCGGCGTCGCCGTCCCCAGGGCCGGCCCGGCCAGGGCGCCGGAGAGGAGCAAAATCGGCAATCCGATCAACCGCATGGACCCTCGCACGCCACCCACTTCCTCTCCTAGGATAGAAGCACCTCGGGCAGACTGTGTTTCAATATCGGCCGGCGAGCAATCTGGTGGGGAGCCTGCGAGAGTTGTCGAAGCGCCTGCGTCCTGGGAGGTTGCAGCTTGCGCCAACCGCGCGCTGGCTGCCGCTTTGCCTTCTGGCCTCAGCGGTCGCGCCGGCGTTCGGCGCCGAGCTCTACAGCACAGATGGCCTGGAACTGCGCTGGGACAACACGGTGCGCCTAAGCGCGGCGGCGCGAATCGGCTCGCGTAGCGGCGCGCTGATTGCCGATGCGAATGCCGACGACGGCGACCGGAACTTCGGCTCCGGCCTGGTCTCGAAGCGGTTTGACGTTCTTTCGGAACTCGATGTCACACACGGCGATTTCGGCCTGCGGGTGAGCGCCTCCGGCTGGTACGATCCCGCCTATCTCGAGGGCAACGACAACAACTCGGCGACGACCTTCAATCCGCTTTCGGTGCCGCACGATCGCTTCACCCACGCCGTGCGCGACCGCGAAGGCGAAGGCACGCGGCTGTTGGACGCCTTTGTGCACGGCAGCTTCGACGTGGACGATATGCCCGTGTCGTTCCGCCTCGGCCGCCACATCCAGTTGTGGGGCGAGAGCCTGTTCTTCGCGGAGAACGGTATCGCCGCCGGCCAGGCACCGCTCGATGCGGTGAAGGAACTGGCCGAACCGGCGGCGGAGGCGAAGGAAATCTTCCTCCCGGTCTGGCAGGCTTCGCTGTCGCTGTCGCCCACCCCGGGAGTCTCAATCGACCTGTACGACCAATTCGAGTGGCGCAAGGATCTGCTGCCGGGCTCGGGCAGCTATTTCAGCAGCGCCGATTTCCTCGATGCCGGCGGTGAGCGCTATTTCCTCAGTGGCGACCGCTATCTGCTGCGCGGCCGCGATCTGCGCGGCTCATCGTCGGGCCAATACGGGATCGCCCTGCAGTTCACTTCGGCCGACATCAACTATGGGTTCTATGCCCTGCGTTTCAATTCGAAGGAGCCGCAGGTCTATCTTCATCCGGACGATACGATCCTATCCGGCAAAGCCGGCAGCTATCAGTTGGTCTATCCCGAAGGCATCGAAATCTACGGAGCCAGCGCCAGCACCTATCTCGGCGACAGCAATATCGCGGGCGAAGTCTCGCTCCGGCGCAACATGCCGCTGGTGAGCGGTCCGCTGGCGGTGCCCGCCGGCGTCGACGCGGACGGCGATCGTCACCCCCTCTATGCCGTCGGCGACACACTGCATGCGGAGGTCTCCAGCGTGAGCAGCTTCGGCGCCAGCGCGCTGTGGCAGCGTGCCGATCTCAGCGCGGAGCTGGCCGCCAACGATCGTCTCAGCGTGACCGAGAACGTCGCCGCCTTGGAGCCCGGCCGCGACAGGTTCGCCGCCGCGCTCCGCGTCACCTTCGAACCGCAATATTTCGAGGTGCTGCCCAATCTAGACCTCAGTCTGCCGATCGGCCTCGGCTACAATGTCGTGGGCAAGTCGAGTACGGATGACGCGCAGAATGCCCGCGCTGGCGATATGGAGTTCGGGATTTCGGCAACCTTCAAGACGGTCTGGCAGGCCAATCTGACGATGACGAGCTTCTTCGGCCCGGCGCCGCGCCAGCCCCTCGCTGACCGCGATTTTCTTTCCTTCAGCGTGGAAAGAGTGTTTTAGCCCGTCCGGGCAATCGCCTTCACTCATACAGTCGGCTAGAGTGGCGGTCGCTCATGAGAGAGGCGGAGACGCGATGAGATCGTTGGCCATGGCATTTGTGCTGTCGCTCGTTCCGCTTGCGGCGGCAGCGGCCGCTCCCAACATCATCGTGATCATGACGGATGACCAGCGCGATGCCGATCCGCTGGAGCGCATGCCAAACACGCAGGCGCTGATGGTTCAGGGCGGCCTTCGCTTCATCAACAGCGTTGCCGTCAATCCCGTGTGCTGCGCCTCCCGCGCCAGCTTCATCAGCGGGCAATACAGCCACAACAACGGCGTGTGGGACAACAAGCCGGGCGAACGCCCGGGCGGCTTCAAGGCCTTTCATGGCGATGACAATACGATCGCCTGCTGGACCCAGGCCGCCGGCTACCGCACGGGTCTGATCGGCAAATACCTCAACGGCTACGGCATGGCGGAATCCAAAAACTACATTCCACCCTGCTGGAATTACTGGTGGGCGCTCACCACGCCGTTCCGCTACTACGACTACGAAGTGAACGACAACGGCACCATCAGAACCTATGGAAAGGCGGACGAGGACTACCAGGAGGACGTGGTCTCCGGCCTGGCCCAGCAATTCATCGCCAGTTCGACGCAACCGTTTTTCCTCTGGATCACCGGCATTGCGCCGCACAGCGGCTATCCTGGTCACGGCATTCCCGAGCCGCCGCGGCGCTATAAAGGCTATTTCAAGGATCTGCAGCTCCCTCGCCCGCCGAATTTCAACGAGGCCGATATCTCCGACAAACCCAGGTTCATGCGCAACCATTTGCCGCTGATGGACCGCGCCGGAATCAAGATGGCGACTCAATCCTATCGCCGCCGGGCGGAAACATTGCTCGCCGCAGACGACATGGTGGGAGCCATCATGGGCGAGCTGCAAAGCATGGGGCTGCTGGACAACACCTACGTCATTTTCACGTCGGACAACGGCTTCTTCAATGGCGAGCATCGCATGCCGGTCGCCAAGCACCTTCTCTACGAGGAGGCCCTGCGGGTGCCGCTCGTCATCCGCGGACCTTCGGTGCCGGCCGGCGAAATCCGAGCTCAGATGGTGAGCAATCTGGACGTCACAGCGACGGTGGCCGAACTCGCCGGCGCCACTGCCGGGCGGGCGCCGGATGGACGGTCGCTCGTGCCGTTACTTACGTCCACCGACCCACCATGGCGGACGGCAATGTTGCTGGAGGGAGACGACGTGCTGCCTGAGGGCAAGGACATCGTCTACGGCTATTATTCGGCGGTGCGAACCCCCGACTATAACTATGCGGAACACGTGAACGACAAGGAAGTCTATACCGGCAACGAATTCTACGATCTCGCCGCCGATCCGTACGAAGTGGAGAGCCGGCCGGACGATCCGAACTATCAGCAGGTGATCGACCAGCTGAAACCGCTGCTGGCCAATCTCCGTAGCTGTCAGGGCGATACGTGTTGGGTTGCCGAGCCGATCGCGCAGACCCTCATTCGACGGAAAGCCAAGCCGGAGATCGGTCCGGTCTGCAAATCTTGCGCGCATCGGACCGTTTCGGGTCCGCTCGAGCCGTCCGAGAGCGACGACACGCGATGAATTGGGTTCTGCGATCCTCGCCGGGCTAGCGT
This sequence comes from Rhizomicrobium sp., assembly GCA_036564785.1. Lineage (GTDB taxonomy): Bacteria > Pseudomonadota > Alphaproteobacteria > Micropepsales > Micropepsaceae > Rhizomicrobium. The sequence goes on along the minus strand of DATCOJ010000205.1, from coordinate 1,664 downwards.
TGGCGCGCCGGCGATTCCAGGAGGTTGTTGCTGTGAAGGCGGCGCTCATTGCCTGTGCGGGAGCGTTGCTGTTCGCCAGCGCGGCCGCGAATGCTCCGCCGGGCTTCGGCGCTCAGCCTGCGGTCGATCCGACCGCCTATCAGGAGCTGCACTGGCGGCTGATCGGCCCGTTCCGAGGCGGTCGCGTGCTGACGGTGGCGGGCATCCCCGGCGACAGTCGCCGCTTCTATTTCGGTGCGGTCGACGGCGGGGTGTGGGCCACGGCGGATGCCGGGCGAACCTGGCAGCCGATCTTCGACCAGGAGCCGGCGGGCTCGATCGGCGCCTTGGCAATAGCGCTCTCCGCTCCGGACACGATCTATGTGGGCACGGGCGAAGCGGATATGCGCTCCGACATCGCCCATGGCAACGGCATCTACAAAACCACGGACGGGGGCAAGCACTGGCGCTTCATCGGTCTGGCCGACAGCCGCCAGATCGGCCGCATCCTGGTGGATCCCCGCAATCCCAACCTCGTGCTGGTCGCGGCGCTGGGCCACGGCTACGGGCCCAATGCGGAGCGCGGCGTTTTCCGTTCGACCGACGGCGGAGCCCATTGGAGCAAGGTGCTGTTCAAGGACGCCAACACCGGCGCCATCGATCTCGCCTTCAAGCCGGGTGACGCGAGCATCGTCTATGCCGCGCTGTGGCAGACGCGGCGGCCGCCCTGGAGCGTCTATCCGCCCTCGAACGGTCCCGGCAGCGGCCTCTATGTCTCGCATGACGGCGGCGCGCATTGGGCCCGCATTGCCGGAAACGGCTTTCCGGCCCATCCGGGCCGCATGGGAATTGTGCTTTCTCCGGCGCGGCCATCGCGGGTTTATGTTCTCGCCGACGGCCCGGCCGCCGAGGCAGGCCTCTATGTCTCCGATGACGGCGGCGCCCGGTGGAATCGCGCCACCGGCGACAAGCGCATCTGGAACCGCGGCTGGTATTTCTCGGGCATCACCATCGACCCGAAGAATGCCGATCGGGTGTACGTGATGAACACCATCGTGCTGCGCTCCGACGATGGCGGCAGGCATTTCGTCGCGCTGAAGGGCGACCCGACGGGCGACGACTTCCATCAGCTGTGGATCGATCCGACCAGTTCCGACCGGCAGATCCTGGGCACCGATCAGGGCACCATCGTCACCCTCAATGGCGGCAAGACCTGGAGCAGCTGGTTCAACCAGCCGACGGCGCAGATCTATCACGTCAGCACGGATAGGCGCTTTCCCTACTGGGTGTACGGCGCGCAGCAGGATTCAGGCGCGGTGGCGCTGCCCAGCCGCGGCGCCGGCTATGACGGCATCACCATGGAGCAATTCCATGAGATCACCGCTGGCGGCGAGAGTGACATGATCGCGCCCGATCCCGGCGATCCCCAAATCGTTTATGGCGGTAGAGTCGACAAGCTGGATTTGCGCACCGAGCAGACCCGGCATATCGATCCGACCATCACCGAGCCGGCCGCCGAGCACCGCACGGCTTGGACCTTGCCGCTGGCGTTTTCACAGGACCGCAAGACCCTCTACTTCGCCAATCAGCGCCTCTACCGCACCGCGGATCGCGGCAACCACTGGACGGCGATGAGTCCGGACCTCACCCGTCCCGATGCCGGGGTGCCGGCCAATCTCGATCCC
>DATCOJ010000204.1:0-1796 GCA_036564785.1 Rhizomicrobium sp. | reverse complement strand
GCTCGGTGACCTGGTCAAGCGCTACCCGCGCTCGCCGCGGGCCGGGGACGCCAGGGGCGAGCTGCGAAGCATCGCCAAGCTCCCAAAATCCGCCTGTACTTCCTAGCTACAGCGCGTCGGGTAATTTCTAGCGTTTCTCGGGGAAAAAGATCGACAGCCGCGATCGGTTCTGGCTGATGGAAGTGTGACCTCGGAGGGCACACGTCATGAGCAAGAGCCACGGTGGAGCCAACAGCCAGCGGGAGTTCTTCGCGCGATCGAAGCGGCCGACGATCCCGATCGACCCGAACCATCGCCTGGTGCAGTTGACGGACACACTCGACTGGACGGAGATGGAGGAGCGAGCGGAGGGGATCCGACAGAAGAAGCTGAAGAACGGCGCCGGGCGGCCGCCGCACCTGCGGACGATGCTTGGTGCCGTCGTCTTCATGGCGACCCGCCGCCTGACCTACCGGGAAGCAGAGGATCAAATCCGGTACTACGCGCCGGCCCGCTACCTGTGCGGGCTGACCGAGACGGAATGGACGCCGGACTTCACGACGATCCAGGATTTCACGGAGCTGTTGGGCGAGGACGGCGTGCGGCTACTGAACGAGTACGGAGTCGAGCTTGCGGTCGAGAAGAAGCTGGCCGACCCGAGCATCCTGGTGGCGGACACGACGGCGCAGGAGGCGGCGATCCCGCACCCGAACGAGATGGGGCTGATGGCGAGCTTCCTTCGATCGGTAACATCAGCCGGGAAGCGTGCGGGCGGCGGAGTGAAGGACTTTCTGGCCAAGACGGCGGGACACTTCAAGGCCGCCAAGAAGAAGCTCCGCGACTACCGACTCGGCGCCAAGAGCAAGACAAAGCCGGCGAAGGATCGGATGATCTCAGAGATGACGGCGATCGTCGATGGGATTCGGTCGGCGCTCGGTGCTGCGCTCGACGCGACGAAGGGCCGTGCGGCCAAGCTGCGAGGCCACGGCGTCGTCGCGCGGAACTCTCTCGTGCGCCTGCACGACACGATGACCAATCTCTTGCCGCAGATTCGCCACTGGCTACGGACGGGCCACGTGGCAAGCGGCAAGATCATCAACCTCTACATTCCGGAGCTGTACAGCATCGTGCGCGGCAAGGTGGGCAAGTCGGTGGAGTTTGGCCTTCGCTGGGGTATCGCGCGGCTGCGTGGCGGATTCCTGCTGGCGACGGTCGCGCAGAGCAAGTTGGAACTGGAGGACGCGAGGTTTGCCGTGCGTGCGGTGCGCGACCACGTAACTCTCTTCGGCAAGCCGCCGCGCGCCTACGCGTACGACCGCGGCGGCTGGAGCGCGGCCAACGTCTCGGCGCTCAAGAAGCTCGGCGTCCGCGATGTCGGGCTGGCCCCACGCGGACGGACGCAGTGGGCAGTGCGCGGCCGGACTCGCGATCGATTGATTCACGAACGGGCACTGGTGGAGGCGGGGATCGGCAGCATCAAGAGCAGCAGATATGGCTTCAACCGCCCCGCGGCGCGCTCGACCGCGATGATGGGCGCGTGCGGTCAACGCGCCGTGCTTGGCTTCAACCTCAACAAGCTGGTCCGCCACCTGGCGGAACGGCGGGACGCGGTGCTGGTCGGATGAGCGAACGGGACGGCAGGCGGAGCCGCCCGTGGGCCGCGATCGGGAGAGGCGGCGCGAACGAGGGGCCGCGGTCAGGCCGGAGCCTGCGGTAGCGCGCCCGAATTACCCGACGCGCTGTAGATAGGTCTTCCCGTCGCACCCGCACACATCTGCGCCGGTGACGCAGTCCGCGCTTCCCAAGGTGCCCTGGCA
>DATCOJ010000203.1:0-11056 GCA_036564785.1 Rhizomicrobium sp. | reverse complement strand
GGTCTGAAGCGAGGCGAGGTCGGAGCCGGCGCCCGGTTCCGAATAGCCCTGGCACCAGCGGATTTCGCCGCGAGCGATTTTCGGAAGGTGTTCGCGTTTTTGCTCGTCGTTGCCGTACTTCAGCAGGGCGGGGCCGAGCATCCAGATGCCGAACGAAGCAAGCGCGTGTGACGCCTGCGCCTTCGCAAGTTCCTGTTCGAGCACGCGCGCTTCAGCAGCGCTCAATCCGCCGCCGCCATAGGCGCGCGGCCAGGTGGGAGCCGTCCAGCCGCGCTCGCCCATGCGGTCGAGCCAGAGCTTGGCGTCGGGATTCTTGTAGGCCGCGCGGCGGCCGCCCCACACCACGCCGCCTTCGTCCTCGATGGCGTTGGGCGCTGAGCCCCGCATCGAAGGCGGGCAATTGGCCTCCAGCCAGACGCGCGCCGCGCTGCGAAAGCCTTCCAGATCGCTCATGATTTTCAGCCCGATCAATTGCTCTTGCCGCAATTGTGCATCAATCCGCGGCGATTGGAAGCTGCGGACGGCTGTCGCAAGCGGCAGCGGCGCGCGCTAGTTTCAGGCCGCCAGCAACGCCGGATCGGCCGGATGAACTTCGTCAGCGACAATGCCTATGGCGCCGCGCCGGAGATTCTCGCGGCGGTGGTGGAGGCGGCCAAGGGCAGCGAGCCTTCCTACGGCGAGGACCGCATCACCGCGCGGGTCACGGCGCGCTTCCGCGAGATTTTCGAGCGCGAAGTTGCGGTCTTTCCCGTGGTCACCGGCACCGCGGCCAACGCGCTGGCGCTGGCCACGATCTCGCCGCCCTATGGCGCCATCTTCTGCTACGCCGAGAGTCACATCGTGGTGGACGAATGCGCGGCGCCGGAATTCTTCTCCGGCGGCGCCAGACTGGTGCCGTTGCCGGCCCCGCACGCCAAGCTCGCGCCCGAGACCATCGAGACCGAGCTGGCGCGCTACCATGGCGGCGTGCACAGCCCCAAGCCCTGCGCCATCAGCATCACCCAGGCGACCGAGCGCGGCACCGTCTATCGTCCGGACGAAATCGCGGCGCTGTCCGCGCTTTCCAGGCGCGAGAGCATGCTGCTGCACATGGACGGCGCGCGCTTTGCCAATGCGCTGGTGAGCGCGGGCTGCACGCCGGCGGAGCTGACCTGGAAGGCCGGCGTCGACGTGCTGTCGTTCGGGGCCACCAAGAACGGCGCACTCTGCGCCGAAGCGGTGGTGTTCTTCGATCCGGCGCAAGCGAAGGATTTCGAATACCGGCGCAAGCGCGGCGGACATCTGCTCTCCAAGATGCGCTTCGTCTCCGCACAGCTCGAAGCCTACCTGGCGGAGGAGCGCTGGCTGAAACAGGCGCGCCGCGCCAATGCGCTCGCTTCGCGAATGGCGAACGAACTCGGCAGGACTTCAAACGTCGAGCTCGCCCATCCCGCCGAAGCCAACGAGATTTTCGCGCACCTGCCGGATGCGATGGTGAGCCGCCTACGCGAGGCCGGCGCGCGTTTCTACGACTGGGGCACGGCGTCCGATGGGCGCAAGCTGGTGCGTCTGGTGCTGTCGTTTCTGACGCCGGAAGCCGACATCGCGCGCTTCCTCGAAATCGCATCCGGAGCGTGAGCGAATCTCTCCACCAATCTCTCCACCAATCTCTCCACCAGCACACCATCGGTTGTAGTCCCGACACCCTGCAGACCCCATAGACCGTGGCGTTGTTTTCACGGCGTGGCCTACCCCCCCTCCGATTTCGCAGTGCTTCCGCAAGAAGAGGAATCACGCGGAGACGCGGAGACGCGGAGTTGCTCCCCCTCCAAAAAGATCGTCATGGCCGGGTTGCCGTAACGGAGTGCAGGCAATCCCGGCCACCTATGCACACGCCGCGAGACGGTGTTCATGGGTGGCCGACACTCGCCTTCCCCCGGAATAAATCCGGGGTTCGGCTCGGTCGGCCATGACGGTTTTTATTTATTTGGAGAAACTCGGCGGCTCCGCGCCTCCGCGTGCAAGATCTTTGCTTTGAAAGAAAGACCCGCCGCAGTCCGGCGATCAAGGCGAGATTCTGGAGATGGCGGAATTATGCAAAACCAGCGTCACGCTGTCAACCACAAGTTGCAGGTAACGTGCATTGGCCATCACCGCTTCCAAATGCGGCGAGACTTGGGCGGAGTTCCCGCCGATTGTGATGGGGCCCATCGGGTACCTGCGCGTTTCCTAACCAGGAGGGGCCGCCTGAAGAAACCAGGAGAAGGAGGCGACTATGAAACGCTTCGGCAAACTTGCTCTCGGTGCCTTGATGTTGGGCGGCCTTGCAATCGCTGCTGACCCTGCCAGCGCGAGAGTTGGTGTCTCCGTGGGTATCGGCGTGCCGGCCTATGGCTACGCCCATTCCTGCGGCTGGTATGCCTATCACGGCTTCGCCGCGCCGGCGTACTGCTATGATGACGGCTACTACGGCGGCTACGGGCCGGTGGTTTATGGAAGCTTCGGCTTCCGCGACCGCTGGGGCCGTTGGCATTCGCGTCCCCATGTTCGGGAGCGGGTGGTGATTCACCGCTAACGTTCCAGATCAAGAGCACAAAGCAGCACAGCCCCGGATGACCTCCGGGGCTGTGGCTTTTTGCGCGCCTTGGCTAAATGCGTCCCACCAGGGTGACGGTGCCGGTCTGCGACACCGAGCCGTTCTGGCCGCGCAGATAGTCGTAGTGCACGCCCACCGACCACACGTCGGTGGTGGCGGAGAGACTGCCGCCCAGCACCGCGTTGCCCTTGTCCGGATCGGGACCCGTCAGCGTGAAGGAGTCGCCGGTGCTGAGGAACTCGGCCGTGAGCTTCTCCGGACTGGCGGCGAAATCGTAGCGGTAGCCGCCGCGGATTTCCGGCTGCAGGAAGAAGTCGCCGAAATTGATGTCCTGGCGCAGATCGGCGCCGGCGAAGCCGCGCACCGAATGGAAATAGGCCGGCGAGATCTTGAGATCGAAGCCGTCGCCGCCGGCGTTCTTGGCGCCGCCGCCGCCTTCGCTATAGCCGTCCTCGCGCATGGTCAGCCCGTCGACGCTGATCAGCGGAGTGAACACGGTGCGTCCGGAGGTGAGGATCACGCCGGTGGTGAGCCCGCCGGCGGCCAGCAGAGTGTTGCGCTTGCCTTCGGCAACACGAGAGACGCCGCCCAAATTGAGGTAGCGCTTGCCGTCCAGACTGCCGTAGCCGCCAGTCAGCTGGGTATCGAGGAAAAAGCCGCGGCCGCGCCAATCGGTGTAGCCCGTGAGCAAGGCGAATTCGCTGGTGGTCTTGGTGTCCCGCGGCGACTTCTCGGTGACGTCGCCGGAATAGAAGGTGAGCGCGCCGCCGTAGCGCCCGTCCGACGGATTGCCGCCGTCCAGACCGAGGGTGAAGCCGAAGCCGGTATCGCGGTAGCCGCCCGTGTTGGCGCTGGGATCCTGATTGAGATTGTTGCCGAACTCCTGGCCCCACAAGGTGGCGTCGCCCGATTGCGCGGCATACATGCGCAGGGCCCGCTGGCGGGCGCCGACGGGGCCGGTGGCCTGGTCGGTGATGGAAATGGCGAGCGTGCGCGCCGCGCCGGTAATGTTGGGGGCGAAGGCCGAGTAGATTTTCTGGTAGAGCGCATCGCCGGCCGCGTCGGTCAAAGGAATGCCGTTGACCGGCAGGCCGGCATTGATCACGGCCGCACCCAACTCGTCGTCATTGGCCAGCGCTTCGTTGGCGAGCGGGAACATCTTGAGCGCGTAGCCCGACAGGTTCATTTCCGCCGCCGATTTCGGCGTCAAGGTCATCACCAGTTGCTGGTCGGCCCCCGTGCCGCTCTGGATGGCGAGACATTGGTTGTTGTTGGTCTCGAACAGGAAGGGGAGATTGGCGCACACTTGGTTATCGAGCTGATTGAGGTCGACCGAAAGCGCACCGTTCAGCGCATCGATGAGGATGAACTGCGAGTTGGCGCCCGGCGAGGTGAGGAAGCTGCCGAAGGAGAGGTTGAGCCGGGCCTGCGGATCGAGCGTGGCGTCGCCCGTCGTGGTGACGATGCCGCCGGCCGTGGGGTTGGCCGCGATATTGTAGGTCTGGCTGAGGGTGAGCCCGAGGTTGCCGCCATCCTCGATGAGGAAATTGTTGGCGATGAATCGTTCCCCGATGTCGGTGGAGTCGTTGGTCAGCGTCAGCGTGCCGCCGACGGAGCCGCCTCCCACGTCGACGTCAAGCCGGCCGCCGGAGCCGTCCGATATCGCGCCTTTCACGGTTGTGTTGTCCAGAATCATCAGGCTGTCGTCGCCGCCACCCGCCGTGCCGCCGAAATCGATGTCGCCGGTGATGGAGGCCGCCGCGCCGCTGGGGCTTTCATGCAGCAATATCGTATCGGCGCCGTTGCCGAGCAGCACGTCGCCGATGATGACGCCGGAATTGTCGATCATGATGTTCTGTTGCGAGACGTGCAGGTCGATGGCGCGCGCAATCTGTGCGTCATTGTCCAGCGCGGTGGCGATGGCGGCGATGGTGCCGGAGTTGGTGATCGAGGTGATGGTGCCGGCTTCGTCCGAAATGCCATAGGCGGCGAGCTGCGCGATGGTCGTGTCCGTGGTGGTGGCGACGGCGCTGATCGAGCCCTCGTTGACGATGGACCCTAGAAAACCGTCCGCATCCACGTGGACGGCGTAGGCGGTCCCGCCCAGCGCTCCCGACAGCGAGGCCTGGATGGTGCCGGTGCGGCCCGTCGCGGAATTGAACAAGGTGGGCACGCTGGCAAACTGGCCAACCCAGAATGCGTTGCTCAGCAGGGAGCCTGTACCCTTGGTGTCGGACACGGCGGAGGTGAAAATTTCGCCGGAGTTGAAAAAGCCTCCGTCGAGAATCATCCGAACCGTGTCGCCGGCGCCAAGAAACCGCACGGCGCTGGCGCTGTTGTCGGGATCCACGGGGGTGGCAATGATGTTGCCGCGGTTGATGAAGCTGTAGCCGCTCAGGCCGCCGCGGGTGTCATCGTACAGCCCGATATGGGTGGTCAGGCCGCCGGTGGCGCCGTCGGCGATGGGCGACATGAACACTGCGAATGAATTGCCGGTCAGCGTCAGCGAGCCGAGCGAGGTATTGTCCCCATTGTAGGCCGGGCCTTCGTTGAGAATTCCGCCAGTAATGTTCCCCGCCACCACCAGGGCGGAATTCGCCTCCGGATTGATGCCGCCCGAGACCGGCGATGCCGTGCCGATCGCACCGATATGGCCTTCGTTGGTCAGGCTGCCGTTGACATCGCCGAACAGCATCATGCCCTGGGCCCCGAAGCCGCTCGCCACCAGATTTCCGCTGGTGCCGATGAGGATGTTGCCGTTGATATCGCCGTCCATGCGCAAGCCGACCACCTGGCCGGCCGACGTCGATTTCGTGTCGCTCGGAACCGCGCCCAAATTGCCGTCGATGGTGACATCGCCGTTGAACGTCGTGGCGTCGGCGAAATGCATGCCGATGGAGCCGTCACCCACCACCTTCACGCTCGAGGCCGCCTCCAGCATGATGTCGCCGGTGAAAATCCCCGAGGTGTCCTCGTTGGCGATGCCGATCAGGATGCCGGTCTTGCCGGTGCCTTTGCCCGACAGATCGATCGTGCCGAAATTGTCCAGCGCCACGATGCCGTCGCCCGGGCCGTTGCCGGCCGCCGTGGCATCCAGCTCCACGCCGATGGCGAAATCGGTATCGAGGTTGGTGATCTTGCCCTTGTTGGTGACGGAGTTGGGCGAATCGATTTCAATCGCAGGACCCGCCACCGTCACCACCACCGAACCCGAAGACTCGATGAGAATGTCGGAAGGGGCGCCGTCCTTGGCGGTGCTGGTCAGCAGCTGCTGATCCACCTCGGTGGTGATATCGCTGAAATCCTGCGCCGTTGCCGGGCCGCTAAGGAGGGCCACGGTGGCGGCTGTCAGCATCAACGCGCGCTTCGTCAAGGCGAACCTCTTTCGTCGCTGTTTGGACCGGTAGCCGGGTATTGTCTGCTCTCGTCCCAGCCGAGCGCCGCGCCGGCGCTAGGACCAGCGGGCGGCGGAGCTTAGCCAATTTGGCAAGCCGACCGCCAGCGGTAAGAACCGAATTTGCTTCAACTTTTTGATTTTTAATCGGCCGTTAGCCCTCCCCCGCGAGAATGAAGCTTGAACAGGCCCGCCCTTCCGAGCGCGAATCGTTAATGACCACCGCCCGCCGCATCAGCTTTACCAAGCTCTCGCAGAAGCAGGCGGCGGCATCGGCTGCCCGTCACGAGATGCTCTATGCCGGCCGAATGGGCGGGGCGCGCGCCATTTTCGCCTTCTGCGACCTCTCCGGCCTCGATCTTTCGGGGCGCAACCTCGCCGATGCGGATTTCACCGGTGCCGTGCTCGAGGAGACCAATCTGTCGGAGGCCCGGCTCGACTCCTCCAGCTTCTTCGGCGCCGACCTCAGGCGCGCCAACCTCGCCGGTGCGAGCATGCGCCGCACCGACATGCGCGGTGCCTGCCTGCGCGGGGCCAACCTGATCGGCGCCGATCTCTACGAAGCCGATCTGCGCGAAGGCACCATCGCCGAGAAGGACCGCTTTGGAAATCTGCGGGTGCTGCAGCACGACGTCGGGCCGACCGAGATGCCGGCCGCGCTGCTCGCCTCCGCCAATCTCGAGCGCGCCCGCATGACCGGAGCCATGGCGATCCAGGCCGACTTCACCGACGCGGTGATGCGCGGCTGCCGGCTGACGCGCGCCAATCTCAGGCAGGCGAAACTCGCCGGGGCCAATCTGGAATGCGCCGATCTTTCGGGCTGCAATCTCTCCGGCGCCGATCTGACCGGCGCCATCCTGATCGGCGTGCGCATGCAGCAGACGGTGATGAACGGCGCCGATCTCACCAATGCGCTCACCGACGCGCCGCTCGGCAAGGAGATGAAGGATCTGGTCACGCCGATCGCCGAGATGCTGGAGGCGCATTCGCGCTGGGTGGAGAGCGACGGGCGCGAGGGCCGTCCCGCCGATCTGACCGGCACCGATCTGCGCGATTTGAAGACGCTCGCCCATCGCATGCTGACGGCGCTGATCGCGCCCAAGGCGATCTTCTATGGTCTCGACCTGGAAGGCGTGTCGCTGCAGGGAAGCAATCTGCAGGGCGCCGATCTGCGCGGCGCGCGCCTTCTCGGCGCCGATCTGCGCGGCGCCAATCTGATGGGCGCCAAGCTGAACAATGCCGATCTGCGCGACGCCAAGCTGGGCCCGCTGCTGATCTCCGACGCGCGGCTCCTGCCGGCGCGGCTGGACGGCGCGCTCGCCCGCTATGCCGATTTCCGCGGCGCCGACATGCGGCGCGCCAAGGTCGGCGAGGCCGATCTTTCCTACGCCAATCTCAGCGATGCCGATCTGCGTGACGTCGATCTCGGGGGTGCCATCTTGTCCGGCGCCAAGCTTCCGCCGCTGCTGTCCGAAAGCACCCGCAGCGCCGCCGTGGGCTAGCGGCAGACGAGCTGTTTGATCCAAAAGCGGAATCCTGATATTCTTAGCCAATGACGGATTTGCTTTTGCCACAGGAGATCGAAACCGGGCGAACGCGCCGCATCGGGGCCATGCACCTGCAAAAAATCGAAGGAAATCCACTCGCGCCGGACGAGGTCGCAATGTTCGAGATGTTCGAGCGGGAGGCATGGCCGCACGCCAGATGCGTGGCATTCATTCTCGACAAGGCAAGGCGGCTGGCCGCCGAGTGAATCGCGATCCTTACGTCTATGCCGGTACCGGCGTCCTGCGGAACAAACTGGGGATTACCGACGCTGCAGAACTCGATGCAATCGAGAGGCAACTCGTCGTTCAGCGAACTCGCGAAGGCCTGCCAGATGGCGACTTCGACCTGGCACATCTGTGCGCAATCCACCGACAGCTTTTTCAGGATCTGTACGAGTGGGCGGGGCAACTCCGGACTGTGGAGATCAGCAAGGGGGCCCAACAATTTCAGTTTCGACGCTATATCGTTACAGGGATTGCAGACATTCATCGGCGGTTGGTGGACGGGAACTACCTCAAGGGCTTAGATACCACCGAGTTTTGCCAAGAAGCAGCGAGAATCATCGGCGATATCAACTACGCCCACCCCTTTCGCGAGGGGAATGGGCGGACGCAGCTCCAATATCTCGATCAACTGGCGAAGCAAGCTGAACATCCAATTGACATCGCGCAGCTCCAGCCGAGAGATTGGATAGAAGCGTCACGCGGGGCCCACAACAGTGACTATGAAGCGATGAGTACAGCGATATTCCGAGCCCTGGCTTGAGATTGGATACGTCGGAATACAAACAGTCCGCTAAAGCGAAACGCGCAGGCCGAGGAAGGCCGAAACGGGCGCGCCGGGACTGAGGCTGCGCGGATTGCTGGCGTTCGGCACTTCGAAGATGGGCACGTCCGCGGTGGGCGAGAAGGTGCCGAAGCTCTCGTATTTCGCGTCGAGCAGATTCTCGATGCCGGTGAAGAACTCCACGCCGTTCGAGAAGCGATAGCTGGCGCTCGCATCGAGCACGAAATACGGCCCCGTCTTCGGATTGAGATTGGATTCGTCGCCGCGCAGATACTGTCCGTCGGCGTAGCGGCCGGCCAGGTCGATCGCCAGGGTCTCGCTGCGGTAGCCCAGGCCGAGCTTCACGGTGTTGCGCGGAATGCTGGGCAGGCGGTCGCCGGGAACCACGTGGATTTCGCCGTTGGCATCGGCCTGGGGATTGTCCGGACTGCTGAGCGTCAGCGCGGAGCGGAAGGTCGCGTCGACAAGAGAATAGCTCAGCGACGCAATCCACGGTCCTTGCGCCAGATCGAGCGACAGGTCGGCGCCCTGCCGCCGCGTGGTGCCGATGTTGCGGAAGAAGCCGCGGCCGATCACCGGGCTCGCAGCGAACAGGATGTCGTCATCCGAGTTGGTACGATAGGCGTCGAGCTGCCATTTGACCGTGAGTTCGCCGCGCTCGGTCCGCCCACGCAGGCCCGCCTCGACGGTGTGCGCCACCACCTGCTTGAGCGGCGGATCGGCGACGAAGAAATTGGTCAGGCTGCAGGGCGCGTTCGGATCGGCGCAGGAGAATTCCGCCGGCGTCGGCGCGCGATTGGCGACCGACACGCCGCCATAAAGCGTCGCCTCGGGCGAAAGCTTGTAGGTCAAGCCGGCGGCGGGATTGAGATGGAGGAACCGGTGCGAACCGTTGAGCGCAGTGCCGAGGCGGTCGTGCAGCGCGATGCGCGCGGCATTGAAGCGGGCCGACATGGACAGCGACAGCGCCTCGCTCAGGTTCAACACATCGGCCGCGTAGAGTCCGAAATAGTCATTGTCGCTGGCGAGGCTCGCCGGCGCGATTTCGCCGTTGACAAGATCGATCAGGATGCCCGGCCCCTCAAATCCGCGCGCCCGGGTCAAGGCGCCGAGTTCCGAGCCGGCCGAGAAATCGGTGCGCCCGCCGTCGAAGGCCGCGCCCGCGACAAGCTGGTTGTCCCGCCCGAAGGCCTGCGCCTTCCAGGCGAGCTGCGCCGCGCCGCCGAAAGCGAAGGTTTTCGTTTGCGTGGCATTCAGTTGCGCATAGGGACCGCCGGAGAGGAAATCGGGAATCGGATTGCCATTCACGTCGGTCAGGACCGTTCCGTCATCGAGGCAGAGCAGACCGGCATTGCAGGGCTCGGCGTCGCTGGCATCGCCGTTCGAAGTGTCCTGCCGGAAGCGGCTGACATAGAGATTGGCCTGCAGCGACAACGCCGCGTTCCATTGGACGGTGCCGAACAGATTGGCGAGGCCGTAGCGGTTCCTGGTGTTGTCGGGGAAGGTGAAGACGGCCGAACGGTCCACCGCCAGCAGTTCGACCGGCGAGGGACCGTTGCCGGTCAGGTTGGTGTCCGCGGCCAGGAGATCGAGGTGCAGTTCCGCCTCGCCCACACGCCAGCCGAAATCGGCGAAGCCCCGCACCAGCCGGGACGGCGAATGATCGCGCCAGCCATCGTCATTGGCGCCCGTCGCCGCGATATAGAGCGAGCTGTCGCCGCTCTCGCGTCCGAATTGAACCGAAGCTTCCGCCCGGCCGAAGGCCCCGCCCAAGATCTCCGCTTCTGTTCCCTGCCACGAAAAACCGTTCTTCATGCTGAGCGACACCGAGCCGCCGAGCGCATTCAAGCCGAACACGGGATTGGAGCTTTCGACCGTCGCCCCCGAAACCGCGAGATCCGGGACCAGGTCCCAGTTGACCGCATCGCCGAACGGCTGATTGAGCCGCACGCCGTCGAGATAGACCGCGAGGCCCTGCGCGTCGCCGGAGAGCGGCGAGGCCTCGAAGCCGCGATAGAACAGATTGGGCTGGAAGGGATTGTCCTGCGCTTCGGAGAGCGACACGCCGGCGCCGGAATCGCCCAGCGCGCGCAGCAGGTTGGCAGAGCCCAGCCGCCGCAGATCTTCGCTGGAGAAGGTCTCGACGGTGGCGGCAATCGTATCGGGATCGATCGTGGCGCCGGGCAAGGCGCTGGCCGTCACCACCACGGTTTCGATCGCCGGTGCCGCGCTCGCGCCGCCGCACCACAGCAGCGCAACGCATACCAGAAATCGAAACGATGGCTTCACTGCGCGGCGGCAGTCGCAGTGGCGGTCGGCGCGGCGCCGGCGCGGCTGCGGATGAATTGTCCCAGCCGCTGCAGCGACACCCGCGACTCCGGCACATAGGCACTGGCCTGGAACACGTGCTGCATGCCGTCATAGATCTCCACGCTGACCGGCACGCCCGCTTCGGCCGCCTTGTCACCGATGCGGCTGGCGTCGTCCTTGAGAATCTCGAGACTGCCGGCATGCACCATGATGGGCGGAAAGTCGCGGAAGCTGGCATAGACCGGCGAGGCATAGGGATCGGCCGGACTCTGCTTCTTCAGATAATGGCGCGCGCTGAGGAACAGGAGCTCCCAGGACAGCGCGGCGTCGCTCCTGGCATTGCTCAGCATCGACCAGCCGGAGAGCGACAGATCCGCCCACGGACTCATCGCCACGCAGCCCGCTGGCATCGGCAGGCCGGCATTGCGGATGGCGAGCAGGCC
>DATCOJ010000202.1:0-2002 GCA_036564785.1 Rhizomicrobium sp. | reverse complement strand
CAAAAAAGCGCCCGAAGGCGCTGTGGAGGAAGTTGAGCGGACACCCGATGCGGGGTGTCGAAGGGGCTGGGGCGTACCGGACCGGACATCCGCTCGGGGGAGATAACGAGGTGCCCCGCAGGTGGTTCCAAAAAAATTTGGAAAATGTGCGGCAGGCTGTCACACCCTCCGCAGGGCGAAAAAGAACCCGGCCAGGCTTGCACCGGCCGGGTTCTCCTCAGCCTGCGTTGTTCTAGAGCGTGACTCGGGTTTTCTGAATCGCTGGGGATTCCCAAGGGGCCGCGAGTCAGATTCAAGATGCTGGCTGGATGGAGGCCAGCATCGGATGACGAGGCCCTATTCTCTGGATTTGCGCGAACGGGTGGTGCGGCGGGTTGAGGCTGGGTCGCCGGTGCGTGAGGTGGCCGAGCTGTTCCATGTGAGCGTGTCGAGCGTGGTGAAGTGGTCGCAGCGCAAACGGCAGACCGGCAGTGCGGCGGCCAAGCCGATGGGCAGCCGGCAGGCGCGGTCTCTGGCTGCGCAACGCGATTGGATGCTGGCGCGCATTGCCGGGAAGCCGGATGTCACTTTGCGGGAGCTGGTTGGGGAACTGAGGACGCAAGCCATCGTGACCAGTTACGGCTCGGTTTGGCGGCTGCTGAAGGACGAAGGCATCAGCTTCAAAAAAAAGCCTGCACGCATCGGAGCAAGACCGGCCTGACGTGGCGCGCCGCCGCGCGCGCTGGAAACGTCATCAGCACAAGCTCGATCCTTCCCGGCTTGTCTTCATTGACGAGACCTGGGCCAAGACCAACATGACGCGCACGCATGGCCGCAGTTTGCGGGGCGAGCGGCTGATCGCCAAAGTCCCGCATGGCCACTGGCGCACGCTGACCTTCCTGGCCGCCCTGCGCGCAGACCGGATCGATGCGCCCTGCGTCATCGACGGCCCGATCAATGGCCGAAGCTTCCTTGCTTACGTCGAACAGATGCTCGCGCCGACACTCTCGGCCGGCGACATCGTCATCATGGACAATCTCGGCAGCCACAAAGGTCAGGCCGTGCGGCGGGCGATCCGGGCAAAGGGCGCCAAACTCTTCTTCCTGCCGCCCTACTCGCCCGACCTCAATCCGATCGAGCAGGTCTTCTCAAAGCTCAAAACCCTGTTGCGCAAATCCGATCCTCGAACCGTCGAAGCCACCTGGAAGCGCATCGGTCAGTTGCTCCGCGCATTCTCACCGGCCGAGTGCGCCAACTATCTCGCAAATGCCGGATATGCTTCCGTCTGACTGGATCGTGCTCTAGGTGTTAGGCCGGTTCGGCGCGACGCGGCCAGCCGAAGGTAATGCGGTCGTCTTCCCAGCGCGCCGAGATCGCTGCCATCGCCGCGACGACGCCCCCGAAGAGTAGGGCAAATGCGATCCACAGGCTCGCGTTGCGCGCGATTTTTCGCGCCGCTTCCGCCGCTTTCATCTGATCGCTGCGAATGCGCGCCTGCGCATTGTCGACGCGCCGCGAGGCCTCCGCCGTCGAAATCCCGGTGTCCTGCGAGACGAGTGCGACGATGCGGTCGTGATCGTATGGCGACAGCGATCCGCCACTGGCCATGCCGGTCTCGAGGATGCGACCGACTTCCGCCTTGTCGGCCGCGATGTTGCGGCCGGCAGGGGGCATCGGCGCGGCACCGACAGCGGCGTTCTCGTCGCTTGCAGACGGAATGGTGATCACATGCGGCGGTGTGGAGGATTGCACAGCGCCGCGTGGTTCGGCGGCGCTCTGCGGCGTGTCGTTCTCCACCTTTCCCGGGCTGGGTTCCGGCGTCATCTGGGTCGTGGTGGTCCCGGTGTTGCCCGTTGGCGCTTCATCGTCCGTGGTGGGCGGATTGGCGTCGGTGGCGGGGGTGTTCGCCTGCGCGTATTGCCTCCAGGCGAGCGCGGCGTGCATCGGCGATGGCGGTGGACGGAACAGCACGTCTGTCCAATAGGCCGATACGGCCGGCGTCGGCGCGGTGTTGCTATTGCCC
>DATCOJ010000201.1:0-19985 GCA_036564785.1 Rhizomicrobium sp. | reverse complement strand
CCTGCACCGAGGTGATCGAGCCTTTGGTGGTGGTGGTGATGCGCTCCTGCAGCGTGCCCATGTCGGTGGCCAGCGTCGGCTGATAGCCCACGGCGGAAGGAATGCGCCCCAGCAGCGCCGACACTTCGGAGCCCGCCTGGGTGAAGCGGAAGATGTTGTCGACGAAGAACAGCACGTCCTGGCCCTGGTCGCGGAAATACTCGGCGACGGTCAGGCCCGAGAGGCCGACGCGGGCACGCGCACCCGGCGGCTCGTTCATCTGGCCGTAGACGAGGGCGCATTTGCTGCCCTCGGTCGAGCCTTTCTTCGGGTCCTTGTTGACGCCGGATTCGATCATCTCGTGATAGAGGTCGTTGCCCTCGCGGGTGCGCTCGCCCACGCCGGCGAACACCGAATAGCCGCCGTGGTTCTTGGCGACCGCGTTGATCAATTCCTGGATCAGCACGGTCTTGCCCACGCCCGCGCCCCCGAACAATCCGATCTTGCCGCCGCGCGCGTAAGGCGCGAGCAGGTCGATCACCTTGATGCCGGTCACCAGCACCTGCGCTTCCGTCGACTGGTCGACAAAGGCAGGCGCCTCCTGATGGATGGCGCGGCGCCCTTCGGCCTTCACCGGGCCGGCATCGTCCACCGGCTCGCCGATGACGTTGATGATGCGCCCCAGCGTGCCTTCGCCGACGGGAACGGAGATTGGCGAGCCGGTGTCCGTGACGTTCTGGCCGCGCACCAGGCCCTCGGTCGCATCCATCGCCACGGTGCGCACGGTGGATTCGCCAAGGTGCTGCGCCACTTCGAGAATCAGCCGGTTGCCACGGTTCTGCGTCTCCAGCGCGTTCATGATCTCCGGCAGATGGCCGCCGTCGAACTGCACGTCCACCACCGCGCCCAGCACCTGGGTGACGTGGCCGATCTTGTTGCTCTGGGTCATGGCGTTCATGGCATTGCTCCGTTCAAAGCGCTTCCGCGCCCGAGATGATTTCGATCAGTTCCTTGGTGATCATGGCCTGGCGCGTGCGGTTGTATTGCAGGGTCAGGCGGTCGATGACCTCGCCGGCGTTGCGGGTGGCGGAATCCATGGCGCTCATCTTGGCGCCGAATTCGCCGGCCACGTTCTCGAGCAGCGCGCGGAAGATCTGTACGCTCACATTACGCGGCAGCAGGGCCGAGAGGATTTCGCCCTCGTCGGGCTCGTAATTGTAGTAGAGGCCGCCGCTCTCCCCCGTGTCCTCGATGGGCGCGGGAATCAGCTGCTGCTCCGTCGGCACCTGGCTGATCACCGACTTGAAGCGCGAATAGATGATGGTGGCCACGTCGAACTCGCCGCGGTCGAACATTTCCAGCACTTTGCGCGCGATGTCGGCGGCGTCGACGAAGCCGATCTGCTTCTTGCCGACGAAATCCACCGTCTCGAGGATTCTGTTGCCGTAGAGGCGCTTCAGCTGATCGCGGCCCTTGCGCCCGATGCACAGGATCTTCACCTGCTTGCCGTCGCGCAGCAGCATCTCGATGCGCTGCTTGGCCAGCCGCACGATGTTGGTATTGAAGCCGCCGCACAATCCGCGATCCGCCGTCGCCACGATCACCAGCTGGACGTCATCCTTGCCGGTGCCGGAGAGCAGCCGCGGCGCGCCCGGCTGGCCCTTGACCCCGCTCGCCACGTTGGCGATCACCGCCGCCATCTTCTCGGCATAGGGACGCGCGGCGATCGCGGCCTCCTGGGCGCGGCGCAGTTTCGACGCGGCCACCATCTGCATGGCCTTCGTGATCTTGCGCGTCGCCTTCACCGAAGCGATGCGGTTGCGGAAGGTCTTGAGGCTCGGCATCAGGCAAAGGCCTTCGCGAACTCGTCCAGCGCCGCCTTGACCTGGGCTTCCAGCTCCGGCGTCAGCTGCTTCTGGGTACGGATGCCATCGAGCACGTCCTTGTACTTGGCGCGCATCATCCGCAGTGCCTCGGTCTCGAAGCGGCGCACGTCGCTGATGGCGAGCTTGTCGAGATAGCCGCGCATGCCGGCGTAAAGCGATATCACCTGCTCCTCGATCGGCATGGGCGAGAATTGCGGCTGCTTGAGCAATTCGGTCAGGCGTGCGCCGCGATTGAGCAGGCGCTGTGTCGCCGCGTCGAGATCGGAGCCAAACTGGGCGAACGCCGCCATCTCGCGGTATTGCGCCAGCTCCAGCTTGATGGAACCCGCCACCTGCTTCATCGCCTTGATCTGCGCCGACGAGCCCACGCGGGAGACCGAGATGCCGACGTTCACCGCCGGGCGGATGCCCTGGAAGAAAAGGTCCGTCTCCAGGAAGATCTGGCCGTCGGTGATGGAGATCACGTTGGTGGGAATGTAGGCGGAGACGTCGTTGGCCTGCGTCTCGATCACCGGCAGCGCGGTCAACGAGCCGCCGCCATTGGCGTCGTTCAATTTCGCCGCGCGCTCGAGCAGGCGCGAATGCAGATAGAACACGTCGCCGGGATAGGCTTCGCGGCCCGGTGGGCGGCGCAGCAAGAGCGACATCTGGCGATAGGCCACGGCCTGCTTGGAAAGGTCGTCGTAGATGATCAGCGCGTGCATGCCGTTGTCGCGGAACCATTCGCCCATGGTGCAGCCGGAGAAGGGCGCCAGGTACTGCAGAGGCGCCGGCTCCGAAGCGGTGGCGGCGACCACGATGGTGTATTCCATGGCGCCCGCGTCCTCGAGCGTCTTGACGATCTGCGCCACCGTCGATCGCTTCTGTCCGATGGCGACGTAGATGCAGTAGAGCTTGACCTTCTCGTCGTTCGATTGATTGACGCCGCGCTGGTTGATGATGGTGTCGATGGCGATGGCGGTCTTGCCGGTCTGGCGGTCGCCGATGATGAGCTCGCGCTGGCCGCGGCCGATGGGAATGAGGCTGTCGATGGCCTTGAGCCCCGTCTGCATCGGCTCGTTCACCGAGCGGCGTGGAATGATGCCGGGGGCCTTGACGTCGACGCGGCGGCGTTCGGCCACGTTGTCGAGATCGCCCTTGCCGTCGATGGGGTTGCCAAGTGCGTCGACCACGCGGCCAAGCAGGCCCTTGCCGACCGGCACGTCCACGATGGCGCCGGTGCGCTTGACGGTATCGCCTTCCTTGATGTGCTCGTCGGTGCCGAAGATCACCACGCCGACATTGTCGTTCTCCAGGTTCAGCGCCATACCCTTGATGCCGCCGGGGAATTCCACCATCTCGCCGGCCTGCACGTTGTCGAGGCCATAGACGCGGGCGATGCCGTCTCCGACGGAAAGCACCTGGCCGACTTCGGAGACTTCCGCTTCGGCGCCGAAATTCTGGATTTCGCGCTTCAGGATGGCGGAGATTTCGGCGGGCTGGATCTTCATGTCGTCAGGTCCCTCGTTCTCTTCATCCTTCGGGGCTTGCGCTCGGCTTGCACCTCAGGATGACGCTGTCTTTTGCTCTCGTCATGCTGAGGCGCCGCCTAGCGGCCCCGAGCATCACTATCCCCTCATTGCCACGCGCATGCCCTCGAGCTTGGTGCGCAGGCTGGAATCGATCATGCGCGAGCCGACCTTCACGATCAGTCCGCCGAGCAGAGACGGATCCGTCTTCGCTTCCAGGCGGATCTCCTTCGCCAACCTTTCCTTCAGCACCGCCTTCAGTGCCGCGGTCTCGTCGTCACTGAGGGGGCGGGCGCTCGTCACTTCCGCCGAAACCTCGCCACGTTGCCGCGCCACCAATCCCTCATAGGCGCGGATGATGTCGGTCAGCGCAAACAGCCGGCGCTTGGAGGCCAGCAGCAGGATGAAGCGGCGGGTCAACGCCGAAGCCTCCATCCGGTGCAGCACGGCGTTCATGCCGGCGGCCTGCTCGTCGCGCGAGAAGACCGCCGCGCGTACCAGCCGCGTCAGGTCCGGGCTCTCCGCCATCATCTGCTTCAGGGCGGCAAAATCCTTGGCCACCGTATCGACGGATTTCTCCTCCTGCGCCAGCTCGAACACGGCCAGCGCATAGCGCCCGGCCAGGCCTGTAACATGAGAAAGTTCTGCCGCCACCCGCGCCTCACATCCGCCCGGCGCGAGAGGGCCTTTTGGAAAGGCTCAGCGCTCTGCCTGCCGAGTGCTAAACTGTTGATTGAGCGAAGAAATTCACCCGCGTGAGCGAATCTTAATGCTCGCGCGCGAGGCCTTTAGCATGGGGGAGGGTGCAGCGCAATAATCTAACCCACGCGCCGTTGTCGCGGTTGTCCGTCCGAGAGCAAAGAACCGGAACGCTTCCCTAACCATTCTCGTCAGCCGGGCGTTAAAGGCCGCGGGCGCATGCTGTCTGCGTGGGGCAGGGGCGTTTGCTCATGCGGGAGCAAAGAACACAAACGGGCGGGCGCGGGTTCTTCTCGCGCGCCGCATCTGGGATCGCAACCGAGTTCATCACCGTCTGGCGGTTTCTGAAGCAAGGCATGGTTTTTCCGCTCGATGGGCGGCATCCACTGGAAGGCGAACTGCGCGCGCTGGCCCAACCTTACATGCCGGTGCTGGTCCACAAGCGCGCCAAGCTGGCGGACGAGAGCGAGTTCATCCTGGGCGGTCGCTGGCTGGACGAGCTCGCGGAATTCGCCGAGCGCGTCATCTGCTATCTCGAGGCCGAGTGGCTTGACCGGCGGCAGATTGTAGGCCTGCTCGACGACATCATCGCCGAGGAACAGCACAAGATCGCCGACGCGCTGCGGCGCGAGACAGTCCCCGTCACATCGCGCTTCGATATGCGTTGGGCGAACTAGCAACAGTTCGCGCCGCCGGCTTCGACGGCTTGGTGTCGGGGCGGGCGCCATCGAACCCGGCCTGCGCCTCCTCGATCTTCTTCCGGTTCTTGATCGCCCAATCGCCCAGCGCGTTCACCGGCACCAGCAGCGAGCGGCCGAGCGCGGTCAACTCGTAGTCCACCCGCGGTGGCACGGTGGGAAACACCGTGCGGGTGACGAGCCCGTCGCGCTCCAGCCCACGCAGGGTCAGCGTCAGCATGCGCTGGGAAATCCCGCCAATGCCGCGCTTGAGCTCGTTGAAGCGCAAGGGACCGCTTCCCAGCCGCGACACAGTCAGCACCGACCATTTGTCGCCAATCCGGGCCAGCACAGCGCTCACCGCCCGGCAATCTTCGGTTACATGAGGTTTACCGCGTGTCATCGCTGTGCCTTCTTGTGCGTTGTCTTCAAGGGCACCAATTTAGCGCCAGTCACCAATGTAGTGCCGGTTACCAAGCGATACCAGCCCCAAGGAGAGCGACATGGCCCCCCGCCTGCACACCATCATCTGCAGTACCCGCCCCACGCGTATTGGCCCGTCCGTCGCCCAATGGTTCCACGAATATGCGGCGAAGCACGGCAAGTTCGATGCCCATCTGGTCGATCTCGCGGAGTTCAATCTTCCCGTTCTCGACGAGCCGCACCATCCCTCCCGGCGTACCTACACCGAGGAGCACACCAAGAAGTGGAGCGCCAGCGTCAGTCAGGCCGATGCCTTCGTCTTCGTCACGCCGGAATACAATTACGGCCCGCCGCCCTCACTGCTGAACGCGCTCGATTTCCTGTTCTGGGAGTGGCAGTACAAAGCGGTGGGTCTGGTCGGCTATGGCGGTATTTCCGGCGGTGGCCGCTCCACCCACGCCATCAAGCCCACCATCGCCTCGCTCAAGATGATGCCGATCCCGGAGAACGTCTGGCTGCCGAATGTGTTTCAGCAACTGAAGGACGGCGTGTTCACGCCGAACGAATTCAACGAGCAGGGCGCGGCCGCGCTGCTTAATGAGCTGATCAGATGGACCGATGCCCTGGCGCCGCTGCGCGAAGAGATCCGCGCTAGTGGAAAGGCTTGAACAGGCGCGACAGGCGGAACTCCGCCGGCCATGCCAGGATCGACGAGGCGTTGAGATAATCGACCGAGCCGAGCACGAATTTGGCGTGGCCGACCAGATTGTCGAGCGGCACGAAGCCGATGCCGCCGGCCGCAAGCGGGACCCGGCTGTCGAACGAATCGTCGCGATTGTCGCCCATGACGAAGATCTGGCCGGCAGGCACCGTGACCTCATCGGTATTGTCGAGCGGGCCGTGCCATTGCCATTTGAAGATCGGATGCTCGCGGCCGCCGGGCAGCGTTTCGATATAGCGCGGCACTTCGCGGTGGAAGCCGTCGCCGTTTTCGACGAAGCCGGTGCCGTCGGTGCGCAACGGCAGCGCACGGCCATTGATCCACAGATGGCCGTCGCGCATCTGCACCTTATCGCCGGGCAGGCCGATCACCCGCTTGACCCAGTTGTGATGGGGATCGCTCACCGGGTGGAACACCACCACGTCGCCGCGCGCTGGCGTATCGGCGAACAGGCGCCCCTTGACGAAGCCGATTGTGCCGAAGGGGACCGCGTACTTGCCGTAGCCGTAGGAGTACTTGGCCGTCATGATCTCGTCGCCGATCTGCAGGGTCGGCTCCATGGAACCCGAGGGGACATAGAAGGGCTGGGCGATGGCGGTGGTGGAGGCAAGCACGATGGCAACCATCAGCGCCGGCTCGCGCATCCACTCCCAGCCGGCCCTCAGGGCACCTGCAAGGCTCCCGGGACGGGCGAGTTCACCGGCGCGACCCATGGCCTTTTCCAGCCGGGTCCGCGCGGTTTTCAGGATGTGGTCCGGCCGCATTGACTGTCCTTCTCACGCCGATGGGATGGCTCGAATATAGGCGTCTTCGGAGCAATTTCCACGCCAGATGCTTGACCGGCCGGTCCAACCCTCGCAAAAGCCCGGGCGCCATGATCGAACTGAGCCAGGAATTCGTCTTCGACGCCGCCCATCGGCTGGGGCAGGGGGCGCCCGAAAACCGCCGCCTGCACGGCCATTCCTTTTACGTCAACGTCACTCTGCGTGGGGAGCCCGATCCTGCCACCGGCTGGTTGCGCGACCTCGGCGAAGTGAAGGCAGCGCTGGAGCGCGTTCGCGACGAACTTGACCACCGCCTGCTCAACGAGATTGAGGGCTTGGGGGCGCCGACGCTGGAAAATCTCGCCCGCTACATCTTCGCGCGGCTGAAGTCGTCGCTCCCCGAGATCGCGCGAGTAAAAATCCGCCGGCCTTCCTACGGTCAGGCGTGCGTTTACGAGGAGGGTTAGTGGCGAAGCGCACCAAACTCCAGCTTGGCCGCAAGGTGGCGCTGCCGGCCTCGCCTAGCGAGGCACGGCTCGACGCCGTGCCCAATCCGCATCCGGGTTCGGACTATGCGGTGCGCTTCACCGCGCCGGAATTCACTTGCCTCTGTCCGATGACCGGTCAGCCCGACTTCGCGCATTTTGTCATCGACTATTGTCCGGCGCGATCGATTCTGGAATCCAAATCGCTGAAGCTGCTTCTGGGCAGCTTTCGCAATCATGCCGCTTTCCACGAGGACTGCACGCTGACGATCGGCAACCGCATCGCCGCCGCGGTCAAGCCGAAATTTCTGCGCATCGCCGGTTTCTGGTATCCGCGCGGCGGCATTCCCATCGACGTGTTCTGGCAGACCGGCAAGCTGCCCGCTGGCGTCTTTCTTCCCGCTCCGGGCGTCTCGCCCTATCACGGCCGCGGCTGACGGCCGAGTTTCGCGCAGGCGGCATGACGGGGGCAGGTGACGACGTGGTCGTTGACCATGCCCACCGCCTGGGCAAAGGCGTAGACGATCACCGGGCCGACGAAATTGAACCCGCGGGTCTTCAGCTCCTTGGACAGCGCCTCGCTCATCGCGGTCTTGGCCGGCACCTGCTTGATCGAGCGGAAGCGGTTGACCAGAGGCTTGCCGCCGACGTGCTTCCAGATCAGTTCGGTAAAGCCGCCGGGCTCCTTCTCCTCGATGTCGAGCCAGAGCTGCGCCCCGCGGATCGCCGCGTCGATCTTGGCGCGCGAGCGGATGATGCCCTCATCCTTGAGCAGCCGCGCCAGCTCGCGCTTGCCGTAGCGCGCGATCTTCTCCGGCTCGAAAGCATCGAAGGCGCGGCGGAAATTCTCCCGTTTGCGCAGGATGGTGATCCACGCGAGCCCGGCCTGGAATCCATCCAGCACGAGCTTTTCGTACAGTGCGCGGGGATCGTATTCCGGAACGCCCCATTCCTGGTCATGATAGGCGACGTAGAGCGGGTCCTCGCCCGGCCATGAGCAGCGTCTGGCTGCGCTCATGTCTTTTTCGCTTCCTTCAGCTTACGCCGCTCCGCCTTTTCCTCGGGCGTGCGCTTCTTCTTTTTCTTGCCGCTCTTGTCCTTTTCGCCCTTGGACTTTTTGGAGGCCTTGCGCTCGGCTTTTTCCTTGGCCTTCTTCTTGGCCGCCTTCTTGTCCGTAACGGCGCCGGCGGTGGCCGCCTTGGCGGCCTTGCGCGCTTCCTTGGCCTTGCGTTTTTCCTCCGGATCCTTGACCCCGCCGGCTTCCGCTTGCGTGAGCGTGGCCTCGAGCTTGTTGCCGTCAAGATCGAGCACGAAAGCACCGAAATACTCCGGGCCGTAGTCCGGACGCGGGCCCGGCGCCCCGTTATCCTTGCCGCCGTTGGCGAGCGCAGTAGCGTGAAAATCCTCGACCGCCTGCTTGCTGTGCGCGATGAAGCCGATATGGACGCCGTTGCCGACGCTGGCGCTGTTCTTGTCGTTCGGCAGCTGCACCCAAAACGATGGCGCATCCTCGCCGTAGGCGATCGCGTAAGGCATGAACTCCATCACCCGCTTGTAGCCGAGCGCGCCCAGCACAGCGTCATAGAACTTGGCGGCGCGGGGAACATCGGCGACACCTACGGATACGTGATGCAGCATGGAAGAACTCCTTCGCGAAAGGCCGGTGAATCTGACGGGTTCGAAGCGAAGGTCAAGAGCATTTGCGCTATTTGGCGAGCCAATCCGGCCGGACGATCCGAAGCGAGCGGCCGTCGGTTTCGGTCTCCGCGCCTGCGGATTCATCCAGACGATCGAGGCGGATCAGCGCGAAGCCGCGGGAGCCGTAAGCGGACGTGAGCATTCCAAGTTCGCGGTCCCCGGCACGGATGGGAGTATCGGGCATCGGCAGCGGAGCGCCATCTGCGCTTTCGATGAACAGCAACCGCTTGCGTGCGGTGCCGCGATGCTTCATTCGCGCCGTCAACTCCTGGCCGACATAGCAGCCCTTGTCGAAGGAGACGCCGTTGAGTTCCTCGAGTCCCGCATCGAGCGCGAACATTTTGTCCTGCCCGAAATCCGCGCCTTCAGGAATGCCGAGCGACAGGCGACAGTTCAGGTAAGCGTCTGCAGTGGCCGTCGCGTCGGCAAACTGCGCCTTCCCAACGATTGCGCGCCGGCCTAGAGCAGATAACCGCGGGTCCCCGAACCCATCGTCCAATGTGGATGTCCGATCCCAGGCCACGGCAAGATCGTCGCGGGACACGATGTCCAGCTTGGCGCGCAGACGGTACATCAGCAGACGCTTGAGCAGCGCCTGCTGCGCCGTTGCCCAGCAATCGAGCAGCAACGACTCTTCACGCTCGATCACGAAGAAATCGAACAGGATCTTTCCCTGCGGCGTCAGCAGCGCGGCGTAGATCGCCTTGCCGGGCGCCAACGCCTGGACGTCATTGGTGATCAGTCCCTGGAGAAAGGCCCTGGCCTCTCCGCCTGAGATGGCAATCACCGCACGATTGTAGAGCGCTCCGTTCATTGCGCCATTGTACCAGACAAGGCGGCTTCAAATCGCGAAATCGCCGAAGACCAGGCGAACTCGCGCCAAAAGCGCTCCTGCGCGCTGCGCCCAAACGCCTCGCGCTGGCTGTGATCGCCAAGCAAGCTCGATAGCGCAGCTCGGACTGCGTCGTCCTTTTCGCCGTCGACCACAAGCCCGGTCGCTCCGTCGAGCACGGCATCGACCGTGCCGCCATCCGCGCCCGCGATCGAAGGCACCCCGAACGCCGCCGACTCCACGAAGACGATGCCGAAGCCTTCGACCGATCCCGGTTCCCGCCGGTTGGGCAGCACGAAGACATCCGCCTTCGCCAGCAACGCCGCCTTCGCGGCTTCCGAAATGTAGCCGTGGAACGAGACCCGCTGAGCCACGCCCAATTTCCTGGACAGGGCTCTCAGGCGGCTTAAGTCGCCGCCCTTGCCGACGACGTCATAGCGGATGTTGGGGTGCTGCTGCGCCAGGGCGGGCAGGGCACGAAGCACGGCGTCGATGCCCTTGCGTGGCTCGAGGCGCGCGACGGTCAGAAGTCGCGGCCCGTCATCGCGCGCAGGCGGTCTGTATTCCCGCAAGGCGCCGGCCGGCGGATCGACACCGGGGAGGACAACACGCAACTCGGTCTCCTTGCCGAGACAGGGCCTCGCCAGATCGGCGGTGAAATGGGAATTGGCGGCGAGGATATCCGCTTTCGCGAGGCATTGGACCATCCGCCTTTCCTTGGCGCTGGCCGGCGGCGTCAGGAATTCGCTGCCGTGGCCGAGGCACAGCACGCGGACGCCCGTAAGGGACTCACTGGAAAAGTGCTCGAGGCTCTTCCATGTATCCGTGATCACCGCGCGCACGCCGCCTAGCGCGATTCGCTTGGCCACGGCGCGGGCCTTCCGCCATCTCATCAGAGGTCGCAGCCCTCCGAATCGACGGATGGGGTAGGTGCGCGCCTCATCGATCTTGCGTGCCGCCCCGGCGCTCGCCGCATCGCAATAGACTTCGATCGCGTGCCCACGCGCGGCCAGCGCGTCAGCCAGTCCCGTCACGTAGAGCTGCGTGCCGCCGATCGAGGGCAGGAAATTCTGGGTGGCGAACAGGATCATGCCGGCAGGCTTGTGCGCGAGGAGACTTGGCTTCGTCAATTGTGCCGAGGCTCGCGCTCCCCTATGAAGGCGGCGATGGATCGGCCTTGCGACCTCCTCATCCGTGGCGGCATCTGCGCCACGCCCAACGGTATCGCCGAAGCGGATCTGGCGGTTTCGGGCGGACGCATTGTCGCCATCGGCGCGCTGGGGCAGGTGAAAGCCGCCGAGGTCTTCGAAGCCAAGGGCCTGCACGTCCTTCCCGGCGTGATCGACACCCAGGTCCATTTCCGCGAGCCCGGTAACGAGCACAAGGAAGACCTCGAGAGCGGCAGCCGCGCTGCGGTGCTGGGCGGCGTCACCGCCGTGTTCGAGATGCCCAACACCAATCCCCCCACGACCACCCGGGCGGCTATCGAGGACAAGCTTGCCCGCGCCCAAGGCCGCATGCATTGCGACTACGCCTTCTATGCCGGCGCCACACCGCAGAACGTGGGCGCGCTGGCCGAGCTGGAGCGCATCCCCGGCGTGGCGGGGGTGAAGGCTTTTCTCGGCTCCTCGACGGGAACGCTGCTACTGAGCGGCGAGGACGACATCCTGGCGGCGCTACGCGGCGGCCGACGGCGGATGGCGGTGCATTCGGAGGACGAGGCGCGGCTCAAGGAGCGGCGTCCGCTCGCCAAGCAAGGCGACCCGCGTACCCATCCCTTCTGGCGCGACGTGGAAACCGCGCGAGCCTCCACCGAGCGCGTGTTGAGATTGGCCCGGGCTGCGGGCCGGCGGCTTCACGTGCTGCATGTCACGACCGAAGAAGAACTGCCGCTGCTGGCCGCCGCGCGCGACTTCGCCACGGTCGAGACGACGCCGCAGCATCTGACCTTGGCGGCGCCGGAATGCTACGAACGTCTGGGGACCTATGCGCAGATGAATCCGCCGATTCGCGAGGCGCGTCATCGCGAAGCCTTGTGGCAAGCGGTGCGCGAAGGTCTGGTGGACGTCATCGGCTCCGACCACGCGCCGCACACCCGCGCCGAGAAGGACAAGCCCTATCCGGACTCGCCCGCCGGCATGCCTGGGGTGCAGACGCTGGTCACCGTCCTGCTCGATCACGTCAATGCCGGGCGGATGTCGCTGGAGCGTTTTGTCGATCTCACCAGCGCGGGCGCGCAACGCATTTTCGGCATCGCGGGCAAGGGTCGCATCGCGCTGGGCTACGACGCCGACTTCACCATCATCGATCTCAAGAAAAAGCGGCGTATCGAGAATTCCTGGATCGCATCGAAATGCGGCTGGACCCCGTTCGATGGTATGGAGACGACCGGCTGGCCCGCCGCCACGATCATCCGTGGACGGATCGTCATGCGCGACGATGCGCTGGTGACGCCGTCGGCCGGTGAGCCCGTGCGGTTTGGTGAAACGCTCGAGGCAGTAGGCAATAGGCAGTAGGCTGCGCAGCCCACTGCCTATTGCCTACTGCCTAGTTCAGCGTGAATTCCCCCGCCGCCATGCGCAGCTCGGCCGGCGAGATCAGTCCGCGCGCCGCCACTCGCACCGAATGCAGCTGGCCCTCGATGTTCACCGTCCAGAAGCGGAGGAACTTGTTGAGCACCGGAAAGCGCGGCGCCATGTCCAGCTCCTGCCAGATGAAGGTCTGCAGCAGCTCGGGATGATCCGGCATGTGGTAGAGAATTTCGGCTGTGGTCAGCCGATAGCCCCGCAACGCCAACTCGAATTGACTCATGCTCGCACGCTCGCGCCTGAACGCCCCTCTCAAGCCTTCGCTGCCTCCCATGATGCTCCGGGAATCTTAAAGAAGAGCGTGGCCCTCAAGTTCCCTCTTGTCGAGCGCGGCAACCCTCCGTTCACCACGTCTTGACGCCATTGCCGTTTTCCTGTGCTTTTGCTGCCGCGCGAGCGCCCGCTTTGGCAGCACTCGGCCAACGGAACTGCCAATGAGCGATCGATTCAAAGCTGTCCTGATCCGCAAGGATGGCGAGGCGCAGAAAGCGGACCTCACTGAACTCTCGCGTGACGAACTGATGGACGGCGACGTCACGGTCGCGGTGTCGCATTCCACGGTGAACTACAAGGACGGTCTGGTGCTGAGCGGCCGCTCTCCGGTGGTGCGGCGCTTTCCCATGATCCCCGGCATCGATCTCGCCGGCACGGTGGAGTCCTCCTCGCACGCCGAGTTCAAGCCCGGCGACAAGGTGCTGCTCAACGGCTTCGGTCTCAGCGAGACGCATTACGGCGGCTATGCGCAAGTCGCGTGCGTCAAGGGCGACTGGCTGGTGCCGCTGCCCAAGCCTTTCACCGAATCCGAAGCGATGGCGATCGGCACCGCGGGCTATACGGCGATGCTCTGCGTGCTGGCGCTGGAGGATGCCGGCGTTGGGCCCGCCAAGGGCCCGGTGCTGGTGACGGGTGCCGCAGGCGGCGTCGGCTCGGTCGCCGTCGCTGTACTCGCAAAGCTCGGTTATCAAGTGATCGCTTCCACCGGCCGGTCCGAGGAAGCGGCCTATCTGAAGCATCTCGGGGCGGTTGAAATCATCCCTCGCTCGGAGCTATCGGGCGATCCGAAGCCGCTGGCGAAGGAGCGCTGGGCCGGCGCGGTGGACAGCGTCGGCTCAAAGACCCTGGCCAATGTGCTTGCATCCACAAAATATGGCGGTGCTGTCGCCGCCTGCGGCCTCGCGCAGGGCATGGATTTGCCCGCCAGCGTGGCACCCTTCATCCTGCGGGGCGTTTCGCTGCTTGGAATCGAGTCGGTCTATATGCCAAAACCCCGCCGGCTCGTGGCGTGGCAGCGGCTCGCGCGCGACCTCGACAAGGAAAAGCTCACCCAAATGACCAAGACGATCGGCCTCAAGGACGTCTTCCAGGCAGGCGAGGACATTCTCGCCGGCCGGGTGCGTGGCCGCCTCGTCGTCGATCTCCACTCATGATCCCGCCAACGGAATTCGCTTAGCCCGATGGATTATCTCGTCATTATCGTGTCTGGCGTGGCGATCGGGCTGATCCTGGCTGCGCCGATCGGCCCCGTGAACCTGATCTGCATCCGCCGCACGCTCGCCTTCGGGCCGGTGAACGGCTTTGTCTCCGGCCTCGGCGCCGCCTTGGGCGATGGCTGCTTCGCCGCAGTCACCGCCTTCGGCCTCACGGCCGTGGCCCAGCTGATCGAAGGCTTCTCCGTGTGGCTGCAGATCGCCGGCGGCCTGCTGCTGCTGTTCTTCGGCTGGCGCACCTACATGACCGAGCCCCAGCCGCGCAGCGAGAAGGACAAGACGCTGGTGCATGAGGGCGAAGAATCTTCGCTGGCGCACGCTATCGTCTCCACCTTCGCGCTCACCATCACCAATCCCGCCACCCTGTTCGGAATCGCCGCGCTCTATGCCGGCCTGGGCGGACTGACCGGCAATATCGCGAGCTATGCGCAAGCCGCGGTGATCGTGGGCAGCGTCGTCGGCGGCTCGACCTTGTGGTGGTTCACGTTGACCACCATCGTGGGTCTGCTGCACGCCAAGATCGATTCCAAGGTGATGCGGGTGATCAATCACATGTCCGGCATCGCGGTGACCGCCTTCGGCATCGCCGTCATCGGTCACGCGGTGATCAAGCTGGTGGCTTAGCCCCTCAAACCGGAACGGCGTCGCTCACCAGACGTGCCATTCGGGCGATGGCTTCCTCCGCCTCGGCAACAATCTGATCGACGATGTCTTTGGCCGATTTCACCTCGGCGATGCCGCCGGCGCCTTGTCCCATGGCGAAGGCGGAGCGCGCATGGTCGAGGCCTTCGAGTTGTCCGCCGATGCCGCCCATGACGCCCGCCTGATGCGAGATCATCGCCTGGGCCGGGAAGGGTTGGATGTCCTGCGGCCGCCGCTCCCATTCCGCCACGTACTCGTTCTTGAACACCCGCATCGGCTTGCCGGAATAGGCGCGGGTGACAATGGTGGCCTCGTCGTCCGCCTCCACGATCACCTGCTTGTACATCGCCCCAGCATGGGCTTCGGCGGAAGCAATGAAGCGCGTGCCGATCCACACGCCTTGGGCGCCGAGCGCCAGCGCCGCGGCGAGTCCGCGGCCGTCGACGATGGAGCCCGCGGCGATCACCGGAATGCTCACTGCATCGACCACCTGCGGAATGAGCGCGAGGCCCGCCACGCGTCCCGTATGTCCGCCGGCTTCGGTGCCCTGTGCTACTACCGCGTCGAGGCCGCCGGCTTGCGCCGCCTTGGCGTGGCGTACGGTGCCGGAGACGTTCATCACCTTCAGGCCGGCGTCGTGAAACTTCTTCACCAGATGCGGCGGTGGCACGCCGAGGCCGGAGATGAAAGCCGCCGCGCCGCCCTCGGTGATGAGATCGGCGGTGCGCTCGAGCGATTCCGGCACCGCGGCCAGCAGATCGACGCCGAACGGCTTGTCTGTCAGGTCGCGGACTCTCCGCATCTCCTCGCGGATCTCGCTTTGCGAGCGTCCCGCCATGCCAAGCGTGCCGAAGCCGCCGGCATTGGAGACGGCAGCGCACAGCTCCGCATAGGCGACGCCGCCCATGCCGGCGAGCAGGATGGGATGCTCGATGCCCAACAGATCGCAAATCGGCGTGTGAATGGTCATGGCCAGCATCCTGGTATCGGGTATCAGGTATCGGAAGAGGCACTATGGCACGTCGGTTTCGCGATGTCCGATCCCTGATGCTGCCTACCCAAACCGCCTCTGCGCCTCACGCGTCAGACCGAGTGCGACGGAGAGGAGGTCGGAGCCGCTGGTGAGGTGGGCACTAGGTGCCGCCCGCAAGACCGCGCGGCGCACCGCCGGAACGCGGCTCGATCCGCCGGTGAGAAACACCGTGTCGATCTTCGCTCGGGCGACGCCTGCCGCGGCGATGCAGCCTGACGCGACTTGGGTGAGGCGTTCGGTCTTCTCCGCGATGGCCTGCGCGAAGTCTTCTAGCGTCGCCTCGGCACCAAGCGAGGGCTCGATAAACGCAAGTGGAATTGAAACGGCGGGCTGTTCGCCGAGCGCGATCTTGGCGTCTTCCACGGCGAAGGCGATGCGGTGGCCCAGATGCCGCCGCACGGTCTTGAGCAGCCGCGCCACCTTCTCCGGCTCGCAGGCCTCAGCCAGCAGCGCGCGCACCTCACGCTCGCTCCTGTAGCCATAGGCGAAGTTGATAGTCGCCCAGGTCGCCAGCTCGAAATAGATCGATTTCGGCATCGGCAGATCCTTGGCCACAAGCTGCGTGCCGAGACCCAGCAGCGGCATGACCGTGGCGAGACTGAGGGCGGTGTCGAAAGCGGTGCCGCCAATGCGGATGCCGGCATTGGCGAGAATGTCGGGGCGGCGGTCCGGTTGGGCCCGGCGCTCAGGGCCGATTCGGATCACCGAAAAGTCCGAGGTGCCGCCGCCGATGTCGGCCACCAGCACCAGTTCCTCGCGCTCCGCTGTCTCCTCGTAGTGATAGGCCGCAGCCAGCGGCTCATAGAGAAACGCCACCTCGCGAAACCCGACCCGGCGCGCGATGTCCTCCAGCGCGGCTTGCGCCTTGGCATCGGCCGCATCGTCGCCGTCGACGAAGCGCACCGGCCGGCCATGCACAACCTGCGTGATCTCTTCGCCAAGAAAGGCTTCAGCCCGGCTTTTCAGATGCCGGATGAAGAGCTCGACCACCTCGGTCAGGGCAATGTGCTTGCGCCCGACCGCCGTCTTCTCATCGATCAGCGGCGAGCCGAGGATCGATTTCAGCGACCGTATCAGCCGCCCATCCTGCTGGGCAATATAGGCGCCGATCGCCGCCTCGCCGAAGAGAACGCGGCCCTGGGATTCGAAATCGAAGAAGACTGCACTTGGGATGATGGTTGCC
This sequence comes from Rhizomicrobium sp., assembly GCA_036564785.1. Taxonomy (GTDB): domain Bacteria; phylum Pseudomonadota; class Alphaproteobacteria; order Micropepsales; family Micropepsaceae; genus Rhizomicrobium. The sequence continues at coordinate 3,380 of DATCOJ010000201.1, read as the reverse complement.
AAGCCTTCGACCGGCGCCAGCTCCGGCTGGCTGTCGCCAACCACTCCCAAGGCGGAATTGGACGTGCCGAAATCGAGACCGCAAGCCGCCATGACAGCCCCTCCGCGAAGCAACAGGGGCATTTATCTATTGGCCTTTTTCCGCTCTTGCCAGTCTGTTTCTTCGGTTTTAGACTGCGCCCGATAGTGGGATGTCCGAAAACCCGGGCATCCCTTTTTGTTTGTATACGGAGCGATTGGACCGGGGCGAGCATGCCGGTTGAGTTCAAAGTCCTGGAGCGTGGACAGGAATCGGTTCTGGCGCGGGTAGCGCCGGAGGTGTTCGACAATCCGATCGATCCGACTCTGGTCAAGCGCTTTCTCGCCGATCCGCGCCATCACATCGCCGTGGCGATCGACAAGGGTGTGGTGATCGGCTTCGCATCCGGCCTTGATTACATTCATCCCGACAAGCCGCGGGAATTTTGGATCAACGAAGTTGGAGTCTCTCCGGCGCATCGCCGAAAGGGGGTGGGCAGTGGCGTGCTGCGAGCGCTGCTCGATCATGCCTGGGAGATCGGCTGCGATACGGCCTGGGTGCTGACCGACCGCTACGACGAGCCCGCTCGCGCGCTCTATTCCTCTTCCGGCGGCCGCCGCGCCGAAGGCGATCCGCTCGCCTACGAATTCAAGCTCCGCTAGAAGACGAGATATCCGCCGTCGATCACGAAAGTGTCGGCGGTGTGGTATTTCGAGGCGTCGGAAGCGAGGTAGACCGCGATGCCGCCGAAATCCGCGGGCTCGCCCCAGCGGCGCATCGGCACCCGCGGCAGCACCTTCTCCTTGAAGGCGGGATTGTCCTGCATGCCTTGCGTCATGTCAGTGGCGATCCAGCCCGGCGCGACTGCGTTGGCGCGGATGCCGTAGCGCGCATGCTCGACCGCGATCGAGCGCATCATGGCCAGCACCGCGCCCTTGGTGGCGCTGTAGGCCTCGTTGCGTCCGGCGCCTTCCAGCCCCGCGAGACTGGCGACCCCGATCAGCGAGCCGCCGGCGTCGCCGCGGGCCGCGCGCTCGACCATGTGCTTGCACGCCTCGCGCAAGGTGAAGAACGCACCTTCCTCGTTGACCGCGTGCACGCGCCGCCAGGTCTCGATCGTCATTTCGGAAAACGAGCGGGCGCCGCCGCCGATGCCGGCGTTCGCCACCACGCAATCGACGCGTCCCATGTCGGAAACCGCTGCCGCCATTCCGGCGACGACTTCGGCCTCGTTCGCCACGTTCACCACCCGGCTCGCCACCCGCTTGCCGTAGCCCGCGAGCTTCTTTCCCGCCTCGCGGTTCTTGGCTTCCTTGGTGCCCCAGATGACAATGTCGGCGCCGGCCTGAGCCATCGCCTCGGCCATGCCGAAACCGATGCCGCCATTGCCGCCGGTGACGAGCGCGACTTTCCCCGAAAGATCGAACGGCTTGTACATGTGCCTCTCCCAATGGCTCTCGCGCGGAGCTTGTGCGAGCGAGCTTCCACATACAACAGCTTCCGCTTCCCCTTGTGGGGGAAGCGGGCTGGCAAGCGACGCGGGTAGCATCGCGCAGCCAGACTGAAGGGGGTTGTTCATCGCGAGCACCCCCCCTTCCGCCGCAGCGTTCGCTTCGCTCGCGCGCGGCACCTTCCCCCGGCTACGCCAAGGCTTCGCCGGGCACATGTGCACTCACTCGGCGGGCGGAGCTTCAGCGAAGACGGCCACAAGGGGGGAAGGGGAACGACTGGGCGAGAATCTACCGCCCGTAACCATGCCGGGCGGTCCTGCCTTCCCACCCTGCCTGCGCTTGTGACATGCTCGCGCGAGGCCGCGAAGACGGCGGGGTAGGGGTTCGTGCATGACGTCTGAAATCGCGGTGATGAACCAGCGGGCCGTGGCGCTTGCCGCCGATTCCGCCGTGACCCTCATCGACGGGGGCACGGTCGCGGTGCGCAACGATCAGCGCAAGCTGTTCCAGCTCGTTGAGGGCCGCCCGCTCGGGCTGATGTTCTTCGGCGTCGCCGACTTGATGGGCCACCCCTGGGATCACTTGATCGAGCACTATCAGACCAAGGTGAAGCCGGGCGCGCTGCCGCAGGTGCGCGACTACGCCGCACGCTTCACCTCGATGCTCGATAATCTGGAAGAGTTTTTCCCCCGCGCCCGGCAGAAAGACGAGTACAAGCGCCTGCTCGCCTCCGTCTTCCGCTACATCTTCCATCTCGCCCAGTTCCTGCGCGAAAGCGCCGGCGACGAGGAGACCCAGCAAAGCGACATCGCCATCCTCGAACGCGCCATCGAGCGCATCTGGCGCGAGTATCAGTTCCGCGAGGATGGTAGCCCGCGCTCCGATCTCGCCTGCTTCCCGCAAGGCTTCGGTGCCAAGGTGGCGCGCGACTATGCCCGCGAGATCGACGAGGTCATCGCCTACGGCTTCGGTCCATTCGGGCTCGGCAAGCAATCGGTGCAGCGCCTGAAGGAGATCGGCGTCTTCGCCGTAGTGAAGGATTTGTTCCTGGAGGACGTCACCGGCCTGGTGTTTGCTGGTTTCGGCGCCGAGGAGCGCTATCCCTCGGTCGTCACCTGGTTCGTCTCGGCGATCGTCGGCGGCATCGCCAAACGGAGCGAAGCCGGCGTCGACAAGATCGACGGCGAGACGCGTTCCAAGATCCGCGTCTATGCCGACAGCGAAGTGACAAATGCTTTCATTCGCGGCATCGATTTCAATCTGGAGCGCCGCTTCTATGGCGGCTTCCGCATGATGATGCACGGGCTGGTGGACCAGGTGGTGGCCGCCTTTCCACATGCCGATGCCACCACTCGCGACGGCGTGCGCGAGCGCTTTCAGCGCGACGTGGTGCCCCGCTATCTCGACGCCTTCTACCGCATGATCGCCGACTACCAGCAGCAGGTGTTCATCAATCCCATCCTGCGGGTCCTGGAGATCGCCGGCCGCAAGGAATTGGGCGAGACGGCGCGCGAATTGGTGGAACTGAACGTCTTCAAGAAGCGTATCATGGCGCAGAAGGAGACCGTGGGCGGCGCCATCGATGTGGCGGTGATCAGCCGCGAGGGCGGTTTCCAGTGGCTGCAGCAAGGCGGAGCATGACCATGGCCGAGACCCGCAAGCTTTCCGATCGTCCCCTGCGAAGTGCCTTCGCTGAGGCCGCCGAGCGGTTGGAGCAGACTGCGCGCGCGGTGAAGACGCAGCAGGTGGAGGAAACCCAAGGCCCGCCGCTCGGCGTGCCGCACCGCATGACGGCCATCAGTCCGGACGAGGCCTGGAGCCGGAAATATATGAGCCAGGCGATCGGCCCGCGCATGGACCCGATGCCGTTCTCCGGCACCGCGCTGCACACCCCGCCGATCGTTCCAGCCG